>UREM01000004.1 GCA_900546775.1 uncultured Collinsella sp. | reverse complement strand
CCGCCTCGTTTCAAGGCACCTTGCTCGCTCTGGCGGGTTTTCGCTGTCGGTACCAAGACATCGGCGTTGCCTTAATCCAGGTCTGCCAAAAAGTAGTCATTGGGGACGTTCTTAAACGACTACATAGCATGAGAGTGGACAATCTCCCGGTTTGAGCCTGCACTCAAGCTCAAAGTGGGAGATTATCCACTCTCATTTGTTCTGTGTCCGAAAATTCACGCTCGTTTCTACTCTGCCTACATTTGGAGGAAGAGCTCGTGGAGGCAGGCGTCGTCGTCGAGCTCGGGGTGGAAGGTTACGCCGAGCTGGTTGCCCTGGCGGGCGGCGACGATGCGGCCATCGACCTCTGCCAGGGCCTTGGCGTCGCCGTGGACCTCGACGATGCGGGGCGCACGGATAAACGTCAGCGGAACCTCACCGTCGATGCCGGCTACCTGCCCCTTGGTTCGAAAGCTGCCGAGCTGTCTGCCGTAAGCATTGCGCTCAACGAGCACATCCATGGTTGCCAAGCGCGGCGTCCCCTTATCGTCGTGGGCGGCAAGATCGCGCGCCAACAGAATCAAGCCGGCGCAGGTGCCCAGGACGGGCATGCCCTCAACAATGCGGGTGCGAAGCTCATCGAGCATACCAAGCTCGGCAAGTAACTTGCCCTGAACGGTGGACTCGCCGCCGGGGAGGACCAGGCGGTCAAAGTTCTGCTGCAAATCGGCCGCCTGCCTCATCTCGATACAACGTGCGCCCAGCTCGGACAGTCTTGCCTCGTGCTCGGCAAAAGCGCCCTGGACCGCCAGCACGGCGACCGTTTGGTCTGCATAATCGCTCATGTGCGATCCTTTCTGCTGGACTAGCGCCCGCGCTCCTCCATGATGATCTCGATTTCGTCGGCGTTGATGCCCACCATGGCCTCGCCCAGGTCCTCCGAAAGCTCGGCGATGAGCTTGGCATCGGTGAAGTTTGCCACGGCCTTGACGATGGCGGCGGCGCGCTTGGCGGGGTCGCCGCTCTTAAAGATGCCCGAGCCAACAAAGACGCCCTCGGCGCCCAGCTGCATCATCAGCGCGGCGTCGGCGGGGGTCGCGACTCCGCCGGCGGCAAAGTTAACGACGGGGAGCTTGCCCGTGGCATGGACCTCGCGCACCAGCTCGACCGGAACCTGCAGCTGCTTGGCTGCCTCAAAGAGCTCGTCGTCGCGCAGGGCAACAACGTCGCGGATCTGCTTTTGGATCTTGCGCATATGGCGCACGGCCTGAACGACGTCGCCCGTGCCCGGCTCGCCCTTGGTGCGAATCATCGTGGCGCCCTCGGCAACACGGCGCAGTGCCTCGCCCAGATCGCGGGCGCCGCAGACAAACGGCACGTCAAACTGGGTCTTGTCGATGTGGTAGACATCATCGGCGGGGGAGAGGACCTCGGATTCGTCGATGTAGTCGATTTCGATGGCCTGCAGGATCTGCGCCTCGACAATGTGGCCGATGCGGCACTTGGCCATAACAGGGATGGAGACGGCCTCCTGGATGCCCTTGATCATCTTGGGATCACTCATGCGCGAGACGCCGCCTGCGGCGCGGATGTCGGCCGGGATGCGCTCGAGCGCCATGACGGCGCAGGCGCCCGCCTCTTCGGCGATGCGTGCCTGCTCGGGCGTGGTGACGTCCATGATGACGCCGCCCTTGAGCATCTGCGCGAGCTCGCGGTTGAGTTTAACGCGATCGGCCTTGCTGGTCTGTTCTGCCATGGTTGCTCCCTTGGTTGGCATGTGCATTGCTTGACGGAACATCCTATCGGGGAGCTGGGTATGGCGAAATACTCAGTTTTCGAGATAATAACAAGGTCAGAGTAATATCAGATTGAATGACTCGATAAGGTCAGGTGACAAACTCATGCTTGACTATAATTTGGAAAACCGCGGCGAAGCATCGCTCTATGAGTATGTTTACCAGCAAATTCGAGATGATATCGTTGCTGGACGCATTGCGGCGGGGGAGCATCTTCCGTCTAAGCGCGCCTTTGCGAGTCATCTGGGTATCAGTGTCATTACCATCGAGAATGCATATAGCCAGTTACTCGCTGAGGGCTATATTTGCTCAATGCCACGTCGTGGCTACTACGCTTGCGAGCTTCCGGATGCACCGGTTTTGGCTTCGGCTGCGGAGGGCATCGACCGAGATGCCGTCTCTGTGGGCCCCATCGTGCATGATGTCAACGGACAGGTCGAGCGATTCGATGCGCTTTCTCCTTCTGCTTTGGAGGCGGCGCGGCTTTGGCAAAGCGCGCTACGGGCGACGCTGGCATCCGAAGATGAGCGCGAAATCTTTTCGCCCGCACCGGCGCAGGGCACTGCTCGGCTACGACGCGCAATTGCTCGCCATCTGCGCGGGATAAGGGGTATGAATGTCGACCCCAACAACATTGTTATCGGTGCGGGCGCCCAGCTGCTCGATACCATGTTGGTTCAGTTGCTTGGAGCCGACAAGGTGTATGCCGTTGAGGATCCGGGCTATTTGCGCCTGACGCGCATCTATCAGGCTATGGGCTGCCAAGTACGACATATCCCGTTGGATGACGACGGCGTGGACCTGAGCGCTCTGCAGAAAACCGGGGCGGATGTCCTTCACCTGATGCCGTCTCACCAATATCCGACCGGCCTTGTGACGAGCATTGCGCGTCGCTATGCCCTGCTGAGCTGGGCCGCCGAGCAGCCGGACCGGTATCTCATCGAAGATGACTTTGATTGTGAGTTTCGCCTTGCCGGCAAGCCGATTCCCGCGCTCGCGTCGATCGATGCCGCCCAATCGGTCATCTACACCAACACCTTTTCAAAAAGTCTGTCGTCGGCCCTGCGTTTGGCGTATATGGTCCTGCCTGATGAGCTGATGGAACGGTTTAGGCGCAACCTTGGTTTTTACGCCTCGTCGGTGAGTTCTGTTGACCAGGTCGCTTTGGCTCGCTTGCTGGAATCGGGTGATTACGAGCGACATGTGAACCGCGTGCGCGTTCGAGCTCGCGAGGCGCGTGATGGCCTGACGGCGCTTGTGCGAAAGGCGTTTCCGGCAGGGGAAGTCTCGATCGAGTACGCAGACGCGGGTCTTTACTGCACCGTCGTCCTGACCAAGGATAATGCGGGGGAGAGCTTTGCGAAGGCTCTCGCTGACGCCCGTATTTCCTATATCGATATCGACGATTGCCTATGGGCGTCCGATCGGGCGTTGACTAAGAATGCGCCGTCTCGCGTTCTCATTCAATACGACGACCTGAGCCCTCATTCGCTCATCGTTCTTCAAGAACAGCTGCAATAAGCCCACGAAAAAGGCCCGAACCATGCGGTTCGGGCCTTATGAAGCTAGAGGTTATGTCTCAGGCGGTTGGCTTAGCCAAAGTAGCGCTTGAGCAGACCGGCGAAAGCCTTGCCGTGGCGAGCCTCGTCGCGAGCCATCTCGTGCACGGTGTCGTGAATGGCATCGAGGCCAGCGGCCTTGGCGCGCTTGGCAAGATCGGTCTTGCCGGCGGTGGCGCCGTTCTCGGCCTCAACGCGCATTTCGAGGTTCTTCTTGGTGGAGTCGGTCACGACCTCGCCCAGGAGCTCAGCGAACTTGGCGGCGTGCTCGGCCTCCTCGTGGGCAGCCTTCTCCCAGTACAGGCCGATCTCGGGATAGCCCTCGCGATGAGCGACGCGAGCCATGGCCAGGTACATACCGACCTCAGAGCACTCGCCCTCAAAGTTGGCGCGCAGATCGGCAACGATGTCCTCGGAGACGCCCTCCATCTTGGCGACGCCCACGACGTGCTCGGCAGCCCACTCGAGCTGGCCCTCCTCCTGCTTCAGGAAGCGAGAGCCGGGAACGCCGCACTGGGGGCACTTGAAATCCTCGGGCAGCTGGTCGCCGTCGAACTCTTCCACATAACCGCAAACGGGGCAAACAAACTTCATGATTCGATCCTTTCGATCGATGGCGATGGTGCGCTCGTCCGGTCCCGTAAGGGCCCTCTCCGGACGTGCGTCTTGACGAGTTCTATTATCCATAAATGCAACCAAATGTGAAGCCTATTAGGAATGATTTTTAATAAAATAATTTTGAGATATGAAGATGTTGATTGATTAACGGTTTGCAAGTCATATACGGACGCCGCTGAGTACAATCGGGCGAGCAAATGTTGACCTATCAACAAATGAAGGAGTTTCCTTTATGCATCTAGCCCGTCGTGCCTGGTGCCGAACATATCAGACGGTTTTTCGCATTGCATTGCCAATCCTGCCCTATACCGAGCCACGCATTTTAGAGCATGCCGAGGATGTGCCCGCGGTGCTTCAAAAGCGCTCGATCCAGAAGGTCCTTATCGTGACGGATCCCGGCATTGCCCGTCTGGGGCTCACGGCACCGCTCGAGACGGCGCTCGCATCCAAGGGGATTGGCGTTTCGGTCTATGCCGAAACGCGTGCAAACCCCACGGTCTCAAACGTGGAGGAAGCGGCGTCCCTGTACCGAGAGAGCGCCTGCCGGGCCATTATCGGCTTTGGCGGAGGATCAGCCATGGACTGCGCCAAGGGCGTGGGCGCACGTATTGCGCAGCCAAACAAGCCCATCAACAAGATGCGCGGCCTGCTGCGGATTCATCGTCGCCTGCCGCTGCTCATTGCCGTCCCTACCACGGCAGGCACGGGAAGCGAAGTCACACTCGCGGCGGTTATCACCGATGACGAGACGCACTACAAGTACCCCATTAACGACTTTGTGCTTATCCCGCGCTTTGCGGTGCACGACCCCGAGTTTACACGCGGCCTGCCCGCCTCCATTACGGGGCAGACGGGCATGGATGCCCTGACGCATGCCGTCGAGGCCTTTATCGGCCGTAGCACCACGCCCTACACGCGCAAGATGGCGCGTCAGGCGGTCCAGCTCATCCACGACAATTTGCCCGAGGCTTATGAGCATGGCGACGACATGCGCGCTCGTCGCAATATGCTTTCGGCGGCGTATAAAGCGGGTGTTGCATTTACCCGCTCCTATGTCGGATACGTGCATGCCATCGCGCACAGTCTGGGCGGCCGATACGGAATTCCGCACGGTTTGGCCAACGCGATCATCCTGCCGCACATGCTTCGCGCTTATGGTGACGCCGCCGCCCCCAAGCTTGCCGATCTTGCTCGCATGGCCGGTATCGCGCCGGCTAACGCGCAGGACAGTCTTGCGGCCGAGGCCTTTATCGATTGGGTCGACCGCATGAATGCCGCCTTGGGCATTCCCAAATATGTGACGGGCATTCGCCGCTCCGATATTCCGCAAATGGCGGCCCATGCCGATGCCGAGGCCAATCCGCTATACCCCGTTCCACTTTTGATGGACCGTTTGGAGCTCGAGCGTATGTACGAGGTCGTCGCGGGTGGTATGTTTGAGGACGAGAACTAGGAGGGCTCATGAACACCGAGGAAATTGCGCGCATCGTCGGCGACCAGCGCGCCTACTTTAAGACGCACGCCACGTTTGATGTCGACGCTCGCCGCCGCGCGCTTGTGAGCTTGCGCGATGCAGTACGGGCGCACGAGGCCGATATCGCTCATGCGCTCAAGACCGATTTGGTCAAGTCGCACGACGAGGCCTATATGTGCGAGATCGGCACGTCTCTTTCCGAGATTCGTCATCAGATTGCGCATGTTGCTCGATGGAGTCGCCCGCGCCTGCGCCCGTGCGACCTCGCCAACGCCGTGAGCGTGTGTAAGACGCAGGCCGTGCCCTATGGCGTCACGCTCATCATGGCTCCATGGAACTATCCGTTTTTGTTGACGCTCGAGCCGCTCGCTGGAGCCCTTGCCGCAGGCAATACCGTGGTCATCAAGCCGAGCGCCTATGCCCCGGCATCGAGCGCGGTGCTCAAGCAAATCTGCGAAGAGGCATTTGATCCGCGCCTGGTGACGGTTGTAGAAGGCGGCCGTGCCGAGAACGAAGCACTGCTCGATGAGTGCTGGGACAAGATTTTCTTTACCGGTAGCGTTCCGGTCGGCAAGCTCGTCATGGAGCGCGCAAGTAAAAACCTGACGCCCGTGACGCTTGAGCTGGGCGGAAAGAGCCCCTGCATTGTGGATGCCACGGCAAACTTGAAAGTCGCGGCACGGCGCATCGCCTTTGGCAAATGGCTCAACGTTGGGCAGACCTGCGTGGCGCCCGACTACCTGTTGGTCGATGCGCGCGTGCACGACGAGCTGTTGGGCCTCATCAAGGAGGAGGTCCATCGTATGTTTGGCGAGCATCCGCTCGACAACGAGGACTACGGCCGTATCGTCAACGCCAAGCACTTTGCGCGCGTGCGCGGACTGATCGATCCCGATAAGGTCGTGCTTGGAGGCGCCGCGCGCGAGGCTTCTCTCAAGATTGAGCCGACGATTTTGGACGGCGTGGCGCCCGATGATGCCGTGATGCAGGAGGAGATTTTCGGCCCCATCCTGCCGGTGCTGACGTATGAGAGCTTAGACAGGGTCGAGACGTTTATTACCGATCGCCCGACGCCGCTGGCCCTGTATATCTTTAGCCAGGACCGCGCGGTTCAGCAGCGCTTTGTGCGTTATGTGCCCTTTGGCGGCGGCTGCGTCAACGACACGATTATGCACTTGGCTACGAGCCATATGGGCTTTGGTGGCATGGGCGCGAGCGGTATGGGGCAATACCATGGACGCGAGAGCTTCGATACGTTTAGCCACAAGAAGAGCATCGTGAACAAGGCAACGTGGCTGGACGTGCCATTCCGCTACGCCCCTTATGCAAGCTGGAAACACAAATTCGTGCGCATGTTTGTGCATTAGAATCAGATGACATAGGGATAAACAAAGTGGCCGCCCTCGCGTAAGCGAAGACGGCCATTTCTCACGATGAAAACGTGTATCGGAGTTGGCAAGACCCGCTGCCACGGGTGCCATCCGTGTCCCTATCTTATCTGCAAGCGTCCCGTCGCGCAAGCGTTGCGGCAAACGATTGAAAGACGCAGACAGGATGAATTTGTGTCCGCACGGGCCCGTAGACTTCTCAACTACGTTGTGGATGCTCGCTAATCGGTAATGGAGGCGCACGTGTTTGATGACGATGACCTGTTCGATCTGGTAGGCGATCCGTTTGAGTGGGATTTGCTGCTCGATGACGATGAGTTGGAGCAGGACCGCAAAAAGCAAAAGGATAAGAACGCCCGGGGTAAAGGTTCGAATAAAAAGGACAAGCGTCGCCGAGGTCTGTTCGGTGGGCTCTTTGGGTGACTGTCTCATCGTCGCGTCTGTATACTAAACAGGTCTTATACGCGTTGCGAAATGAGGACAGAGACGATGATGTGGTTTACCGCCGACCTGCACCTGGGCGATACGAATATCTTGCACGACATGGATCGACCGTTTGACTCGGTCGAGGAGATGAACCGCCGTGTCATCGATGCCATCAACGAGTGCGTGGCTGTGGACGACCGCCTTTATGTCCTGGGAGACTTTACGTATCGATTGCCCCTGGCGGAAGCGGTTCGCCTGCGCGAGCGCATCGACTGCCAGAACATAACGCTCATCCGTGGTAACCATGACGGCGATTGGGAAGATCCGGACGCGCCGCACATTTGGGATGAGGTGCGCGATTATCTGGAGATCGCTCCCGGTTACGCGAAGGGCCATCGTCTGGTGATGAGCCATTACCCCATGCTCAGCTGGAATGGCAAGGCGCGCGGCGCCATCATGCTGCACGGGCACATTCACAGCAGGGGAGACCGCACCAACGCGCGCAATCGCGATCGCGAGCGCCCAGTCCTTCGCTACGACGTTGGCCTCGATGCCAACAACTACAAGCCCGTTAGCCGCGACCAGATCCTGGGCTTCTTTGGACTCTAGCTGTAAGTGCAGGTAGAATGAACGCGCCGCGCGGATGGTCTGCACGGCGCGTTTTAGTAGGAGCGATGATTCCATGAGGGCTATCCAGCGCATTAACCACAACGCTGCCATCTGCGAAGATGGCGCGGGGCGTCAGCTTATCGCGCTGGGCCGCGGTATCGGCTTTGGCGATATGCCGCATGAGGTCGACCTGGATGTCATCACGCGTACCTTTTACGGCATCGATTCAAAGTACCTGGCGTTTATCGATGAGGTCGACCCCGAGGTGCTGGAGTTTTCTGCTCAGCTGGCCGATATCGCGACCGGACAGATTTCGTACGAATTGAGTCCTAACCTTCCCATTACATTGGCAGACCATATTCAGTTTGCCATTAAGCGCGCCCGCGAACACATGGTGGTGTCGTTGCCGCTTGAGCGCGATCTGGAGCAGCTGCATCCCATCGAATACCGCTTGGGCGAGCTGGCTGTTCGCGGCATCCAGAAGAGCTTTCATGTGCGCATGCCCCGAAGCGAGGCCGCGGGCATTGCCATGTCGATTGTCAACGCATCGGTTAAGCCGAGCGAGCGGCGCGTGCTTGCCGAGCAGCACGAGGAGCGACTGCTCGATATGACGGTCGCGATTATTCAAGAAGAGTTGGGTGTGACGGTCGATCGCTCGTCGTTCGCCTTTGCCCGCTTTGCCACTCATGTGCGCTATCTGCTCGACCGCGTGGCAAAGAAAGAGCCGATCGATACCGAGAACTCCGGTCTTTACGACGTGCTCGTGGAGCAGTATCCGGCGGCATCGCGTTGCGTTCACCGTGTCGACGATCTGATTCAAGAGACCTTTGGCGAGCCATTGGCCCAAGAGGAGCTCGTCTATCTGATCATGCATGTGAATCGCGTGGCTTCTGTCCACTCGGATAAATAGGCTCTCTGGTATTTCCTTTCCGTCATGGCGACCGTTCGCGGGTCGTTTGCTACCGTTCGTCGGTAATCTGAGCCGCAACGAACGCATCTGCCGCATATACTCGCCGTGTGTTGGGTGTTACTCACGGCGCAGCTCCGAGAGGCACTACCGATTCTGCCGAGACCATAATTGGGTCTCTGTCGGTTGTGCGCGGGGCTTTTTTCATGTCGATCCACCCGGGAATCACATGCAAATCAATCTCTTGCCAACTGGTATCGCGCGCTGCGCAGGCGCGAGCGGAATCGTGCGTCTTGGTGCCGTGAAGTCCCACGGCCTTTAGTTGGAAGAGAAGGGATTCGACATGACTGTCGATAACAAGAAGATTGCCGAGGACGTGCTCGCTGCCGTCGGCGGCGCCTCCAATGTGACGAACGCGACGCACTGCATGACCCGCTTGCGTCTGAACCTCAAAGATCAGTCCATTCCCAATGATAATGAAGTTAAGAAGATCAAGGGTGTGTTGGGCGCACAGTGGTCTGGCGGCCAGTATCAGGTCATCATTGGCCAGAACGTGCCGAAGGTCTATGACGCCGCCATTGCGCTGGGCGTCAAGGGCGAAGGCTCCATTGACGAGAACCTCGATGACGGCACCAAGGAGCCACTGACGGTCAAGACTGCGGGCAAGAAGGCCCTTAACTACCTGTCCAAGACAATGTGCATGACGATCCCCATTATCATGGGCGCCGCCATGTTCCGCACACTTGCCGTACTTTGCGGCGACGGCATGCTCGGTATCTGGTCTGCCGATTCCGACATCTACAACTTCTTCTACAACTGGATTTACAACGCCGGCTATTATTTCCTTCCTGTCTATCTGGGTTGGGCTGCCGCAAAGCAGCTCGGCTGCAGCCAGCCGCTCGGCATGATGCTCGGCGGCGTGCTCATTGCCCCCGAGTTCATGACGTTGGTCAACGCCGCTGCGGATTCTGGTGCTACGACCACGATGGTTTACGGCGTGCTCCCGGCTCAGCTGAACAACTATTCTGCGACCGTGCTCCCCATGCTGCTGTCTATGCCGGTGCTGATGGTCGTCGAGAAGTTCATGAAGAAGATCATCCCCGACATGCTCTCCACGGTGTTTGTGCCCGTGTGCACCATGGCTGTGATGACCCCCGTTTCCCTGTGCGCCCTAGCTCCGATTGGTTCCATTCTGGGCGACCTGGTCGGCAACTTTATGTTCGGCCTCGGAAACGCTGGCGGCATCGTCACGATCCTCTCCCTCGTCGCCATTGCTGCGCTTTGGGAGTTCCTGGTTATGACCGGTATGCACCAGGTTCTGATTGCCCTCGGCATTGTGCAGGTGCTCACCTCAGGGTCTGACTCCTGCGTTATGGTCGCGGGTGCTATCGCTCAGTTCGCCACGTGGGGCATGGCCTTCGGTGCCTTCCTGCGCCTTAAGGAGGTCGACGAAAAGGGCGCTATGCTTGGTTTCTCGCTCTCCGGCATTGTCGGTGGCGTGACGGAGCCCGCGCTGTATGGCTGCGGCTTTAAGTATACTCGCTGCCTGGGTGCCATGGTCGCGGGCGGCGCTATCGGCGGCCTGATCGCGGCTCTCACCAATGTCACGACGTATGTTTTGGGCGCAACTAATATCCTTGGTATTACAGGTTATGTTGCAGGCGGAACTGCTAATCTCGTATGGGGCTGCGTTGCATCGGGCACTGCATTTGTTGCCGCCGCTGCCATCGCCTACTTCTTTGGCTTTACCAAGGAGCAGCTCGACGAAGACGCTGCTGCCGCCAAAGCCTAAAGCATCCGTTCGGTAGGACAATTATCTGGGGCACTTGGCTGCGCTTCAAGTGTCCCTTTCCGTAGATGGGGGTCAATATGAAGCAATTGCTCATTCGTGCCGACGATATCGGTTATTCGTATGCCGTTAACCTGGGGATTGCCCGCAGTATCAATGAGGGCCTGGTGCGCTCGGCGGGACTTATGCCCAATATGCCCGAGGCCGAGCGTGGCTGGTCGCTCGTGGCGGATGTCGGCATTGCGGTGGGTCAGCATACCAACGTGTGCCTGGGCAAGCCGTGTGCCGACCCGGCGCTCATTCCGAGCATGCTCAACGAGAACGGCGAGTTCCATAGCAGCCGTACCTTCCGCGAGCATTTTAAGCGCGGCGAGGAGTTGATAGACTTCGACGAGGCCTGCATCGAGATCCGCGCGCAGCATGACCGCTTTGTCGAGATCGTGGGCCGCGAGCCCGATTACTTTGAGGCCCATGCCGTCATGAGCAAAAACCTTAACCGAGCGATCTCGGCGGTTGCTCAGGAGCTGGGCCTTAAGGAGCAAAAGGCGAGCTTCGACCCCGCGGCTGTGGTGCATTGCGGAGATACTGATCTGCGCATGGTGATGCGCTCGATGGAGCCGGGCTACGAGCCCAAAGAGGCAATCATGCAGACGGTTCGCGAGATGGTGGACGGCGAGACGGTCGTCTTTGTGTGCCATCCGGGTTATCTCGATCGTTTTATCCTGGAGAACAGCTCGCTCACGACCGACCGCACCAAGGAAGTCGATGCGCTGATCGACCCCGAGCTTCGCACTTGGCTTGAGTCTCAACCTGATCTTCGCCTGATCGACTACCGCGACCTGTAAGGACCCAAGTCACCACAAAGGGGACAGTCGCCTTTGTGGTGGTTCTGGCGCCGTTGCCATTATGGCGGCGGCGTCTTTTTTTGTCCGTGCGGCGCGGTAGAGTGTAGGCGGTTGAAATTTGCGTCCATCGAGGAGCTGCCATGAACGAGATCAAGTGCCCGCATTGCGGCGAAGTTTTTAAGGTCGATGCGTCCGGCTATGCGGAGATCGTCAAACAAGTGCGCAATGCCGAGTTTTCGCGCGACCTGGATGAGCGCGTGAAGGCAGTCCAGCGCGAGGGCGAGCAGGCACTGGAGCTTGAGCGCTCGCGCTCGACGGCTGCCTTGCAAAAGGCAGAGTCTCAGCGCAACGCTCAACTTGTCGAGCAGAAGAACGCTGCAGCTCAACAGCTGGCACAAGAGGTTGCCAAGCGCGATGCCGAGCTTTCCGAGCTGCGCGCCAAGCTCGAGGGCGCTGCCGCAGAGCGCGAGAGCGCAAGCCAGCGCGCGGCGGTTGAGGCCCGTGCCGACGCTCAAAAGGAGAATGCCGAGCTTCAGCGCGAGATCGACAATTTGCGTGCGCAGCTGGGACGCAAAGATGACGAAGCCAAGCTTGCCGAATCGGCGATGCGCAACGCCGCTCAAAATGATTTAGCTGCACGAGATGCCCAGATTGCCGAGCTGCAGGCCAGGCTTGCCGCGGCGGACAAGGCCCAGGAGATGGCGCTTGCCGCCGCGGCGGCTGAGTCGCAGCGCGAGCTCGATGCCACTCGCAGCGAGGCCGAGCGCGCGCTTGCTGACTACCGTGCGAAGGTACAAGAGAAGTTTTCCGCTGCAAAGGCTCAGTCCGAGCAAGAGGCCGAGGGTCTGCGTGCGCAGCTGCGCGAACAGGAGCTGACGGCCAAAATGAACCTGTCAGAGGCGGTCGCCGCGGCGGAGCGTGAGCGTGATGAGGCCCGCGCAAAGCTCACGAGTGAGCTGGCGGTGCGCGATTCGCGTGAGGAACAGGCCAAGGCAGCCCACGAGCTTGCGCTTGCGCAGGCCAAGCGCGTGAGCGACGAGTTGATTCGCTACAAGGATGAAGAAATCGAGCGTCTTAAGGACATGAAGGTCCGCCTGTCTACCAAGATGGTGGGCGAGTCGCTCGAGCAGCACTGCGAGACCGAGTTTAACCGTCTGCGCATGACGGCGTTTCCCAACGCGTACTTCGAGAAGGATAACGATGCGTCCGAGGGCACCAAGGGCGACTTTATCTTCCGCGAGTGCGACGCAAGCGGCAATGAGGTCATTTCGATTATGTTCGAGATGAAAAACGAGAACGACGAGACCGCGACCAAGCATAAAAACGAGGACTTCTTTAAGAAGCTCGATCACGATCGTCGCCAGAAAGGCTGCGAGTATGCGGTGCTCTGCACCCTGCTGGAGCCCGAGAGCGAGCTCTATAACGCGGGCATCGTCGACGTGAGTTACCGCTATGAGAAGATGTACGTGATCCGCCCGCAGTTCTTCATCCCCATGATTACGCTCCTTCGCAACGCCGCTATGGGTTCGCTTCGCTATAAGCAGGAACTGGCGGAGTACAAACAGCAGAATATCGATGTCACGAACTTCGAAGCCAAGATGGAGAAGTTCAAGGATGGCTTCTCGCGCAACTACAACCTGGCGAGCAAGCAATTCGAGTCGGCAATCAAGGAGATCGATGCCGCCATTAAGCAGCTCGAGAAGACCAAGGACGACTTGCGCCGCAGCACCGAGAACCTACGCTTGGCCCACAACAAGGCCGATGAGCTTACCATTCGCAAGCTCACATGGGGCAACAAGACCATGAAGGCAGCGTTTGACGAGGCGCGCGAGGCTGCGCCAGAGACAAACGAGGAGCCAGCCGAGGCGGATTCGTATGAGGTCGAGGATGCCGAGTAAGGCATAGCGGATAGTGAAAAAGCGGGGCTGCTGGCGATGTTGCCAACAGCCCCGCTTCGTTTCGTCCCAATATGCTTGGCTAATCCTCGAGCAAATCCTCGATAAAACCGACGCGGTAGTTCTTGAAGATGACCTCGCCACCGTCTTGCGTGGCGTCCAGATCGACATCGCCCATGATGCCAAAGTCGTGGTCGCCGTCCTCGTCGGCAAAAATCTGGTGCACGTGCCACACGTGGAGCGCCTTCTCGTCGGACTCGTCGATCGAGAACATAGCAGAGGAGCGCGCGTCGCCGTCGGTGAGAATCTCCTCGTGCTGCTCGTGGTAAGCGTCGAGTGCTTTTTGCCAGCGGATCTCGCTCATGCCCCAGTCGTCGTCGAGCTCGCCCAGGTCGCGAACGTGCTCGCGGGCGGCAAGGGTCACGCGGCGGAAGAGCGCGTTGCGCACCAACAGCGTGCAGCCGCGGCGGTCCGCCACGACCTCGTCGATGCCCTGCGGCGGCGTGGCGTCGAGGGCTGCCGGGTTGCCAGCGTTTTCCCACTCGTCTACCAAGCTCGAGTCGACCGAGCGCACCACAAAGCCCAGCCACGAGATAATGTCGCGCAGGCGCTCGTCGCGCTTCTCGATGGGTACGGTGCGGTCGAGCGAACGGTAAGCCTCTGCCAGGTAGCGCAGCAAAATGCCCTCGGAGCGGGCGATGCCGAGCTTTTGAATGTAGCCCTTAAAATCGCTCGCGCTTTCCAGCATATCGCGCAGGACGCTCTTGGGAGAGAGCTGGTAGTCGTTTGCCCAGGGTACTTCCTGGCAGTACTTGTCAAAAGCGGCGTCGAGTAAATCCTCGAGCGGCTTTTCGTACGTGACGTCTTGAATGCGCTCCAGACGCTCTTCGTAATCGACACCGTCGGCCTTCATTTCGGCCATGGCGCGATCGCGCGCGGCACGCTCTTGTGCGCGGAGCACCTGTTTGGGGTCCTCGAGTGTGGCCTCGACCATGCTGATGAGGTCCATGGTGTAGGTCTCGCTCTCGGGGTCGAGCAGCTCCAGCGCGGCAAGCAAAAACGGCGAGAGCGGCTGGTCGAGCGCGAAGTCCTCGGGCAGATCGACCGTCAGCGCATAGTCGATGTCTGATGCGGCGTCGGTCGGGGCGTCGGGCGCGGGCGGCACCTCGGTGCGCACGACGACGCCGGAATCGATGAGCGTGGCGAAGATCTCGTCGGCACGAACCTCGAGCTTCGCCTTTTCCTCGGGCGTTTGCAGGCTTGTCTCGATAAGGTCGTGCACGCGGGCGCGGGCGTTACCGCCCTGCTCGACCACGCTAATTACCATAGAGTGCGTGATGCGCAGGCGCGGCTTGAGCGTCTCGGGCTGCGTCTCGATCAGGCGTTCAAAGGTTTGCTTGTTCCAGGAGACAAAGCCCTCGGGAGCCTTTTTCTTTTTAATCTTACGGAGCTTTTTGGGGTCGTCGCCCGCCTTGGCCATAAGCTTGGCATTCTCGATCTCGTGCTCGGGTGCTTCGGCAATCACCATGCCCTCGGTATCGAAGCCCGAGCGGCCGGCGCGGCCGGCAATCTGGTGGAACTCGCGGGCGCGTAGGCGACGCATCTTGTAGCCATCGAACTTGGTGAGCGCGGTGAGCACCACGGTGTGGATGGGTACGTTGATGCCGACGCCGAGCGTATCGGTGCCGCAGATGACGGGCAACAGACCCTGCTGCGCCAAGCGCTCGACCAGCAGGCGATAGCGCGGCAACATGCCAGCATGGTGCACGCCGACGCCGCATCCAAGCAGGCGTTTGAGAATCTTACCAAAGGCCGTGGAAAAGCTCGTTCCCTTTGCCGCTTCTTTGATGGCCTCGCGCTGCTCCTTGCTGGCGATGCCAAAATTGGCGAGCGACTGTGCCGTCGCAAGGGCAGCATCCTGGCTAAAGTGCACGATATAGAGCGGGGCCTCGCCTCGGCGCATGGCGAGCTCGACCGTGCCCTCGAGGGAGGTCGTCACATAGTCGTAGCTCAGCGGAACAGGACGCGGGGCATCGACGACCAAGTCGCAGGTAGCGCCGGTGTGCTCCTCGAGTGAGGCGGCGATGGCAGTGACATCGCCGAGCGTGGCGCTCATGAGCATAAACTGCGTGTGAGGCAGGGTGAGCAGCGGTACCTGCCAGGCCCAGCCGCGGTCGGGGTCGGCAAAGTAGTGGAACTCGTCCATGGCGACGCAGCCAACATCGGCATCTTCGCCCTCGCGCAGTGCGTCGTTGGCAAGGATCTCTGCCGTGCAGCAGATGACGGGCGCCTTGGTGTTGATATGCGTGTCGCCGGTGATCATGCCAACGTTATCACGGCCGAGCACCTGTACAAGGTCGAAAAACTTCTCGCTGACCAGGGCCTTGATGGGGGCCGTGTAATAGCAGCGCTTGCCCTGAGCCATGCCCATAAAGAGCATGCCCAGCGCGACGAGCGATTTACCCGATCCGGTCGGTGTGCCTAAAATGACGTGATCGCCGGCGGCCAGGTCCATGAGGGCTTCTTCTTGGTGATCCCACAGCTCAATGCCGCGATCGCTCGTCCATTCAAAGAAGCGCTCGAAGGCTTGATCGGGCGTGAGCCACGGTTCGGGATCGCTGCCGTCCTCGGGCTCCCACCAGGTGGGGGAGAGCGCGCCGAGCGAGCCGAACTCTGCCTCGGTTCCCGTGCCGCCCGAGAATGAGCTGGCAGCGCCGGCGCCGGAGACGGTGCTGGCGGCGGTATCTGTCGTGCTTTGCGTCATGTGGTAACTTTCTCTCGCGTTTGTCCGCCATCCATTATGGCGTAGCGTCGCATCGATGCGTTCGCAGGCAAGAAAATGCAGGAAATGGGCGTTCTGCCAGCCGTTTGGTGCAGTCGCCAGCTAAGTGAGTAGACTTTTTGCGATATCGCGAGCACATGGTTTTTACGCAAGGGCTCTACCTGCGGTTTTAGTTTTCGCTATGCGGGTTGTGCTTGGCTATTGCTAAAAAGTCTACTCACTTAGGTCTGAGGATCGTTCGCTGGCGCTTATTTGCGCTTGTCTGCCGATGCCGCGACCATCAGAAGCCCCTAGGACTCCTGCGGTAAGCGCTTCTTGCCCTTGCGGGCGCGGTTTTTAAAGTTCTCGACGGCCTCTTCCATGCCGAGGGGCACGTAGGTGAGCTCATCGAGGTTATCGGGCAGGTAGCAGGCAAGACTTTGCTCCTGCATGCGACCCGCTGTGAGCTGTTCGTCGGTGGGCTGCGCGCCGGGTGTGGCGCAAATGCCATAGACGACGGCACCCATATCGCGGGTGCGCTGCTCGTATTCGGTCTCGGGATGCTCGGGATGGTCGCGGCGAACGTCGTCACTTACCCAAAGTGTATCGTAGCCGGCCGCGGCAAACTGCCCCAAGGCGTAGTCGCGCAATGGCTTACTGTCGGTTCGCAGTGTGACGGTGGCACCGGCTGAAAAGAGCGGACGGTACAGCATTAGGTGGTCGACATGGACGAGTCGCTTTTTGGCGTACTTGGCCTTGGGCTGCGGCGTGGGAAAGTTGATGGTGATGGCATCGAGCTCGCCTGCGGCAAATAGCTGCGGCAGCGATGCGGCACCTCGGGGCAGGACGAGTGCGTTGGACAGCCCCTGCTCGCAGATTTTCTGTGCGGCATAGGCGATGCAGATGGGCTCCTGGTCCATGCCGATAAAGAGCGTGTTTGGCTCGCGGCGAGCTTGCTCAACCAGATAGGTGCCTTTGCCGCAGCCCAGATCCAGATGAAGGCGGGTGAAGGGTGCGCCGCCGGCTGGCGCGCAGGCTTCGCGCCAATTCCCGGCATAAGACTCGGGGTTCGTCTCAATCGCATTGGCGTAGCGCTCCAGGCGCTCCTCGAGCACAAAGTTCTTAGGTGTGCGAACGTGGACGGCTCCCATGAGGCTCCTTGGTCATACGTATGGAACACATTGCAGGCGCGTTCCGTCAATGGGTTGAAAAAGGGTGGGCATGGTTTGCCCGAAAGATGCGGTGCGGCTCGGCGGCGAGTCGCCGATACCTACAGGCGCTTGAGAATCACATAGCGGTTGAGCTCGCCGCTGCGACCGTCGGCATGGAAACGCTCAAGCTCGCGCACGGGGACCTCGCCGCTCTTGTAGAACGTGCGGACACCGCGCACCAGGTCGGTGATCTGCTGATCGTCAAAGTGATGGCAATAGCGGTAGGCGTGGCGGTCGTTTTGCCAGCCAATGAGGTGGTCACCGGCTTCAAACTGCGCGGAATCGTAACCCTCAAACGGCGGGGTGAGCTCGGCGCGGGCCTCGGCGCGAACGGCTTTGCGCGCCATGCGCTCGTCGTTCATAAACTTCCAAAAGCTGATGGCGATGATGCCGCCTGGGCGCGTCTGGCGCACCAGAGCGTCGAGCACGCGTACGCGGTACTCGCACGACGGCACGTGGTGCATAAATCCAAAGCAGACCGAGATGTCGGCGAGCGGGGCGTCGAAAAGCACGTCGGGTGTCTCGGCGGGGTTGAGCTTCATAAGGGCATCGAGCACGTCGAGTTCCTGGAAGTGCAGGTTGGGAATGCGCAGGGCGTGACCGTGCGCATCGATAGCCAAATCCTGACACGAGTCAACACCATAGAACTCAAACGGGCAGCTGGCGTCTGCCGAGGGGTTTGCGCCATCGACGCCCTTGGCGGCAAGTGCGCCGCCGGCGGCAAAGTTCTCGAATCGCATATTGCCGCAGGCAAGATCGAAGACGCGGACGGGATGCTCGATCGTGGCGACTTCGAGCTGCCCGAGCGCGATGTCCATGGTGCGCACCCAGCCGGGCCACGGGGCCTGCCGCGTATCGGAAAAGGAGGCGGAGTGTTCGCGATAGAACGTGTTGTTGAGCTGGATGAGCGATGATGCGAAATCGCGGTTCACGGCGCGGAACTCCCTCCGATGGCGGTGCGGAATAAACAGTACGACCATACTACCGTTAACGCCGCAACGGGGACAACCGAGCTGTGGGTCATTGCTTTGTTTGGACACATTTCCGCAGCTCATATGTGCCCGCAACCGCCGGTTGTCAAAAATCTCACTAGAATAGGTAGCATGATTTTGGCGGTGGCGGATAGATTTTTAACTGTGCAAGGCGCCTTAAGAACAAAAACGGTCCGGCGGCACGGCTGGCATCGCATAGGAGGAACCATGAATGTAGAAACTGCTCAGCGGCTCGCCGACCTTCGCCGCAGCAAGGGCTTTAGCCAAGAAGGATTGGCGCGAAAGCTGGGACTGTCACGCCAAGCGGTCAGTAAATGGGAGCGCGCGGAGAGCTCGCCCGATACCGAGAACCTGATTTCGCTCGCCAAGCTCTATGGTGTGAGTCTGGATGAGCTGCTCAATCCGAGCGATGAGATTGAGGACGATATCGAGTTTGAGAACGAGGACCGCGCCCGTCAGCGCGAGGCCGAGGCGGCGGAGCGTGCCCGTACCCACGAGGCGGCGGCACGCGCTACCGAGGCGGCAACGCAGGCGAGTGATGCTGCGGCCAAGGCGGCGCAAGCGGCAAGCTGGAGTGCACAGGCCGCCAATGCCGCTACGGCGCAGGCGACGAGTGGCGGTGCGGTTGGCTCGACTCCGGTGAAGGGCCCGTTCCAGTCGTTCCCGTATTGGGCTGTGTGTTGGCTGCTGTTCTTTTTGCTGATGTTCCCGTTTGGTGCCGGCCCCTTTGCCGCGCTGATCTTCTTTACGATTCCCATCTATCACTGGGTGGCGCGTGCACTCGATGGTGATTGGGCGCGCGGGGATATTCAGGTTGGTTCGGCACCGGTGACGGCTAGGACTCAGGTGCAGGATGCTTCCGCTGCGGTTGATGCTGGCGTGGCTACCGCGACTACCGCTGACCCGATCGCCAAAGAGGGTGATGAATGATGAAGCTTTCGCATGAATCCAAGGTACGCTTGGGCGTTGGCATCGGAGCGTTCGTGCTCATCATCGGACTTGTCTTTGGTATTTCGCGGACTTTGATTCATTTTGATGGCCCGTGGGATCTCGGCGATATTGCATCCGGTTTGTCCGGTATGGACGATGTGGTTGACGGGGACGATTCTTTGGATGGCGGTAACTATTCCGCTCAGTCTCGGCAGCTTTCGAGCGAAACGTTTGATGCCGACTCATTCCAGTCCCTTGACCTGGATGTGACATCGGGTGAGGTTGAGATCAAGTGCGTTTCCGGCGGGCAGGTGCGTGTCATCGAGAGCGGTCGTGTTGCAAAGGGGGTAGCTACCTACGATGCTGCCACTCAGAATCTGGCCGAGGTCAAGGGTTCTACACTCACGATTAGCCAGTTCGACTGCGATGACGAGCGCGCTATCGATCGTTCGGTCACCATCGAGCTGCCGCGGGATGTTGCGGATAACCTGGTCGGCATTACGGCGAGGGTGGGGTCGGGAGAACTGACGGTCGCGGACATTGCATGTCACGACTTCGAATTGACGTTGGACTCGGGAGACGTTGAGTTTGCGGGCACCGTAACCGACACCTTGGATGCCGAGGTCGGTTCGGGCGATGTGGCGTTCGAGCTCTACCAGGCCCCCGCGAAGTCGATGGACGTAAGCGTGGACTCGGGCGATGTGGAGATAACGGTTCCGAACTCTACGGGCTTTAAGGCGAGCCTCACCGTGGGCAGCGGTGACTTCGAGAGCGATTTCCTTCCGCTTGGCTACGATGGCGAGACCATATTGAATCTTGAATTCGACAACGGTGATAAGTCTGCCACGTATCGTTTTAAGGTCGGTTCGGGCGACATGTCGTTCGATCCGGAGTGACATGCGGTTTTCGGAGATCGGTGCATATAGGCATGCTCTTTGATGGAGGCGCCGGGGCCGTGACTGGCTCCGGCGCCTTTGCCTTTACAATGGGGGCATGGAACAGATTATTTTGAACATACTCGAGGCTCTGCGTCGCGGTGAGACCGTGGACGACAAGGCGCTCGTCAAACTGATACATGCCGAGGCGCGCCGTGAGGGTGCCGACAAACGAGATCTGGCCAAGCGCCGTCTGCTGCCGTTCTACCAGCGGGTTAAACGTGATGAGCCGGCTCGTTGGGCTGGGTGGAATGTCGACGCCGAACTGGAACGGCAGTTGCTGCAAGTGCTACGCATGAAGCCTCGCCGCACGGCTTCGGGCGTAGCGACCATTACCGTCATCACCAAGCCCTGGCCGTGCTCGGGCGATTGCCTGTTTTGCCCCAACGACCTGCGCATGCCCAAGAGCTATCTGCACGCCGAGCCGGCATGCGCCCGTGCGGAGCAAAATTGCTTCGACCCGTATCTGCAAGTGAGCGCTCGCCTGACCGCGCTTTCGCAGATGGGGCATGCGACCGACAAGATAGAGCTCATCGTGCTCGGTGGTACCTGGAGCGACTATCCGCAAGGGTATCAGACGTGGTTTATGTCGGAACTTTTCCGTGCGCTCAATGACGATGCCGTCGCCGGCGTGGCGGCCAACCCCATGTTGGCGCGTCCGGGCATCAGCCGTGCCGAGGCGGGGCGCCTGCTCGATGACGCTCCCGCCGATGCCCTGCCGCCGGTGGTAACAGAGCGTCGCGAGCGCTATCGAGTTGCCGGCATTGCGACAGACGAGGCTGAGCTTGCAGCAGATGTTGCCGACGAGCAGGGACGTGTGGATGCTGCCGTGGGAGGCTATAACCGTGCGGTGCGTCGTCTGTACGGCCCCGGTACGCCGTGGGGCGAGGTCACCGAGTGGCAGACGGCAACGATGGAGGAGCTTGAGCGTCAGCAGCACATCAACGAGACGGCGAAGCATCGCGTGGTGGGACTCGTTATCGAGACGCGCCCCGATGCCGTGACGCCACAGGCGCTCACGCTCATTCGTCGTCTGGGCTGCACCAAGATTCAGATGGGCATCCAAAGCCTTGACCAGCACCTGCTCGACATCAACGAGCGCCGTATTACGGTGGCACAGATCGAGCGGGCGTTTTCGCTTGCGCGCCTATTTGGCTTTAAGATCCACGCGCACTTTATGCTCAATTTGCTGGGTGCTACGCCCGAGGTGGACAAGCGCGACTACGAGCGCTTTATGACCGAAGGGGCCTTTATGCCCGACGAGGTCAAGGTTTACCCGTGCGCGCTCATCGAGGGTTCGCGCCTGGTGGGCTGTTATGAGCGCGGCGAGTGGCGTCCCTATACCGAGGAGGAGCTGCTCGACGTGCTGGCCGACGACATCGTGGTGACGCCGGCGTTCTGTCGTATCAGCCGCATGATTCGCGACTTTAGTTCCGACGACATTATGGTGGGCAACAAGAAGCCCAACCTGCGTCAGCTCGTCGAGAACCGCTTGGCGGCTCGTGGAGAAGGCGCGACGGTGCGCGAGATCCGCTATCGCGAGATCAGTACCGCGGGTGCCGACCTGGATGAGTTGACCCTTGACGAGGAGGTGGTGTACGAGACGCCGGTGACGCGTGAGCGCTTTTTGCAGTGGGTGACGCCGCAGGGCAAGATCGCAGGCTTTTTGCGCCTGTCGCTACCCGACCGCGCGTTTGTTGCCGCGCATGCGGACGAGTTGCCGACGACACCGGACGAGGCGATGATTCGCGAGGTGCACGTGTATGGCATGGCGGCACGCGTGGGGGATCAAGGTCAGGCGGCTCAGCATCACGGTCTGGGGCGTCTGCTCGTGGAGCGTGCGTGCCATATTGCTCGGGACGCGGGGTATACGCACATCAACGTGATTAGCGCGATCGGTACGCGCGAGTACTATCGCCATTTGGGTTTTTACGACCGCGGACTCTATCTGCAAAAGGAGCTCTAGATGAACAAGCCGAGTGTTTCTGCTGGCGTCGTTGCCGGCGTTGCCCTGGGAGCCGCGGCGCTTGGTGCGGCTGCCGTCGCTGTTCGCGCTGCCTGTCTGCAGGTTGCGCGAACTCGCAATGGGTTGGCGCGTGTGAAACGCGTGCACGATGAGGGCGGCGATGAGATTCGTGTGTTGGTGCAAGGCGGCGTCTACCAAAGCGCAAGCTACGTTGGCGAGCGCTGGGCGGAGCCCGTCTTTGCGTACTATCGCGCGTTTGACGACGTGTTTGAGGCCGAGGATGTGATGCGCGACGCTTATGGTCACGGTATCAACCGTATGCTTATGCTAGGTGGCGGCGGGTTTGCCTATCCCAAGTTTGCGCTGATGTCGCACAAGGTCCTGCGCATGGACGTCATCGAGTATGACGGAGAGATAACGCGCTTGGCGCGCCGTTGGTTCTATCTGGATGAACTGGAGCACGCGGTGGGCGATCGCCTGCGGGTGATTACCGCTGAGGCTCGCTCGTATCTGGGTGTGACGAGCGTGGGCCATCGTCGCTACGACGTGGTCGTGAGCGATTGCTTTGGCGGTGCCGAGCCCGTGCGCGAGCTGGCGACCGTTGAGGCGCTGCGCCTGGTGCGGGGCAGCCTGAACCCCGGGGGTATCTACGTGGCCAATATCGTGAGCGCAAACGAGGGGAGCGATGTGACGTTCCTTCGCGACTGCGCTGCCACGGCGCTCGAGGTATTCGTCCACGCCTGGGTGGTCCCATGTGGCGATGCGAAGTTCAGCGGCGAGGAAAACTACCTGCTCATCGCCAGCGACGGCGACTACGCCTTTGCCGAAGCCGTGCCCTTCGACACCGACTTCCTCGGCACCGTCCTTCACGACAAGTAAGTCTCCCCGTCCCAAAAAAGACTGGTCTTAGGCGTGGTCGCGCCAGCCGTGAACGCGCTGCTTCATGCCCTCTATGTCGAGCACGCCTTCGGCAAAGCCCTTGCGCACGAGCTCTTCGGGAACAAACTCGTCGTAGCGGTCAAAGTAAGGCACCTCGCCAGGATAGACGAGCTCGATGGGATCGAAGTCCTTTTCGGCCTCGGCGGCGAGCACCTCAAAGAACGTCTCCTCGTCGGCCTTCATCTTAAACTGCATAAAGTACGGGCGTGACGGATCGAGCCCGCGAAGGCCCAGCTCCGCGGCACATTTAATCTTGAGCATGCGCTCGAGTGCTAGGAAGGCGTAGCTGCCCAACCAGGGGAAGAGCACCCAGGTGTCGCCACCCAGGTTGATGAGCGGCTTAGTTCCCGCGCCCGAAATCTCGGCGGTATGACGAGCCTGCGCCAAGCGAGCCCGTGCGTTACCCATAAGGTACGGATATACTGCGTGCTCAGTGAGCGCTTGGCGCATGCGCTCGAGCACATGCGTGTTAATGTCGCCGGGGCAGTCGCCAAAGTAGGCCGGCACCCGGCCCTTGACCTGCGTGGCAAAGACAGTGTGGCGCTTCCAGTCCACTTCCTCGACAATCCAGCAGTGTCCGGCGATGGCGATGCGCTCACCGGGCGGGGGCGGATTAACGATCGTGCCCAGCTCAGCCGATTCGCTCCGGACGGTAAACTCCTCGTTTTCCTGGAACACGGCGTAGAACTTAAAGTTGTTAATGATGCGTTCGCCCGCGAGACCCACGATGAGCCCGCCACCCTCGGTGACTTGGATATGGTCGATTGTAATGAGGTGACGTAGCAGCACACGGTAATCGTCTGCCGAGACACGGTGGAAATAGCTGAGCGTGAGCACGCGCTGGGCAAGTTCGGCCGGCGTGAGCTCGCCGGTGCTGGCGAGGGTCGACATAGTCTGGTGATAGAGCAGGCTGTAGGGGAGACGATCGAGCTCGGGTGGCTCGACCCACTTTTCCTCGCGATAGAGTTGTACGAGCGCGATACCCTGCAGGAGCTTCCAGGGAATGGTTTCGGGCATCATCGTGCGCGGCTCGGGCTCTTCCTCGCGCATGACAAACCACATCTCGGGCGGAAGATCGCGACGGCCTGTGCGCCCCATGCGCTGCAAAAAGGAGCTGACGGTAAACGGCGCGTCAATCTGGAAGGCGCGCTCCAGGCGGCCGATATCGATACCGAGCTCCAACGTAGAGGTGGTGACGGTTGTCTGCGTCTGCTCCTCGTCGCGCATGAGCTCCTCGGCCGTCTCGCGTAGCGATGCCGAAAGATTGCCGTGATGGATGAGAAAACGGTCGGGCTCGTGCCGGCTCTCGCAGTAGCTGCGCAGCATGGAGCACACGGCCTCTGCCTCCTCGCGCGAGTTGGCAAAGACCAGGCATTTGCGGCCGCGCGTATGCTCAAAGATATAGCCCATGCCGGGGTCGGCGTTGTCGGACGCCGTGTCGGTGGGGTTGAGAAGCGCCTGCTCGGTCGCTCGTGGGATGTCGACTTCGCCCTCGGGGGCCGAGGAAGTGCGACGGTCTTTGGGAGCGGCCTTGCCCCGCGCCTGCTCACGACATTGACGGTGTTCTTCCTGTGTAAGCTGTCCGCTGTGGCACATGTCTTGTCCGGATGCGGGCAACGCCGCGGGCGCCGCCGTCTCAATACGCTCGCAAGCAAGCACCTCGGCTTCTTGTGGACCTGTGCCTACGAATCCTCGTTGCTGAGCCTGGGGGCCCGAGTTGTAGAAGTGCTCCATGGAGATGCGCCACACGCGGCGCGGTTCCCCAAAGCGGGGGATAACGCAGTCGCGCCCCGTTCCCTGCGAGAGAAAGACGCCCGTGCGCTCGGGGTCGCCGATGGTGGCAGAAAGGCCGATGCGTCGGGGCTGCACGCCTGCCATGCGTGAGAGACGCTCGATAAGGCAGAGCGTCTGCCCGCCGCGGTCGCCGCGCATGAGCGAATGGACTTCGTCGATAACCACATAGCGCAGGTCGCAAAACATGCGCGGGATCGCCATGTGCTTATGGATCAGGAGCGCCTCGAGTGATTCGGGCGTAATCTGCAAGATGCCGCTCGGTTTTTTGATGAGCTTGGCCTTGTGCGACTGCGAGACATCGCCGTGCCAGTGCCAGACAGGGATATCGGCTTCTTCGCACAGGTCGTTGAGGCGAACGAACTGGTCGTTGATGAGTGCTTTGAGGGGGCCAATGTAGAGGGCGCCCACGCTCGCGGGCGGGTTCTCCCAAAACTCGGTCAGGATGGGAAAGAAGGCCGCCTCAGTTTTTCCAGATGCCGTGGATGCCGTCAGGAGCACATTGTCTTGCGTGTTGAAGATGGCATCTGCCGCCGCAACCTGGATGGAGCGCAGGCTCTCCCAATCGTGGGAGTAGATGAAGTCTTGGATAAACGGGGCGTAGCGGTCAAAGGCGTTCACGGGGCCTCCTCTCAAAAACGAATTTCTCAACGCTGCCGACAACGGCTTGCCGCATTACAGTCTCAACGTTTGCCCAGATAAAACCTGCCAAAATAAACCTGTCCCTTATTGGCAGGTTAGATGGTGAATTCGGCGAAGTTACGGTCGCCGCCTGCGGTATCGGTGTCGCCTGTTGCGGTTGCCGGCGCCAACGCGTCGCCGCCGACGCTTTGCAGCAGCTCGGCCACGTTGGCGTCGGGGTTTTGGCATAGGATGTCGAGCAGCTCGATAAAGTCACGAATGACTTCACGCGGCGTCAGATGCG
This sequence comes from uncultured Collinsella sp., assembly GCA_900546775.1. GTDB lineage: Bacteria > Actinomycetota > Coriobacteriia > Coriobacteriales > Coriobacteriaceae > Collinsella. The sequence continues at coordinate 46,928 of UREM01000004.1, read as the reverse complement.
TGTCGGCTCCCACGCGACCGAACTCGATCTTGAGGAAGTCCACCAAGTCGTTCTCGGCAAGCGTGGGCGTCCAGCCAAAGTAGCCGGCATGGATCTGCATGAGTTTTTCGATGAGCACCAGCAGCTCCTCGTAGGTGAGTGGCTGCAGGCGGATGATGGGTGCGAGCATGTCCTTAAGGTCCTCGCGCGCAAAGCGACCCTGAGCGAGTCGGCTGCGCAGAGCCTCGTAGGAGAACACGCCGCGGCGGCGGTCTTCGATGGAGGTTGGCGTGCCGCCCATGATCATGCCCAGGTACTGCGCCTTGCCCTGAAGTGTGTCGTTGTACATGGTCAGGATCTTCTCGTAGTTGTACTGGCGCGTGATGGCATTGGGAATCTTATACAGATTCACGAGCTCGTCGATGAGCACCAGCATGCCCTTGTAGCCACTGCAAACCAAAAAACGCGCGATGAGTTTGACGTAGTCGTACCAGTCGTCATCGCTGATGATGGTCGAGGAGCCCAGCTCGGCGCGTGCCTCGCTCTTGGTGCGGTATTCGCCGCGAATCCATTTGGTCACGCGGCTCATGGTCTCTTCGTCGCCCCCGGATGCGGCCATGCGATAGCGGCGGAGCATGCGGGTGAAGTCGAAGCCGTGGACCATCTCCTCGAGCGGGGCCAGTTGGGCATTGACGACCGACTCGTCGACGTCGGCACACGAGGCGACCCAGCGATCCAGAATAAGGTTGAGCGCACCGCCCTCGGGGCGCGTCTTGGTCGATATATTGCGGATGAGCTCGCGGTAGGTGGCAAGACCCTGTCCCTGACCGCCCTGCAGGCGGCGCTCGGGCGACAGGTCGGCATCAGCGACGACGAATCCCTCGCCCATGGCGTGCGTGCGGATAGTCTGGAGCAAAAAGCTCTTGCCGGCGCCGTAACGACCGACCAGAAAGCGGAAGCTCGCGCCACCGTCGGCGATGAGACTCAGATCGGTGAGCAGGGCGCGGATCTCGACCTCGCGCCCTACGGTGATGTAAGGAAGGCCGATGCGCGGGACCACGCCGCCCTTGAGCGAGTTGAGAATGACGGCAGCGACGCGCTTGGGCACGCGAGGTGCTGCGGATGCGGTATCACTCATGGTCTAGGTATCCTCTCACGTCTGCTTCGTAGTCCTCGATAATCTGCGGCCCTGCCGCGCTAAATTCAATTACGGTGTCGCCCACCAGGTCAAAGAGCGCCTCGTTGATGGTATCGACGAGCATGTCCTCGCTCTGCTCCGATTGCACTACCGCCGATTCCGCCTGTACTGCGTTGTGCTCGAGCAGCGCGCGGAGATAGGCGTCTGCGGCGGGCGCGAGTTCGTTTGTGGCGTCAGCGGGCGTAGCAGCTGCGAACGCGGGCGTCGGCGCGAGAAGCGGTGCCACGACACCAAACTGTTCGGTGGATATGGTCGGCTCGTCGGACTCGTCCTGCCCTGCGGCCGCCGCGACCGCCTCGACCGTCGCGGCGGCCGCAGGCTCGGCTTCCGGTTGCCCTGAGTCCGCTGCCTCGGCTTCTGCGGACGCGCCGTCCTCGCGTTCCTCGTCGATCAAAAGCGCTTCGCGCGTTTGTGCGGCAGCGCTCCGAATGTGCCCCAGCTGGCTCAAATCGATATCGATCTTGACGGGCTGGTGTGCGGCGTCCCACGAAAGCCATGCCACAATCTCGTCATCGATAATCTTGGCCAGATATTTGGGGACCTTTTCTTCCTTAAGGGGATGGGCGGGGTCCAGCGCCAGGCGCAGGCGTTGGTCGCAGGCGCGCATCATTTCACCGAGCTTGCTGCTCTTTTGCCTGCTACCGTGAATCCGCATGCATTCCCAAAAACCGTTTTGGCAACGGTAGATATGGATGGGGTCCAGACGGTATTCGCAGTCCTCGTGGCGCTCGGGCGCAAAGAATACGGCCGAGGCAAACATGGTGTAGGGCATGGCCGTCTCCTCCCCAAATAAACTTGCCACGATGCCGGTCTTTCGGTGCGTGTCATAGTAGCGCGCCATGCGGACATACACGGCGCACGCCACGTGGCACAGATCGCGGTGGTGGCTGCGGTCGAGCCGCGAGTTACTTAGGTTGTACGTGGAGAGGGCGTTGATGGCGGCCATGAGTCGCTCCTCGCGCACCTCATCGGGCGGAAGGGGGAGCGTGGGCTCGGAGGTTTTGCGACGCTTGGGTGCCGGGTCAGACGGCGTCGGTGCTGGTACAAGGTCTCGTGCCGCGCGCCGCAGCTCGATAAGGGCGTTATCGAATATGACGGTTTTAGAGTCGCGAAGCAGCTTGGGGTCGAGCCCGTGGAACACGGCGTAATCTTGCAGCCACACGCGCGCAAACCGGTCGATGCCGGGCTCGAAGGCGCGATAGACATCCCAAAAAGCCTTGATCTTGTTAAAACCATCGAGTGGATTATCTACGCCAATGCCGCAAATCAGCTCATAGAGATACAGAAAGGCAAAGGACGTAGACGTTTCCTCGACGGTTCCGCGGCGCACTTGGGCACGCCAGGTAAAGTAGCCGCGCAGCTGCCGGTCGCTCATGGCGTTGTAGGTGGGAAAGTACGACTTAAAGGTGCCGTTGTAGGGACAGTCGTCCTCAAAGTCGGCCATCAGCAGGCCCTGGCGGTAAAAAAGCTCGGCTTCCGAAAGCCAGCGGCCCGCACCGCCCTTGGGGTCATCCTGCCAGCGCGATATCTCGCGCATTTTACGGTACTGGTCGGGGAGGAAATTCTGCATCTGTCGGCCGGTTTTGAGAATCGGCTCGTCTGCGTAGGTTTCGTTTGAGAAGCGGGCGGACTGATGGGTCCGGGCCTCGGCCATAATGCGCTCGATGAGCATCTTGATGTCCTGGTCGGCCACCGCTCCTCCTCTCGAACACAGCTACGGTGACCTCATATCATAGCACAGCATCAAACAGATGTTCGAGATACCGCTGCGTTGATAGATTTAGAAAAGGAGGGCGTATATGACGGCGATGACGACGGAGGGAAGCATATTGGCCGTGCGGAAGGTCTGAGGACGGATGAGGTTGACGCCGACGCAGAAGATGAGCATGGAGCCTACGAGCGAAAGGCTGTTGAGGGCTGCCGTGGTCATGATGGGGGAGAGCGCGCCGGCAAACAACGTGATCGTCCCCTGGAACACGGCGACGGGCAGGGCGGAGAAGATGCAGCCGCGGCCAAGCGAGGCCGTCATGGTGCAGACGATGATGCAGTCCAGTGCGCCCTTGAGGGCAAGCGTTGACCAGTCGCCGAGCAGGCCGTCCTGGATCGATCCCACAATGGCCATGGCGCCGATGCACACGGTGAGTGAAGTCGAGACAAAAGCGTTGGTGAACTCGTTATCGCCCTCACTGCCAGTCTTGCGCTTGAGCCATTCGCCAAGGTTCTCGATGGCGGCCTCCAAGTTGATGGCCTCGCCGATGAGCGAACCGAGCGCAAATGAGACGATGAGCATGGTGGTACCGGTGGTCGCTAGCGCCTTTCCATCGATGATGAGCATCTTTTGCATGGTGCCGCCCAGGCCGATAAACAGGACGCACAGCCCCGATGCTTTCATGAGCGTGTCTTGGATGCGCGGTGTAATGAAGCGGCCGCCCGCTAATCCCAAAAGACCGCCCGCAACTAAAAGCGCAACGTTGATGATTGTTCCCAAGCCCGGCATGAGCCCTCCTGTATTGATGCCAACGTGGCAATCGTAGCAGAATGAAATGCGAGGCACATCGCGACTCATCTAATACGTTATATAAGTGGTATTAGGAATGATGCGCAGCATTTAAGCCTCAGGTGGTTGTCGGGACATAGGGATAGTAGTCAAAGCGCAGTGTCATAAGCCGCTGTGGGGATTCAATAGCCGCGGCGATGATATTGGCATCGCGGGCACGATCAAACCCTTCGAGTTCGATCTGATACGAGACGTCTTGCATAATGTCCAGACGTCGCCAGGCTAGAAGTGTGTCGCCATCGAATTCCAGGGTCTTGCTTCCGTCTGGGGCAACGGCGTATAGACGCAGTTTAGCGGTGGTTGCAGGGTCGACAACCGTGACCTTTTTAATTTCGTTTCGAGTATTCTTGGCGCCCAACAAGGTGAGCAGTGTTGGGGCCACGACCTCGCCCGATGGCAAAAAGACGACTTCGATGGATTCGGGAAATGCGATGATGGCCGACTTGCGGACGGGCTGATTGGCGGCGGCAACTTCGATGCTCGCGGCGTCGATGACCTCTGTGTGGTCGAGGGCGGCAAGCACGCAGCAGTTACCTTCATCGATCTCCTGAGGATCAGCAAGCCCCAGACTGTCCGCGAGCTCGGGATCGTTTGGATCGGCAGCGGGCTCATTCGGTGCTTCGAAAGAGGCTGGGGCGCTGTTTGTCGGCGACGGCGTGCCGCCCGCACCTGCTTCTTTGTCCGCGCTTTCTTCTTGTATGGTTGCGTTGATGGGTTCGTCGTTTGAGGGGAGCGTCTTGGCGTTAAGCGCGGAGGGGACAATCCCGACGGCTCCGGATCCGTTCCACTCCATCTCGAGAAGCGCCGGGTCGGCAAGAATGCGTTGCCTGCCTAGCGTGTGGGCATCGATTTCAATAGGGCCCGCCTCTGTCCCTCGTGTAAGGCTGAGTGATCCGGCTGGCTTCTCGAAATGAGCGTCTGTGTCTTTGGCGCTGACGGCGTAGAACAGCAGGGATGCTTCTCCCGCCGCGATGGCATCGGTGCCGGCTTTGGTCAGCCGCAACGATGCCGTGAATGAGAGGGTGGGCTGCGTATCGTCTGCATTCGCGGCGGCGCAGCCCAGACATATACCGCCTCCTTTCTCGAAAAACGCACCGTCGAAGGCGACCTTCGCTCCGTTCGCCGAGTCATCGACCGAAGCGATGTCGATGCGCAGCTCTAAATTGCATGGATCGCCATCTGCATCGAGCACAACCGAGCGCCATGTGCAGACAGCGCGCCCCGCCTGGGAGCCGTTTGCCTTGTTCGAACGATTGATATCCACGACTATCGAGCCGTCCGTATTACGACGAAGGCATCCCGAGGTTGAGATTGCGGCCTGTGCGATCGAAAAACGCTTGCACGCAATGGCACTCGACGGATTTGGTGCGGAGCTTAGGGCTGCCGGCAAGGAGTCCGCCATGGCGGGAGTCGCCCAAGCGACGACAGGCGTTCCGGTTGCGAGCGCGCCGCAGAGTGCGACAACGGGCAAAAGGTTCTTCGATGCCATGAAGTCTCCTTAGCTAATTTAGTGCGGCCTGTCCGTGTTTTGTTTCTGGCTGCGTTTGATATGCAGACCGAGGCCGGCGGTTCCCGCGCCTGCTGCTGTGGCGCCTGCTGCCAAGAGCCATCGTCTGTCGTCTGTCTGTGCCAACGGTTCCTGGCGGTCGCCGCGGTCGAGCTCCGAGAGGTCGACCGTCACTTGCGTGGCGGCCCGCGCCTGTTCTTGCTGGGCAAAGGCCATAGCTGGCCCACACGCTAGGATACTGACGGCGGCGGCCAGGGCGACGGCCTTATGCCGTGTGCGCACCGGGCTCGACCGTCCAGGTGATCGTTGCAACCTGATCGCCTTCGCCGGTTACGCGGAAGATGTCGCGCGTGACGCGGGCGACGTTTCCGCTTGTCTTGAGCTTAATTTTGTCCGTGCCGCCGGCAATGCCCTGGTAGCCCATGTCGAAGGCTGCATTCTTGGAAAGATCGAGGCCCGTCTCCTGCATTGCGGCGCTGGCGTTCTGGAGTGCGCCGTCGGGGCCGACCTTAAAGTCGATGGAATTCTGCGCGGTTCCGGCCTTGGCGTCGGCGGCAATGGTCCAGGTGTTCATGGCGTCGATCTTCATGTTGGTGACATGGATGCCGTAGGCCGAATGATTGTCGATGGTGGTCGCGTCTTCTGAGGGGCCCTGAAGCGTGCCGTCGGCCTTGGCGACGAAGGGAATAACCGTCGGAACTTTGAACTCTACGTTGTCGATCTCGGTCCTGACCATTACTTTCGTGGTTCCAACGCGCCCGGCTGCCAGAGCTGGCGTCGGGGCGGCGCCCATTGCGAGCGCGAGCGCGAGCCCTGCGCCCACGACGAGCGCTCTGGCTCCGTTCATGTTCCTGGTGATGTCCATGGTCGTTCCTTTCTATTCGCCGCGGGCCGTCCCCGCGATGATTGGACGAATGCTGGTGAATTGCGTGCGGTGCCGCGTCGGCCGAAAAAGCTAGTTCTCGGCTTGCTCAACCCGTACCTTGACACGTGTCGGATTGCCGTGGCTGTCGAGGGTCTTGGCATCGAGTGCCTGGATCTCGATGTATGCCTCGCCTTCTTTGATGTCGCCGGCGGGGCACGTCTCGATTGTCTTGCCGGTCTCGACCACACCGGATTCGTACATGGTCTCGTCGTTTTGGATGACGCGGAATCGCTGGGGAAATTTATTGTCTTGGACGTTTTGCACGTTGACGCGCAGCTTGCCGTCCTCCTGTAGCTGAGCGACCGGCGCGACCGAAATCGTCATCATGTTGTCGCGGACGATGGCATCGAGCTCATCTTGGATTTCTTGTCGCGATTTGCCCTCTGCCGTCGTGACTGAGGCGCCCGCTTCGGGCACGGGCTGCGACTGCCAGGCGTATAGCCCTACGGCGATGAGGGCGCAGACGATAGCCAGGCAGACAACGACGAGTTTCTTGCGACGCCCCAGTCCTGCGAGGCGGGGCGGCTTCTTCGCACTCATGCGGCGTCCTTGGTGGTGTAGACACGTGCGAACGTGGACGGGTCCGCTCCAAAGAGCATGTGAAGCATCAGGCGGCGCGAGTAGATGAGCTCGTCAAAGTCGTGAGGGAGCTCGATGTCGTGGATACGCGCGATGTGGTGGGCGAGCGCCGAGAACGACTCGGGGTCGCAGATAACATCGGTGGTGACGTGGTAGACCGCCGTATCGGGGAACGCCTCTTCGTCGAAAGGCAGGAGATAGGGATCGTCGTCGACCTCGATGGCGACGCCGTACTGGGGCCAGTAATATGCCATGGGAACCTCCCTGCTTCTGGGGCCAAAACTTCTATCGGTTTTGGTTGTCGACGCCGACCGTATCAGCCGCTACTTGACCAATTTCTGACCAAATGCTTGACGGATTGACATCTCCGCAGGTAAAAGGTGGAAAAAATTACTCCAACTTTTTTCGAGCGACAATCGAGCGGTCGGCGACGGCGGGGCGATATGTGTCAAAAGCATCGTCTGCCGAGGAAGCCTTGCCGTTCGCCGAATTGCACAAACGTAAAAATCGCCAATTATGGAGACGGTCTCGAACACGTCGACGAAACGATGCGGTAACATCTCCCTGCAAACACTGTAGTTAGCTAAAGGGGGAGTTCGCGTGTCTGCAACCATTAAACCCTTCACCGATGAGTTCGAAGAGTATGGCCGCGATGAATCTCGTGCATCGGGCGAAGCATCGAGCATCTCGTTTCCGACAACGGAAGACGAGGTCCGTGCCATTTTGGAAACGCTCCATGCCGAGCGTGTCCCGGTAACGGTTCAGGGCGCCCGAACCGGCCTTGCCGCCGGTGCCGTGCCCCACGGTGGGCATATCCTCAATACTTCCCGTATGAATCGCTACTTGGGCCTTCGCCGCGATGAACAAAGCCAATTTCTGCTGCGCGTGGAGCCGGGCGTTGTGCTCTCGGAGCTGCGTAAGCAGCTGAGCAAGAAGGTACTGCCGACCGCTGGTTGGGACCAGGCATCGCTTGAGGCCTACGAGGAGTTCCAAGAGTCCCCCGAGCAGTTCTTTCCCACCGATCCCACCGAGGCATCTGCCTGTCTGGGTGGCATGGCGGCATGCAACGCCTCCGGCGCCCGCAGCTACGCTTACGGCCCCATGCGCCCGCATATCACGGGACTCCACGTCGCGCTGGCTGATGGCGATTTGCTTGAGCTTCAGCGCGGCGAGGCTTTTGCCCAGGGCCGCCACCTGTCGCTCGTGACGGCAGAGGGCCGTACGCTCGAGCTCGATCTTCCCGGCTATACCATGCCCGAGACAAAAAATGCCTCAGGCTATTTCGTTGCGGACGATATGGACGCCATCGATCTTTTTATCGGTGCGTGCGGCACGCTCGGCGTCATTACCGAGCTCGAGATCGCCCTGCAGGCGGCACCTTCGGTCGTATGGGGTGTGAGTTGCTTTTTCGATAGCGAAGACAAGGCCGTGTCCTTTACCGATTCCGTGCGTCCCGTGCTGTCCCATGCCGCCGCTATTGAGTATTTCGATGCTGGCGCCCTGGATATCCTGCGTCGCCAGCGCGAGCAGTCGACAGCGTTTGCCTCGCTGCCGGCGCTCGACGACGAGGCAAAGGTCTGTGTCTACGTGGAGCTCGACTGCGATGACGAGGCGCAGGCGACCGAGGAGCTGTGCCACCTGGGATGGATGCTGGAGCTTGCGGGCGGCCGCGACGATGCGACATGGGTCGCCCGCACCGAAGTCGATCGCGAGTGCCAGCGGTTCTTCCGCCACGCGGTCCCCGAGAGTGTCAATATGCTCATTGACGAGCGTCGCCGCATCGACCCCACCATTACCAAGCTGGGATCGGATATGTCGGTGCCCAATGCACGCCTTGCCGATGTCATGGCCCTCTATCGCCGCACGCTGGCCGAAAGCGGGCTTGAGTCTGCTGCCTGGGGACACATCGGGAACAACCATCTGCATGTGAACATCCTGCCGCGCGATGCGCAAGACTACCGTCGTGGTGGAGAACTCTTTGCCCAGTGGGCTTCCGAGGTCACGGCCATGGGCGGTGCCGTTTCTGCCGAGCACGGCGTCGGCAAGATCAAGGCGGGCTTCTTGGAGACGATGTACGGCCACGAGGCCATGGTCGAGTCGGCGCGGCTCAAGCTCCAGCTCGATCCCGACGGGCAGCTGGGTCGCGGCAACCTGTTTGCGGAGAAGCTCTTGGATGAGCTCGTCCAGAAAGGGGGCGCGTGAAGATGAGTGATTTCCATATGGTGGTGTGCGTCAAGGCGGTGCCCGGAAGCACCGAGGTCAAGATGGACCCCAAGACCAATACTATCGTGCGTGATGGCAAGCAGGCGGTCATTAATCCCTTCGATGCAAGTGCCCTCGAATGTGCGCTAGCGCTGAAGGACGACTTTATCGGCTTTGGCATGGACGTGCGCGTAACGGTGGTGTCGATGGGCATCCCCGCGACCGAGTCGCTGCTGCGCGACTGCATCGCCCGCGGTGCCGACGACGCGCTGCTGCTGACCGACCGAGCCTTTGCGGGCGCCGATACCCTAGCCACCACCTATGCCCTCAAATGCGGCATCGAGGCACTCGATGGGGACTTTGACCTGCTCATCTGCGGCAAGATGGCAGTGGACGGCGATACGGCCCAGATCGGCCCCGAGCTGGCCGGCGCCTTTGGGGTCCCCTGCGTGACCGACGTGAGCTGTGTGCAGAGCGCGGGATTTACGACGTGTGGCTCGCTGGCGCTCGTTCACGGCTGCGATGCCGGCGAGGAGACGGTGTACCTGGAGATGCCGTGTGCGATGACGACTGCCAAGGAGATTGGCCAGTTGCGTATGCCGAGTATTGCCGGTATTCGCGCGGCAGAGGGGGCGGACGTGCGCGTGATCAGTGCCGCCGACGTGAACGCCGACCCCTCGCGTTGCGGCCTTGCCGGATCACCGACGCAGGTCGTGCGCTCGTTTGTGCCCGACCGTGACCAAACGTGCGAGGCCGTTGAGGGAACGGCGTCCGAGCAGGCGGTAAAACTTGCCAAGATTATTGAGGGGATGGCATAGATGAGCGGGCTGATTATCGATAGCGAAGCCTGTATCGGCTGCGGTCGCTGCGTTCGCGCCTGCGCCTCGGGCGGCATTGTGGTGGAGGGTGAGCGCCCCAATCGCTGTGCCCGCGTAACCGACGGCTGTATCCTGTGCGGTGGGTGCGTCGACGCCTGCCCCGTCAACGCCATCTCGATTGAGCGCGACGAGGCCGCCGGCGCGGCAGACCTTGACGCATATCGAGACATCTGGATCTTCGTGCAGACTGACGAGCACGATGCCGTTGCATCCGTGGCCTTCGAGCTCATGGGCAAGGGGCGCGAGCTTGCCGATGCCCGCGGCTGCCGTCTGGTGGCACTGGTCGGCATGAGCCCCGAGGGCTCACTCGGGGACCTGGAGCATCTGATTTGCGCCGGTGCGGACGAAGTTCTGGTCTGTCGTGACGAGCGCCTGCGTCAGAACGACGCGGAGGTCTACGCTCGCTTGATCTGCGATTTGGTAGCCGAGCGCAAGCCCGAGGCCATTCTGTACGGCGCGACCGCCTTTGGTCGCGAGCTGGCGCCCGGTGTGGCCGTGCGCTTGCAGACGGGTCTTACGGCCGATTGCACGGTGCTTTCTATGGATACGGAGACGGGTCTGCTGCAGCAGACGCGCCCGGCGTTTGGCGGCAACCTGATGGCCACCATTATCTGCCCCAACCACCGTCCTCAGATGGCAACGGTGCGCCCCGGCATCTTTAAGGCGCCCGAGTTTGACTATAGCCGCTCCGGCACGATTACCCAGGTAGTGCTTGCGGATGACGTTAAGGCCCGCGTCGAGATCTCGATTCCCGCCGAGGAGTGGGGACAGCAGGCCTCAATTGCCGATGCCGAGCGTCTGGTCGTGGTGGGCCGCGGCATCGGCTCCAAGAAGAATCTGCCCCTGATGCGAAAGCTCGCCGATGCCCTGGGTGCCGAGCTTGGTTGCACGCGTCCCATTGTGGAGGCAGGCTGGTTGGAGTATCGCCACCAAATTGGCCAGACGGGTGTATCGGTCTCGCCCAAGCTCCTCGTGAGCATCGGTGTCTCGGGCGCTATCCAGCATCTCGCCGGCATCGGTGGGGCGGAGTGCATTTTCGCCATCAATGAGGACCCGGATGCCCCCATCTTTGGTGCCGCCCAGTACAAGGTCGTCGGCGATGCCGTTGAGATCGTTGAGGAGCTGCTGGCTCAGCTTGAGCGCTAAGCGCGCGTCAGCCAGTCGCGCATCTCGTCCTTTAGGCGGCTCCAGGTTGCCTGCGTGGCGGGGTCGGTAAAGGGCCGCGTAATGCCAAAGGGCGCGTCGAGCAGGCGGTGGATATCGCCCTGTTTGCGCGCCAGCGCGCGGCTCGCTGGATAGACGAGCTCAAACATAAAGCAGATGAGTCCCACCAGGTAGTCTGCGGGCTCATCGCGCTCATCGCGTGCGACGCAGCGGTGCTCGTCAAAGGCGGTAAGCGCCGGTGTCGAGAAGTGGCTGGCGAGAAACGTGTCCTCATCCACCTTGAGGATGGTGTCGACGGTGCTGTCGGCGATGGTGCGCATAATGTCGATCTTGTCGCCATCGCGCACGATCTCGCAGAAGCTCCGTGTACGGGTGTCGAGTTCCGTGGGCAGGCGAAAATCACTGTGGTGGGCGATGCTCGCGCGGATCAGTTCGTCCTCTGCCGGGTCATCGATAAAGTCGCGGATGCTCGTTACGGCGGGTGCATCGGCGGGATTCTCGCCAAAGAGGATCTCGATGCCCAGCGCTGCATGGCTCATGCTCTCGGCGTCCTTAAAGGTGTCCCAGTGCCGCAACTGCTCAAAGCGGCCCATATCGTGTAGCAGGCCGCAAAGCCATGCCAGGTCAATATCTTCTGACGACCAGCCCTGCTCGCGCGCTACGGCATCGCATGCCTCGGCCACGTGGTACGTATGCTCGATTTTGAGCGCGATGCGTGGGCTGGTGGCGTCGTAGGCATCGGTGTAGCTTTTGAAGGCCGCGCGCGCCCGGTCTCGATCGATAGCTGTCATAATGACTTCCTAAAAAGTTGTGTCTTTCGATCCGGTGGCAATTGTAGGTGAACTCGGTTGCTGTCGGATGATGATTCTGCCGTGTCGCTACATGCGGCTCGGAGACCTTGTCAGGATGAGAAGCGTATGGTGCTCAAAATCGTTAGAACCGTCTGGCCAGTGATGCTTACCTATGTTGCAATAGGCGCGCCGTGCGGAATGATCATGGGGCAGACGGGAATGGAGCCCTGGATGGTCTTTGCTCTGAGCAGCACGTTTGTGACGGGCAGCGGCCAGTTTATGATCTGCAATCTTTGGCTGGCGGGCGTGCCTGCAGCATCGATCGTCGCGAGCGTTGCTGCCATCTCCTCGCGCTTTGCGCTTTACTCGGCATCGATCGCGCCGCATCTGACGGGTGCCTCGAAGCGTCAGACGCTGGCTGTTGCCGCGACACTTACCGAGGAGGCATATGGCATCTCGCTTGCCAAGTTGGTTGAAGGGGAGGATTGGGGCCCGCGCGAGTCCTTCGTGCTCAACGTGATTCTCATCGCAACATGGGGCGTTTCGTGTACGATGGGCGCCATCGTCGGCGCCGTTGTCGATGTTCCCACCGCCATTGCAGCCTTTGTCTGCACCTCGCTCTTTATCTGCCTGCTCTTTTCGCAGCGGCTGTCGCGCGGCAACGTTGTCGCGGCGGTTTCGGGCGCGGTGTCCGTCGCCGTATGCAAGTTCTTGGGCCTCACGAATATTGCCGTGCCGGCAAGCGTCGTGGCCGGCATTGCCATTGCGTTGGCGTGCGATGCTGTATTTGACGGAAGAGGTGCCCGCGATGCCCGTTAACGAGTTCTTGGTTCTGTGGCTGTCGTCGTGGGCTGCTATCGCGTTCTTTCGCATCGCGCCGGCGTTTGCCTTGCGCGGGAGAACGCTGTCGCCCCGCATTACCGAGGCCCTGGGTTATATCCCGCCCGCTGCCTTTGCCGCGCTGGTCGCCAACGACTTGGTGAGCCCCGGCGCGTTCGACGCGGGACCCTGGCCTGCCTTGGTTCCCTGGATTGCGGCTGCCGGCGTCGTGGCCGTGGCGGTCAAGACAAAATCGATGCTGTGGTGCTGTGTTTCGGGCATCGTGTTCTATATCGTTTTGAGCCTCATATAAGAGCGGGGCACGTTTAGCGCCCCTGTCCAACGAATCGAATTTCTCACCGAGCTGGTCTATTTCTTCTGGTACCATGGTCAAACTTTACTGTAGCAAAGCGTGACGTGGGCTTTTGTACCCCGTCAGCGGAAATGGGGGTTTCATGGCACAGGAAGCGACCGCCAACGAGCAAAAGAAATTCAAGGTCCCGCGCATCCCGGGCGACATCATGATCTATCCGATGATCGTCGGTCTTTTGCTCAACACCTTCTGCCCGCAGGTTTTTGAGATCGGCGGCTTCTTTACGGCTGCCTGCCGCGGTGGCTCCAATGCCATCGTCGCCGCGATCCTGCTGTTTGTGGGCGCCGGCATCAGCTTTAAGTCCACGCCGGGTGCCATCAAGACCGGTATCGTCGTGCTGATCCCCAAGCTGGTCGTCGCAGCGGCTCTCGGCCTGGGCGTGGCATATTTCTTTAACGACAACTTCCTGGGTCTGAGCTCCGTGTCTATCATCGGCGGCATCACGTTTTGCAACATGGCGCTCTATACGGGCATCATGGGCGAGTTCGGCGATGAGTCTGAGCAGGGCGCCGTCGGTATCCTGTTCTTTACGGCCGGCCCCGCCGTCACGATGATCATCCTCGGTGTTTCCGGCCTCGCCAACATTCCCATTGGCACCATTATCGGCTCCATCTTGCCACTCGTTATTGGCATGGTTCTGGGCAACCTGTTCCCGTTTATCAAGAACCTGCTGGTTCCCGGTGCCAATCCCGCGATTGCCGTCATCGGATTTCAGCTCGGTGCGTCCATGAGCCTGTCGAGCTTTATCACCGGCGGTATTTCCGGCATCTTGCTGGGCCTTGTCACGCTGTTTGTCGTCGGTCCCATCACCTTTGCGTTCGAGCGTCTGTGCGGCGGCAATGGCAAGGCCGCTGTGGCTTGCTCCACCATTGCCGGCACGGCTATGACCACACCGGTTGCCCTCGCCGAGGTCGCACCGCGCTACGCCGAGCTTGCGCCCATCGCGTACGCTCAGATCGCCACCGCCGTTATCATCACGGCGATCATGGCTCCGATTCTGACTGGCTGGGTCGACAAGAAGTTCTGCCAAGGCAAGGAGGATCTGTCGCCTGTCGGTGTCGAGGCCATAGAGGAGGCCGTCGCGACTGACATCGATGGCGAGTAGCAATCGATACCCATCAATGATGCCGGCGTGTGCAATTCGCGCCGTATGGGCGCCCGAACAGAAACTGTTTTGCAGTGATGTTCGGGCGCTCTGCTATTATCCCCTTTACCCCTGTGGAGTAAAGGGGTGTTTATTGCCCTGATTCGAATTGGGCGATTCTGACCACTTGGGTATTGAAGGGATGGCGCTAGTGGTTAAGGCACTCAAGATTGAGATATTCGTGCTATGCATGATTGTTCTTATCGGGCTTGCCGTGCGAAGTCGTCGCTCCTTGTTCTCGAGCACCCAGCAGCTATTGTTTAGCATGCTTGGCTACACCTCTGCCGCGTACATATTATTCGATATGATCTGGACGCTTTCGGACGGTGTGGACGGCACGTTGGGCATTGCTGCCAACTGGATTTCCAACGCGGTTTCGTTTTCGCTCTTTGCTATCGCGTGTCTCATTTGGTTTATCTATTCCGAGACGGTGCAGGGTTCTCGCCTTTTGACCTCGCGCTATAGGGTGGTGCTTGTAGCGTTGCCTACGGCTCTGGTGGTCGTGCTGGCGTTTACCAGTTACTGGACGCACGCCCTGTTCTATATCGATTCGCAGGGCGTGTATCGTCGCGGCTTTGCCTATATGATCCAGCCCATCGTCAGCTACTGTTACGTTATACATACGTCCCTGCATGCATTTGTGCAATCTCGCAGGGTCGAGAGCCTGCAGACGAAGGCCATCTATCGAACCTTGGCATTTTTCGCCATTCCGGCCCTGGTGGGCGGTACCTTTCAGGTCGTATACTCGGTGCCCGGCCTTTGTGTCGGCATAATGATTAGCATGTTGCTGCTCTACATCATCTACCAGGAGCAGCTCATCTCGACCGACCCGTTGACTGAACTTAACAATCGCAACCGTTTTGAGACCTATATGCTGTCGCTCTTCTCAAATGTGGATCAGGCCGAAGATGTATATCTGCTTATGATGGACGCCGACGGCTTTAAGCAGATTAACGATCGCTATGGGCATGTGGAGGGCGACCATGCTCTTCAGGTCATATCCGCTGCGCTCAAAGAAGTCTGCTCGGCGTCTGGCGGCTTTATCGCACGTTATGGTGGCGATGAGTTCGTGGTGCTCCAAAAGGCAGCGGCGGAACAGGATATCATGCATCTGTGCGCGACAATCAACGATGAGCTCGCGCGCGCCGAGGTTCCGTATCTGTTGCGGATGTCCATCGGCTACGCACGGGTCGGTGATGGCGTCGATACCTGGCAAGACTTGTTTCGTGCTGCCGACGCGGAGCTCTACCGCGTAAAGCGCGAGAAGAAGAAAGCCGGCGCCCAGATACGCTAGAAAAAGGGCGCACGCTGGCGGGCGTGGCGGCCCTCGGCTCTCCGATGTACTCCATTAAGCTAAAGTGTGCGAACATCCTCCCTAAAAAGGTGAGCTCGCTAGGCCTTTTTGGGCCTGTTGACGATGATGATGCCGCCGCAGACCAACAGCAGGGCAACAAGTACGGTAACAGGGCTCGTGCCAGCGCCCTCGCCGAGCAGCAGAGCGCTCAACAGTACGCCAAAGACTGGATTCATAAAGCCAAAGACCGACACACGGCTGACGGGGTTGACGGCAAGCAGACGCGACCATAGCGAGTACGCGACGGCGGAAATGAGTGCCATATAGATAATGAGTGCGATGGCGGGGATGATCGCGGTGGGGGAGAGCGCGCCGCCCATCAAAAACCCGATGGCGGTAAGGACCAAACCTCCGACTAAAAACTGCCAGCCGGCGAGCAAGACGCCGTCATGCTTGCGCGAGAAGATGCCGATCAGGCAGGTCGAAAGAGCACCCGCGACAGTGGAGGCTAGGATAAAGCCCTCGCCATCGAGCCTGAAGCCAAAGGTGCCATCTGCGCCCGAGAGGTTGACGAGCGCGACGCCGGCAAAGCCCAGCGCACAGCCAAGCACCTTGGCCGTATTGAGCTTCTCGGTGTGAAATGCCAGGGCGGCAAAGAGGATTGCGAGGAAGTTGGCGCTGGCCTCGATGATGGAACTCGACATGGCGCTGGCGCGCGAGAGTCCCAGGTAGAAAAAGAAGTACTGCCCGATGGTCTGGAAGAGCGACAAGATGCAGATGGGCTTGATATCGCGCACTTGCGGAACGAGCGGACGGCGCTGGGCCACGCTCATGCCAACAATGACCAGCATGCCGGCAAGGGTGAAGCGCAGACCCGCGAAGAGCAGCTGCGAGGCGCTGTCGTGTGCGGGAATGCCAAAGAGGCCGTAGCCGATCTTGATGCAGGGAAAAGCCGATCCCCAGAGCGCGCAGCAGACGAGGCAGCCCAGGATGAGTCCGGGCAGGGTGGCGAGATACGGCTTGCGGCTTTCCATGATGTCCTTCCTGTATGCGCGAAGCAAAAAAGAACCCGCCACCGGATGTGTCGGTGGCGGGTGTTGTTACCCGAGGGAATTGTACCCGATGGGAAAGGTTTAAGCGAAGTAGGCCACGCCGCTCTCAAAGATCGGCATGAACTTATCGCCGGGGACATGCTCGGGCACGTTGCGGTACAGGTTGTCGCCGCGACGCTCGGCATGGCCCATCTTGCCCAGGACGCGGCCGTCGGGGCTCGTGATGCCCTCGATGGCGAGTGCGGAGCCGTTGGGGTTGACGGAGAGATCCATGCTGGGCTTGCCGTCCTCGCCCACGTACTGCGTGGCGACCTGGCCGTTGACGATCAGCTGGGCGAGCACTTCGTCATTGGCGACAAAGCGGCCCTCGCCGTGGCTGATGGCGACGGTGTAGGGGTCGTCCAGGCTGCACTGCGACAGCCACGGGGACAGGTTGGACGAGATGCGGGTGCGCACCAGACGGCTCTGGTGGCGACCGATGGTGTTGAACGTCAACGTGGGCGCATCGGGCGTGGCGTCGACGATGTCGCCGTAGGGCACCAGGCCGAGCTTGATCAGGGCCTGGAAGCCGTTGCAGATGCCCAGCATCAGGCCATCGCGGGCCTTGAGCAGGTCGCGGACTGCCTCGGTGACCTCGGGAGCGCGGAAGAACGCCGTGATGAACTTGGCAGAGCCGTCGGGCTCGTCGCCGCCCGAGAAGCCGCCGGGGATCATAACGATCTGGCTTGCACGGATGCGGCGGGCAAGCTCGTGGGTGCTCTCGGCGACGGCCTCGGGCGTGAGGTTGTTGATCACGAAGGTGTCGGCCTCGGCACCGGCGGCACGGAAGGCGCGGGCGCTGTCGTACTCGCAGTTGTTGCCGGGGAACACGGGGATGATCACGCGCGGGCGGGCGATCTTGGCGCCGCCGTACACGTGGATATCCTTGGCGCGGAAGTCGATGGTCTCGACCTCGGGGGTCTCGCCGGCGCTGCGGTAGGTGAAGACGCCCTCGATGCCGCTCTCCCAGGCCTCCTGGAGCTCGGAGAGCTCGATGACTTCGGAACCGGTGTCGATGACATAGCCCTCGACGGTGGTGCCCAGGGGCTCGACGACAACGCCGTCGGCGACCTCGGGCAGCTCGGCATCCTCGGCGAGCTCGACAATAAAGCTGCCGTAGAGCGGGGTGAAGAGGCTCTCCACGTCTACATCCTCGGCAAGCTCGATACCGATCTGGTTACCGACGCACATCTTAAAGAGGCTCTCGGCGCCGCAGCCGTAGCCGGGCGTGGAGATGGCCAGGGCGTTGCCGGTAGCAGTGAGCGCCTCGACGGCGTCAAACGCGGCGAGCAGCTGCTGAGCATCGGGGCGGTAGTCCTCGCCATAGATGGCGGGGGCGATGCGGACGACGCGGTGCGTGAGGCCCTTGAACTCGGGCGAGACGGCGCGGGCGGCCTTGCCCACGGCGACGGCGAAGCTGATCAGGGTCGGCGGAACGTTGAGCTCGCCGGCCTCGTCCTCAAACGAACCGCTCATGGAGTCCTTGCCGCCGATGGCGCCGGCACCCAGGTCGACCTGGGCCATAAGGGCACCCAGGACGGCAGCCATGGGCTTGCCCCAGCGCTCGGCCTCGGTGCGCAGGCGCTCGAAGTACTCCTGGAAGGAGAGGTAGGTGCGCTTGTGCTCAAAGCCGGCGGCAACGAGCTTGGCGATGGACTCGACCACGGACAGGTAGGCGCCCGCAAACTGGTCGGCCTCCATCAGATAGGGGTTGAAGCCCCATGCCATGGCGCTCGCCGTGGTGGTCTCGCCGTCCACGGGGAACTTGGCGACCATGGCCGAGCTTGGGGTGAGCTGCGTCTTGCCGCCAAAGGGCATGAGCACGGTCGCGGCGCCGATGGTGGAGTCGAAGCGCTCGGAAAGGCCCTTGTTGGAAGCGACGTTGAGGTCGGTGACGAGCGAGGTCATGCGCTCGGCGAGCGTGGTACCGGCCCAGCTGGGCTGCCACACACTGCGGGCGCAGACGTGGGCGACCTGGTGCTTGGGCGCACCGTTGGAGTTGAGGAACTCGCGGGACAGATCGACGATGGCGACGCCGTTCCAGGCCATGCGCATGCGCGGCTCGGCGGTAACCTCGGCGATAACGGTCGCCTCCAGGTTCTCCTCGGCGGCGTAGCCCATGAACTCCTCGACGTCACCGTCGGCGACGGCGCAGGCCATGCGCTCCTGGGATTCAGAGATGGCGAGCTCGGTGCCGTCAAGACCGTCGTACTTCTTGGTCACGGTATCAAGGTCGACATACAGGCCGTCGGCAAGCTCGCCTACGGCGACCGAGACACCGCCGGCGCCAAAGTCGTTGCAGCGCTTGATTAGACGGCAGGCATCGCCGCGGCGGAACAGGCGCTGCAGCTTGCGCTCGACCGGGGCGTTGCCCTTCTGGACCTCGGCGCCCGATGTCTCGATGGACTCGGTGTTCTGGGTCTTGGAGGAGCCGGTGGCACCGCCGATGCCGTCACGGCCGGTGCGGCCGCCCAACAGGATGATCTTGTCGGTGGGGGCGGGGCACTCGCGACGCACGTGGTTTGCCGGGGTAGCGCCCACGACGGCGCCGACCTCCATGCGCTTGGCGACGTAGCCGGGGTGATAGAGTTCGTTGACCTGACCGGTGGCAAGGCCGATCTGGTTGCCGTAGCTGGAGTAGCCGGCGGCAGCAGTGGTCACGAGCTTACGCTGCGGCAGCTTGCCCTCGAGCGTCTCGGACACGGGGACGGTGGGGTCGCCGGCGCCGGTGACACGCATGGCCTGGTACACGTAGCTGCGGCCCGACAGCGGGTCGCGGATGGCACCGCCCACGCAGGTGGCGGCACCGCCGAAGGGCTCGATCTCGGTCGGGTGGTTGTGGGTCTCGTTCTTAAAGAGGAACAGCCAGTCCTGGTCCTCGCCGTCGACATCGACCTTCACCTTGACGGTGCAGGCGTTGATCTCCTCGGACTCGTCGACATCGGTCATGACGCCGGTCTTCTTGAGGTACTTGGCGCCGATGGTGCCCATGTCCATGAGGCAGACGGGCTTGGCGTCGCGACCGAGCTTGTGGCGCATTTCCATGTAGCGGTCGAAGGCCTGCTGCACCACGGCGTCGTCGATCGTCACGTCGTCCAGGACGGTGCCGAAGGTGGTGTGGCGGCAGTGATCGGACCAGTAGGTGTCGATCACGCGGATCTCGGTGATGGTGGGGTCGCGATCCTCATCGCGGAAGTACTGCTGGCAGAAGGCGATGTCCGCCTCGTCCATGGCAAGGCCGCGCTCGGAAATAAAGGCGGCAAGACCGGCTTCGTCGAGCTCGCGGAAACCGTCGAGCACCTCGACGGGCTGGGGCTCGGGGGTCTCCATGTACAGCGTCTCGGGCAGGTCGAGCGAGGCGATGCGCGCCTCGACGGGGTTCACCACGTAGTGCTTGATGGCATCAATGGCGGCCTCGTCCAGAGCGCCCGAGATCATATAGACCTTGGCGGAGCGCACGGCGGGGCGCTCGCCCTGGCTGATGAGCTGCACGCACTCGCTGGCGGAGTCGGCGCGCTGGTCAAACTGGCCAGGCAGGAATTCGACGGCAAAGACGGCGCCATCGCTTGCGGGGAGCTCGTCGTAGGTCACATCGACCTGGGGCTCGCTAAAGACGGTCGGCACGCAGGACCGGAAAAGCTCCTTGTCGATGCCCTCGACGTCGTAGCGGTTGATAATCCTCAGGGCCTCGATGCCCTTGATGCCGAGAATTTCGGTCAGCTCGCCCTTGAGCTGCTGAGCCTCGACGTCGAACCCGGGTTTCTTCTCCACGTAGATACGAGAGACCATTGGTTCCTGCCTTCCTGATCGGTTGGGCGTACGGTACGGTATGCGGCAGCGGTCGGTTTGCGGGGTCTGCCCTGCGGTCGCCTTGAGCCACATGTTTGTAAACCTCACTATGATACGACAGCTCGCGGCGCGTTGAGGACGGCGAGGGTGCTACAGTGAAGCGCAAACAAGAGAAAGGCATCACATGGCATTCGTTTCGCTCGCCATCATCGCACTCGTGGCCTTTGCGAGTCCTTTTATCGCCTCGGCGATTCCCGGAAAACCCGTTCCCGAGACGGTCTTTTTGCTCGTGCTCGGCGCGGTACTGGGACCCCATATGCTCGGCGTCATCCATGTAGATGCTGAGGTCTCGCTTGTGTCCGAGCTGGGCCTGGCCTTTTTGTTCCTGCTTGCCGGCTTTGAGATCGACCCCAAGAGCATCACGGGCGTCGAGGGGCGCTACGGCTTGGCGACGTGGGTCGTCACATTTTGTATCGCCTGGCTTGCCGTGCGCTTTACCCCGTGGTTCTCAGTCAGTCATTTCGACGGTATCGCCGTGACGCTTGCCCTCACTTCGACGGCGCTCGGTACGCTTGTGCCCATCATGCGTGAGCGCTCGCTCACCGGCACGCGCGTGGGCGACTCGATTCTCGCGTATGGCACTTGGGGCGAGCTCGGTCCCGTGCTCGCCATGTCGGTGCTGTTGTCTGCCCGCACTGGCATCCAAACGCTCGTAATCCTTGGCTTGTTTGCGGTGGTTTGCGTGTTGCTGGCCGTGGTCCCAAGCCGCTCCAAGCGCGTCGGCAGCCGCTTCTTTGCGTTTGTCGAGGAACGCGCCGATACCACATCACAGACCTTCGTGCGCCTGACGGTGCTCATCCTGGTCACGCTCGTGGCATTCTCGGCTGTCTTTGATCTCGACATCGTGTTGGGTTCTTTTGCCGCCGGCTTTGTCCTGCGCTATATCATCCCCGAGGGCAACCATACGCTCGAGACCAAGCTCGACGGTCTGGCCTACGGTTTTTTGATTCCGGTGTTCTTTACCGTATCGGGCGCAAAGATCGATCTGACGGCCGTGGCGTCGCGCCCGGGTCTGCTCGTGGGCTTTATCGTGGCGTTGTTGATTATTCGTGCCGTGCCCATTCTTATTTCCATGAGCATTTGTCCTGCGACGCGCGATGTGTCGGCGTATGGTCGCATTACCGTGGCCCTGTACTGCACCACGGCGCTGCCGATCATCGTTGCCGTTACGAGCGTTGCCGTCAACGCGGGCGCGCTGTCGCAAGATATTGCGTCGGTCATGGTTGCCGCCGGTGCCATCACGGTGTTCTTGATGCCATTGCTCGCGCAGCTCTTCTACCGCGTGGTGGATGCCGCACCGGTCGCCGCCGTGGCAGAGGTTGCCGAGCATCCATCCGATGCGCTCGACATCTTGCGCGCCCACCACGACCTAGCGAGCTTGCTCGCGCGCGAGCACGAGCTGCTGACCTCGCATGGCCATGGTCGCGTATTCGAGGGCCTGCCTACGCTCGATACGATTGCCGAGCGTCTTTCCGCCGAGGCAGCGAGCGGCCACATCGATGCCCGCATCGTGGACGCGGCGCACCTGCTTGCCGATAAGACCTATGGAGACGAGGTCGACCCGTCCGAGCTGACTCCGCGTGAGCGCCGCCGCCTGGAGCGCGCCAAGCTCGCTGTGCGCGAATACCGCCGTCGCATGCTGGAGCTCTATGCGCGCGAAGAAGCCGAAGACGACGACGGTAAGTAGTCGATACTTTCTCGGGGAAGCCGCGTCCCGCTTTGAAGGCTCGGAACGGGATGTGGTTTCCGAAACGGGGGCCGTTGGGAAGCTGTGTCCCGGAATGGGCGCTCAGAGTGGGATGCAGTTTCCGCAAGGAGGTCCTGGGGGAAACCGTGCCCCGTTCTGATCCGAAATACTGGGACATAGTTTCCCTTTCATAACAGGAGAAGGCGCGCTGTCTGCAGTTGATTCAGACGGCGCGCCTTTTTGGTTGAGCTATGTTGAAGCTTGAAGCCAAAGCTTGTGGCTCCTTAGGAGCGGGCGGCTCCGTCGACGGGGAGCACGGCGCCCGTGACATAGGAGGACATGTCGCTCGCCAGGAAAACAAAGGCGTTGGCGACATCCTCGGGCTCGCCCATGCGGCCCAGCGGAATGGTGGCGATGATGGGCTTGATGACTTCTTCGGGCAGGTTAGCGACCATGTCGGTCTTGGTCACGCCAGGTGCGACGGCATTGACGCGAATGCCCATGGGGGCGAGCTCGCGCGAGAGCGACTGGACCATGCCGTTGACGGCAAATTTGGACGTGGGGTAACCGACGCCGGAGGGCTGGCCGTACTTGGCGACCATCGAGCTCGTGGTGGTGATGGTGCCGCCGTGGCCGGCCTCGGTCATGATCTTGGCGGCAGCCTGGTGGCCATTAAAGACGGCGACGACATTGAGGTCCATGACCTTTGCAAACTCCTCGGCAGTGTAGTCCAAAAGGGGCGAGCGCTGGGAGATGCCGGCATTGTTGACGACCGTGTCCAGGCCGCCCATATCGGTGGCAGCTTGGGTAAAGGCCTCGGTTACGGCCTCGAGCGAGGTGAGGTCGCAGGAGCGGCCCCAGACCTTGGCCTCGGGATAGGCGGCCGCCAGCTTCTCAACGGCTGCGTCGGCAGTTTCCTGGCGCGAGCCAAAGACGGTGACGGCGGCGCCTTCCTCGATAAAACGGCAGGCGATGGCATAGCCGATTCCGCGCGTGCCGCCGGTGATGATTGCTTTCTTGCCCTCGAGCAACATAGTGCTTCCTCTCTTTGCGGGCGGATATATGCAGCACAGCATAACGGCAGCCAAAATCGGCTCCGGCTGCATGTCGGCGAACGGTACCCCCGGCTGTCAGGAGCGGCCAAGTCGTTCAAATGCGGATTGCGCCAATACGCCCCATGCGCGCAAGCAAAGGGGCTCCCGTCCACTGCTGAACGGGAGCCCCTCACACATATAGGTCGTAGAGCGAAAATCGAATTAGTTGGCCATGACGCCTTCGGACCAGGCCTCGACGTCCTCGATGCGCAGGACGTTGGCGACCTCGGCCACGCAGTCGACGCTGGCAAGCTCGGCGGCGGCAGCCTGGACGTCCTTCTCGAGTGCGCGGTGCGTCAGGAAGATGACCGAGCAGGCATCGCTGACGCCCGACTTGCCGTCCTCGACCTGGTTGATGAGCGAGATCGAGATGTTGTGCTTGGCAAAGATGTCGACCGTCTCGGACAGGGCGCCCACGCGGTCGGCGACCTTCAGGCGCACATAGTACTTGGTCTGGAGCTCGTCCATAGGCTTAAAGGCGAGGTTGTGACCATAGGGCTCAATCTCGGGCAGCGGAGCCACGCCGCGGCTGATCTGCTCGGAGAGCGACAGGATATCGCCCACGACGGCGCTCGCGGTGGGGAAGGAGCCTGCGCCGGCACCGTAGAACATGGTCTCGCCCACGGCGTCGCCCACCACGTAGACAGCGTTCATGGCGCCGTTGACCTTGGCAAGCATGTGGTCGGCGGGGATCAGCGTGGGATGCACACGGACGTCGACGCCGGCGTCGGTGTTGCGTGCGATGCCCAGCAGCTTGATGGTGTAGCCGAGCTCGCGGGCCTGGGCAATGTCCTCGGCGCCGATGGTACGGATACCCTGCTGGTAGACATCGTCGGTGGTCACGCGGGTGCCAAAGCCGATGGAAGCGAGGATTGCCGTCTTGCTGGCGGCGTCGAAGCCGTCGACGTCGGCGGACGGGTCGGCCTCGGCATAGCCCTTTGCCTGGGCGTCGGCGAGCACGTCAGCGTAATCGGCGCCCTCGGCGTCCATGCGCGACAGGATATAGTTGGTGGTGCCGTTGAGGATGCCGGCGATGGTCAGGATCTTGTTGCCCACCAGGTCGTGCTCGAGCGTGCTCACGATGGGGATGCCGCCGCCGCAGCTGGCCTCGCACTTAATCTGCACGCCGCACGCGCGCGCCTTCTCGGCGAGCGTCTCGACATGACGGCCCAGCAGGGCCTTGTTGGCAGAGACGACGTGCTTGCCGTTCTCGAAGGCGGTGGTGAAGATCTCGGTCGCGGGATGCTCGCCGCCGATGAGCTCGACGACGATGTCGACGGCGGGGTCGGTGACGACGTCGTGCCAGTCGCTCGTAAAGGCCTCGCGCTCAATACCGGCGGCTTCGGCCTGCTCCCAGGCAAGCGCGCAGGCGCGGGTCAGCTTAAGGTCGATGCCGTAGGCGGCCAGGTACTCATCGTGGTGGCTCTTGATCAAACGGGCCACGCCGCCGCCGACGGTTCCCAGACCGATCAGACCGACGTTCACGGTGCGCAGGGGTTCGCTCATAGATAGCTCCTTCGTGCATCTTGTGGATGGATTAACTGCTTATAGGTTGAGTGCATTCTAGCGTGAAGTGCGGGCGCGTGCTTGCCAGGCAGCTGGAGCTGTGCAAAACGCTACCCCCGAAACGCTGCGGAAATATTGGAAACACACTCGCTACAAACGAACTTCCGTAACAAACTGTCAACGTTTGCGCCATAAGGTTTGCCCTGTACCGCAAGACGGCCGCACCGCGGCCAGCGAAAAGGGGGACACCATGTTTAGCATCAATAACGTACTTAACCGCAGGAGTTTCTTGGCTGGCGCCGCGGCGTTCGGTAGCACCGCGGCACTCGCTGGTTGCTCGTCGGGTGGCTCGGACGGCGGCTCCGCCGATGACGGCAAGACCTTCAAGATCGGTGTCATCGGCCCTCTGACCGGCGCCGCGGCAACCTATGGCGTTTCGGCCGAGAAGGGTGCCAAGCTCGCCGCCAAGGATTTTTCGACCAAGGACCTCAAACTCTCGCTTAAGTCCGAGGATGACGTCGCCGACGGCGAGAAGGCCATCAACGCCTTCAATACCCTGTGTGACTGGGGCATGCAGGCTCTCGTCGGCCCCGTCACCACCGGTGCCGCCGTCGCTGTCTCTGGCGAGATCGCCGACGACATACTCATGGTCACGCCTTCGGCCTCGTCGCTCGATGTCACCAAGGGAAAGACCACGGTCTTCCAGGTTTGCTTCACCGACCCCACCATGGGCACCAGCGCCGCGAAGTTCTTGGCCGAGAAGTACGCGGACGCCAAGATCGCCCTGTTCTACAACTCCGGCGATACGTACAGCTCGGGCGTTGCCGACGCCTTTGCCGAGCAGGCCAAGGCATCCAAGCTCGATGTCGTCGATACCGAGACCTTTAAGGACGACTCTTCCACGAGCTTTACCAACCAGCTCACCAAGGCCAAGGAGGCCGGCGCCACGCTTATCTTTGCTCCGATCTATTACACGCCGGCGTCCGTTTTGCTCAAGAACGCCAAGGACATGGGATACGACATGACGCTTATGGGCACCGACGGCATGGACGGCCTGCTCTCCGTTGAGGGCTTCGATACCTCTCTTGCCGAGGGCGTGCTGCTCATGACCCCGTTCTCTGCTGACGATGAGAAGAACGCCGACTTCGTCAAGGCCTATAAGGACGCCTACGACGAGACGCCCAATCAGTTTGCCGCCGATGCCTATGACTGCGTCCATGCGATTGCCGAGGCTATCGATAAAGCGGGCATCGACATTACGGCTGACGGTGCCGATATTGCCGACGACCTTGCCCACGCCATGCGCAAGATCAAGATCGAGGGCCTGACGGGCGAGCTGACGTGGAACGACAAGGGCCAGGTCGAAAAGCCCGCCACAGCCTATGTGATTCAGGACGGCAAGTACATCGCCGCCTAAGTGCGCATAAAGCGCGACCGGTGAGGCCGTTTTATTCAGGGCAGGGACGCCTGTAACAGAACGGAAACATTACTTTCACACAATAAAGTGGCATTACTGCATAAAGTAATAGAAATACGCAGAATTATGGATAAACGAACAAATCCAAAGAAAAGTTGAAATAATCGCCACTTTCCTTAACTAAAGCGTCTAGTATTTTGCGAACGCCGAACACGGCGAAGGATGGCCTGTCGGGTAACCGAAACCCGACGAGATTTGAGAGGAGAGCCGCATGTCGAGCCTCACCGGTAAGTCATTGAACCCTGTTATGAATCGCAGGAGCGTTATCGCGAGCGCAGCAGGTCTGGGGGCGATGTCCATTCTAGCTGGCTGCTCCTCCAACGGCGGCGACAGCGGTTCCGCGTCGGGCGACGCTTCGTTTAAGATCGGCACCATCGGCCCGCTGACCGGCGCCAACGCGTCCTACGGCAAGTCCGTTACACAGGCTGTCGAGCTTGGCTGCAAGGATTTCTCGACTAAGGAGCTGCCGCTTGCCAGCAAGGCCGAGGACGACCAGGCGGACGGCGAGAAGGCCGTCAACGCCTTCAACACCCTGCTCGACTGGGGCATGCAGGCCCTCGTCGGTCCGACCACCACGGGTGCGTCGGTCGCCGTTGCCGCCGAGTGCGGCAACGACCCCGAGACGTTCATGATCACCCCGTCCGCGTCCTCCGAGGACGTTACCAAGGGCAAGGATTGCGTCTTCCAGGTTTGCTTTACCGACCCCAACCAAGGTGTCAACGCTGCCAAGTTCCTGGCAGAGAAGTATGCGAACGAGAAGTTCGTGCTGTTCTATAACTCCGGCGACGCCTATTCTTCGGGCATCGCAGATTCCTTTAAGGCCCAGGCCGCTAAGTCTAAGCTTGAGATTGTCGACGAGGAGACCTTTAAGGACGACTCCGCCACGAGCTTTACCAACCAGCTGACCAAGGCCAAGCAGGCAGGCGCCACCATGATCTTTGCGCCGATCTACTACACGCCGGCGTCCGTCCTGCTCAAGAACGCCAAGGACATGGGCTACGACGTCAAGATGATGGGCTGCGACGGCATGGACGGCATCCTGGGCGTTGAGGGCTTCGACACCTCTCTTGCCGAGGGTCTGCTGCTCATGACCCCGTTCTCCGCCGACGACGAGAAGAATGCCGACTTCGTCAACGCTTACAAGGATAAGTACGGCGATACTCCCGACCAGTTTGCCGCCGACGCCTACGACGGCGTGCATGCTGTGGTCGAGGCTCTTAAGGAGGCCGGCCTGGGCGTCGACGCCGACCCCACCGAGGTTGCCGAGAAGCTTCCCGAGGCTATGCTCAAGATTACTGTTGACGGCCTGACTGGCAAGCTCTCCTGGAACGACAAGGGTCAGGTCCAGAAGGACCCGACGGCGTACGTCATTACCGACGGCAAGTACGTACAGGCCTAATAGGCCGCCTTACATAGAGCGGTTTTGATCCCAAGCAGGGGAGGTTTTGGCCTTCCCTGCTTGCTTGGTATCTAGGGACGATGTAACGTCCCTGTTTCATACATCAACTGGAAACCTATTCGAAAGGGGGATGTGGAACATGACGGTCTTTATCCAATACCTGGTCAACGGCCTGTCCATGGGCAGCGTCTACGCCATCATCGCGTTGGGCTACACCATGGTCTACGGTATCGCCAAGATGCTCAACTTCGCTCACGGCGACGTCATCATGGTCGGTGCCTATGTCTCGTTCTGCGCCACGTCGTATCTCGGCCTCCCGGGCTGGGCATCTGTAATTCTCTCTTGTGTGGTCTGCACGGTTCTCGGTGTTCTCATCGAGGGTCTGGCATACAAGCCGCTGCGTCAGGCGGGCCCGCTGGCCGTTCTGATCACGGCCATCGGCGTGTCCTACTTCCTGCAGAACGCCGCGCAGCTCCTGTGGGGCGCCACGCCCAAGAACTTTACTTCGCTCGTCACCTTCCAGGTGCCGGAGTTCTTGGCCAAGTTTAACGTAAGCGCCGTCTCGCTCGTCACCATCGTCGCCTGCCTGGTTATCATGGCCGGCCTGATGTTCTTTACAGGTAAGACCAAGATGGGCAAGGCCATGCGCGCCGTGTCCGAGGACAAGGCCGCCGCTCAGCTCATGGGCATCAACGTCAACCGCACCATCTCGATGACGTTTGCCATCGGCTCTGCCCTTGCCGCCATCGCCGGCGTGCTCCTGTGCTCCTACTCGCCGGTGTTGCAGCCCACCACGGGCGCCATGCCTGGCATCAAGGCCTTCGACGCTGCCGTTTTCGGCGGCATCGGCTCCATCCCCGGTGCCTTTGTCGGCGGTATTCTCATCGGCATCATCGAGGCGATGGCTCAGGCTTACATTTCCACGAGCCTTGCCAACTCCATCGTCTTTGGTGTTTTGATTATCGTCCTGCTCGTCAAGCCTGCCGGCCTCTTGGGCAAGTACGTCCCCGAGAAGGTGTAGGTGAGCGTTATGAAGTTCCTTAAAGACAAGCAGACGCGTCACGACTTTGTCACGTACGCCATGTGCATCGTGGCATTCGCCATCGTGTTCTTTATGCAGTCCAACCATATGATCCCGCGCATGATCGCCGGTCAGCTGGTTCCCATCACGGCCTACATCGTTATGGCCATCTCGCTCAACCTCGTCGTCGGTATTGCGGGCGACTTGTCGCTGGGCCACGCGGGCTTTATGAGTGTCGGCGCCTATACGGGCATCGTTACCGCCGTCGCGCTGGAGAGCGCCGTTCCGTCCGATCCGATGCGCCTGATCATCAGCATTGTGGTCGGCGCTATCGCTGCCGCCATCCTGGGCTTCTTGATCGGCATCCCGGTCCTTCGCCTGAGCGGCGATTACCTGGCTATCGTGACGCTGGCCTTTGGCGAGATCATCAAAGAGATCGTCACCTGCCTCATTGTGGGCGTCGATTCCCGCGGTCTGCACGTGATCTTTAACATCACGGGCAACTCTACGATCGACGACCTGCACCTGCTTGAGGACGGCACCGCCATCATCAAGGGTGCCCAGGGCGCATCGGGCGTGTCGACCTATTCGACCTTCCTTGCCGGCGCCATCCTGGTTATGGTCGCGCTCGTGATTGTACTCAACCTGGTTCGCAGCCGTACCGGCCGTGCCATCATGGCCGTGCGCGATAACAAGATTGCAGCCGAGTCCGTAGGCATCTCCGTCACCGAGTACCGCATGATCGCCTTCGTGGTTTCCGCTGCCCTCGCCGGTGCTGCCGGAGCTCTCTTCGGCGGTAACTTCTCGCAGCTCTCCGCCACCAAGTTCGACTTCAACACGTCGATCCTCATTCTGGTGTTCGTGGTTCTGGGCGGCCTGGGCAACATGCGCGGTTCCGTCATCGCGGCGGCGTTGCTCACGGTGCTTCCCGAGCTGCTCCGTCAGTTCTCGGACTACCGCATGCTCATCTACGCCATCGTGTTGATCCTGGTCATGATCTTTACCAACAACCCGCAGCTCAAGGCGTTCTTCGCACGCATTAAGGACCGCTTTGCTTCCAAGAAGGAGGTGGCAGCCGATGCCCAGTAAATTTGAGTTCAACAAGGGTAAGATGGTCCCGTATCCTTCTGGCGCCATCGTTCCCGATCGCGATCTGGGCCAGCGCCCGGCACTCGAGTGCATCCACCTGGGCATTGAGTTCGGTGGCCTTAAGGCAGTCGACGACTTTAGCCTGACTATCGGCAAGACCGAGATCGCCGGTCTGATCGGCCCCAACGGTGCCGGAAAGACCACGGTCTTCAACCTGCTCACCAAGGTGTATCAGCCCACGCACGGCACCATCCTGCTCGACGGTGAGGACACCTCGGGCAAGTCGGTCTACCAGGTCAACCGCATGGGCATTGCCCGTACGTTCCAGAACATCCGCCTGTTCAACACCATGACGGTGGAGGACAACGTCAAGGTCGGTCTGCACAACCAGGAGCGCTATTCCGGTTTTGAGGGCGTGCTGCGCCTGCCGACGTACTGGAAGCACGAGAAGGCCGCCCATGAGCGTGCCATGGAGCTGCTCTCCATCTTTGATATGGAGCATCTGGCAAACGAACAGGCCGGCTCGCTGCCTTACGGCGCTCAGCGCCGCCTGGAGATCGTCCGCGCGCTTGCCACCAACCCCAAGCTGCTGCTGCTCGACGAGCCTGCCGCCGGCATGAACCCGTCCGAGACCGCGGAGCTCATGGAGAACATCGTTAAGATTCGCGACACCTTTGGCATCGCCATCATGCTTATCGAGCACGACATGTCGCTCGTCATGAATATTTGCGAGGGTATCTGCGTACTCAACTTTGGTAAGGTCATCGCCAAGGGCACGGCAGAGGAAATCCAGAACAACGACGCCGTTATCGAGGCATATCTGGGCAAGCAGGATAAGGGGGAGAACTAAATGGCAGAGCCGATGCTTTCCGTCTACAACATCAACGTCTGGTACGGCGCCATCCACGCCATCAAGGACATCTCCTTTAACGTCAACGAGGGCGAGATCGTGGCTCTGATCGGTGCGAACGGTGCCGGCAAGTCCACAACGCTCAAGACCGTCTCGGGCCTGCTGCGCTCCAAGACCGGCTCCATCAAGTTTATGGGCGAGGACATTACTCATACGCCCGCCGATAAGCTGGTTGGTAAGGGCCTGGCCCAGGTGCCCGAGGGCCGTCGCGCCTTTTTGCAGATGACGGTCGAGGAGAACCTGGAGATGGGCGCCTACACGCAGCCCAAGTCCACGGTTGCTCCGGGCCTTGAGCGCGTCTACGAGCAGTTCCCGCGCCTGAAGGAGCGCCGTCGCCAAGTCGCCGGCACCCTTTCGGGCGGCGAGCAGCAGATGCTCGTTATGGGCCGCGCTCTTATGAGCAACCCCAAGCTGCTCATGCTCGACGAGCCTTCCATGGGCTTGGCGCCGATTCTGATTGAGCAGATCTTCCAGATTGTCGAGGATCTGCACAAGGCCGGTACCACGGTGCTTCTGGTCGAGCAGAACGCGCAGATGGCGCTCTCGATTGCCACGCGCGGCTACGTGCTCGAGACCGGCAAGATCACCATGACCGGCACGGGGCAAGAGCTTCTGCACGACGATAACGTCCGCAAAGCCTACCTGGGCGGTTAACTAGTTACGCGGTTTTACCAAACCGCGTAACGGCTTGACGCTGCAAGCCCGCCAGAGCGGCAATCTGCCTTTCAACTTCGGCGGCATGACCAGAAGGTCAATGCCGCCTCGTTTCAAGGCACCTTGCTCGCTCTGGCGGGTTTTCGCTGTCGTTGCCAAAACATCGACGTTGTGGCAGATGCCAACGACTATTCCCTTTAAGTTGCGGTGGAATAGGGACTAAATGGGAGCCTCAGAGGTCAAAAGAGTCCTTATTCCACCGCAACTTCATGGGGGTGTGTGACAATGCCCGTCGGAAAACATCTGCTGTCTTTGGGGGTCTATCTATGCTGTACGAGTTTTGTGCCGAGAACTTTGAGCGTGTGCCGGCGGCTATCGATGCCGGTGCTAAGCGCATCGAGTTGTGCGACAACCTTGCCGTCGGTGGTACCACGCCCTCGGCCGGCGTTATCAGCACTACGGTCAGCTATGCTCACGAGCATGACGCGCGAGTGATGTGCATGATTCGCCCGCGTGGCGGTGACTTTCACTACAACCAGGACGAGCTGCGCATGATGGAGATGGACTTGGGTCTTGCCGTGAGCGCCGGCGTTGACGGCCTGGTCTTTGGCTGCTGCAAGCCCTGTGCCGGCGGCTGGGCGCTCGACGAGCTCACCCTCGGCGCCCTCGTGATGGCTACGGGCTGCGCGACCGAGGAGTGCAAGCGCGGGGCCATCGATATCACCTTCCACATGGCCTTTGACCAGCTCTCGCCCGAGGCTCAGCTGGACGCCATTGACACACTCGCCGACTGCGGCATCACGCGCATCCTGACGCATGGTGGTGCTGCCGGAACGCCGATCGAGGACAACCTGGAGCACCTGTCGCGTCTTGTCGAGTATGCGGGCGACCGCCTGACCATCCTTCCCGGCGGCGGCATTTCTACGGCCAACCGCGATACCGTGGCGGCGGCATTGAGCGTCTCCGAGCTCCATGGCACCAAGATCGTGCCGCTGGAGGCGTAACCCGTGGCGCTGGTATTTGACGTTCAGCAGGCGAACGGTAAGCCCGACGACAACCGGCGCCCTGGCACCGCGTGCCCCTTTTGCGATACCGAGGAACTTGCCGATATCATCCAGCGCGATGGTGACTGCATCTGGCTCGAGAATAAGTTCAAGACCTTGCGGGCCACCCGTCAGACCGTATTGATCGAGTCTGCCAACCACGACGCCGACCTGGCGACCTATGAACCGGATGAGCTGCATCATGTGATGCGGTTTGCCCTGGGCTGTTGGCAGCAGATGCTCGATTCCCAACAGTACCGCAGTGTGCTCATGTACAAGAACAAAGGCCCGCTTTCGGGCGGCAGCCTCGTCCATCCACACATGCAGATTGTGGGTCTGGAGCGGGAGGACGGTTATGCAGCACTAGCCCCCGCCAATTTCGAAGGCATCAATGTTTGGCAACAGGGGAGAATCTCGGTCAATATCTCAACCGAACCGATCATGGGGTTCTTTGAGATCAACGTTTCAGCCCCGCAGGGAATCGCCGCCAGCGATGACGCACGAGACCAAGCCGAGGCGGATCTCTTTGCCGATGCGATCCAGGTAGCTCTGCGCTATATCCTAAACGGGCACCACGGTGGTCGCGCAGAGTCGTACAACTTGTTCTTCTATCACCTGGGCGGTCGGACCATTGCCAAGGCGCTGCCGCGTTGGGTGGTTTCGCCCTACTTTGTCGGCTATCGTTTGGCCCAAGTCAATGCCGAGACGACGCTCGATATCGATGCTGAGCGTCTGCGTGCGCATCTGGAAACGCTCGTATAGCAAGACTAACACCCACGTAATGCGGACAGCCTAGCGCGCCATGGCGTCGCGGCCAGCCTCGACCCGCTTGCGCTGGGCGGCGCGCTCCTCGCCGGTCAGGCGCTCAAAGAGGTGTCCGATAATTGAGGCCAACACCTGCTGAAACAGCGTGCCGCACATGACGGGGAATACCACTTCGCCGGGAAAATACTGCGTGGCGATGACGGCACCCGAAGAGATGTTGCGCATGCCGCAGGTAAAGCACATGGTGGTCGTCTCGCTATACGGCAGGTGCAGGGCACGGGCGATCAGGACGCCGGTGATAAAGCCGCTGATGGCGAACACCAGAATAAAGAGGGCGACTTCCAAGCGCACCGCGTTCATGTGCAGCACGTACTCGCTCATGGCAGTGGAGTTGGATGCGATGACGCCCATCATCATGAACTTGCAGGCGGGCGAGAGCGCGGGAGAGAGTTTCTCGTGGCCCCAGCCGCGCGTGAGTTCATTGATGACAATACCGAGCACAGCGGGGATGGCGATCATAAAGGCCATGTTCTGCATCATGCTCGGCACGTCGATCGAGACGGTGGCGCCCAGCAGGAGCTTGAGCGTAAGCGGAATCGTCACAGGTGAGATGACCGAGGACGTCAGGATGATGGTGAGCGCGAGCGGGCCGTTGCCGCCGAACATGCTAATCCACATAAAGGCGGTGACTGCCACGGGTACGCTGTATTCGAGCACGATGCCGCAGACAAGGTTTGGGTTGGAACCAAAGAGCAGTGAGCCCATGGCATACGCCGCAATGGGGATGATCACAGCCGAGACAAATAACGCCAAAATCAGATGCAGGGGACGGCGGAATACCTCAGCCACCTGGTGAAAGGTGTTGCTGAGCGCACCTTGAAACGTCATAAAAGCAAACAAGGTGGGAACGATGGGTTTGAGCACGCCGATCTGCTGGGGAAAGAGCACGCCGAGCGTCACGCAAATCGGAACGATGACCTGCATGTGCCCCGCGAGAAACTTGCCCAGTCCAACCCATTGCTTCATATGCGCTTGTGACTCCCTTTGCTCGTGAATCCGTTTTGAATGGATATGCTAGACGCTTGCATGCGTCCGTGCGTCAGAAACGCTCGATTATTTCGAGGCTATTACCGCCCTCGTTTATCGAAACCGCGGCGTGCTGGACGTTGTGCGTCCGCGCTGCACGGTATAATAAATCCGTTCAACAGATCTGCCTGCCGAAGCGGGCATACACAGAGGACTCATCGCTATGAACCGTGAGAGGTATCGCGGCGACCTGCCCCTATCGGGGGTGGGCGCCTATGTCATCGCTTAAGACGACGCATCGCTGGGCGGTCGCTCGGCAAAACCCCGAGCTCGAAAAGGAGCTTTCGGCTGGCCTGGGCATTCCCGGGCTGGTGGCGCGTATTATGGTCGCGCACGGCATTACATCCATCGAAGAAGGTCAGCTGTTTTTGACGCCTTCGCTCGATCGCGACTGGGCCGACCCACTCATTATCCCGGGCATGTCGGTCGTTGCCGACCGCGTCGAGCGTGCTATTTGCAACCACGAGCACATTGCGGTCTTTGGCGATTTTGACGTTGACGGTATTACGTCGACCTGCCTGTTGACCGAGGCACTGCGCACGTTTGGCGCCGATGTCACGCCGTTTATTCCGCATCGCTTTGACGAGGGCTACGGTCTTTCGCGCGCGGCGCTCGACCGCGTTAACGAGCTCGCTCGCCCTCAGCTGATCGTGACCGTCGATAACGGTATTGCTGCCAAGGAAGAAGTCTCCTATCTGGAGAGCCTGGGGATCGATTTGGTGGTCACGGACCATCACGAGCCCTCCGACCAGGTGCCGCAGGGCGTGCCCCTGACCGACCCCAAGCTCGAGGACGAGGGCCCCTCGCGCGAGCTTGCCGGTGCCGGCGTGGCACTCAAGCTGGTGCAGGTCCTGGGCGAGCGTTTGGGCAAGCCGTCGTATTGGCGTTCGCTGATCGAGGTCGCGGCGCTGGGCACCGTGTCCGACATGATGCCGCTCACGCCCGAGAATCGCGCACTGGTCGCCGAGGGTATCCAGCAGATGCGCGTGACGGCCCGTCCCGGCTATATCGCGCTTGCCGCACTTGCCA
The DNA here is from genome assembly GCA_900546775.1 of uncultured Collinsella sp. GTDB lineage: Bacteria > Actinomycetota > Coriobacteriia > Coriobacteriales > Coriobacteriaceae > Collinsella. The sequence goes on along the minus strand of UREM01000004.1, from coordinate 11,818 downwards.
AGGCCGACCTTTCTACCATTACGGCCGACGGCCTGTCGTTTTCGCTCATCCCTCGTCTGAATGCTGCCGGCCGCATGGCTGATCCCAAGCTGGCGCTCGACCTGCTGCTTGCCCGCGATCCCATCGAAGCAAGCGCACTGGCGGCTGAGCTCGAGGAAATCAATCGCCAACGCCGTGAGATCGAGGCGGAGCTCACGCGCGATGCCATGGCGAAGGTCGAGGAGACTTATGACGGCGGGCGCGCAATCGTCGTGGGCGGCGAGGGCTGGCACGAGGGCGTCAAAGGCATCGTGGCGAGCCGCTTGACCAATCGCTATCACGTGCCGGCGCTGCTGTTCTCGATCGAGGACGGTATCGCGCGCGGCTCTGGTCGCTCGGTGGGCAAAGTTAACCTGTTTGACGCCGTCGAGCGTTGTTCCGACCTGCTGATTCGTCGCGGCGGACATGCCGGTGCGGTGGGTGTGACCATCGAGGCATCCAAGCTCGATGAGTTCCGCCGCCGCCTTTCCGCCGTGCTATCGGAGCTTTCCGCCGAGGACTTTGAAGACACCGACGAGGTCGCCGCCACCGTCGACCTTTCCGAGCTGAATATCGAGACCATCGAGCAGATCTCCCGTCTTGAGCCGTTTGGCCAGGGCAACAAGGTGCCGCTGCTGGCTGCCGAGGGCGTGACGATGTGCGACCGCGCCGTGGTGGGCAAAACCGGCGAGCACATGCGCTTTGTGGCGACCGATGGCGCCGCGAGTGTGCCGGCCATTATGTTCCGCGTGCCGCAAATCGATAAGCTCATCAACTGCGATAGCGCTGTCGACTTGGTGTTCGAGGCCGTTGCCGAGCATTGGCAGGGGCGTGTGAAGCCCAAGCTCATGATCAAGGATGTTCTGGTTCGCGATACCACGCTGCCCAGCGTCGATGATCCGGCATGCGAGCTTCGTCGTGGCGTGCAGCCGGCGGATTCCGGCCTGCGCCTGGAGTCGCGTAAGCGCGAGACGCTCGCCCAGCTTTCCTATACCGAGCTCACGCGCTCGCTTATCCATAGCTTTATCGGATCGAACCAGCCGCACCGCGCGCAGGTTGAGGCGCTCGATGCCTTGGCCGACCACCAGAGCGTCTTGGCCGTTATGGGAACGGGCCGCGGCAAGTCTCTCATCTTCCATGTACATGCTGCGCGCGAGGCTGTCCTTCGCGGACGTGCGAGCATCTTTGTCTATCCGCTGCGCGCGCTTGTTGCCGACCAGGCCTATCACCTCTCGTCGACGATGGCAGCGCTTGGCATTGGCGTTGGCGTGCTGACCGGCGAGACCGTGGAGGCCGCACGCGATGATGTGTTCGCCGGCCTAGCTTCGGGCCGCACCGGTATCGTGCTCACGACGCCCGAGTTCCTATCTATCCACCGTGACCGCTTCGCGCGTTCGGGCCGCATCGGCTTTGTCGTTATCGATGAGGCGCACCACGCCGGCCTTGCCAAGGGCGGCGACCGCAGCGCCTATCTCGACATGCCCGATATCCTCAAAGCCCTGGGCGACCCGGTTGTTATGGCTGCGACGGCCACCGCGACGGCTCCGGTCGTGGCCGAGCTTGCCCGCATGCTGCCGATTACTCGCACGGTGGTCGACGAGACGGTGCGCGAGAACCTGCAGCTCGAGGACGACCGCGACCTTGCGAGCCGCGAGAACCGTTTGGTGTCGATCGTGGCGACGGGGGAGAAGACCGTCATTTACGTCAATTCGCGCGACCAGTCCGTGGCGCTCGCCAAGACGTTGCGCAAGCGTGTGCCCGATTGCGCAACCCATATCGCGTTCTATAACGCGGGGCTTGCGCGCTCCGATCGCCGCCGCGTGGAGGAAGCATTCCGAGACGGAAGCCTCAGCTGCATCGTCTCGACCTCTGCCTTTGGCGAGGGTGTCAATCTGTCCGATATCCGCCATGTCGTGCTGTACCACATGCCGTTTGGCGCCATTGAGTTCAACCAGATGAGCGGGCGTGCCGGTCGTGACGGACAGCCCGCCGTGATCCACCTGCTCTATTCGTCGCGCGACGCCCGCATCAACGAGCGCCTGCTCGACTGCTACGCACCCGAGCGCGACGAACTCGTCACACTCTATCGTGCGTTGCAGACCATGTGGCGCTCCAACCGCGGTAAGACCGGGGATGATTCATTCTGCGCAAGCGATATCGACATCGCGCAGATGTGCCTTGCCATCGATGCTCGCACGCCGGTCGACGAGCGCTCGGTGGAAAGTGGCCTGGGAATCTTCGAAGAGCTTGGTTTCTGTCGCGTTTCGGGGTTTGACGACACCCGTCGCATCGCGATGGCCGAAAACCCCGGCCGTGTGCAATTGAGCAGGTCAATTCGCTATTTGGAGGGCTTGCGCTCGCGCATGGAGTTCTCGGCTTTCCGGAGTTGGGCGCTCGATTCGTGCGCTTCTGATATGCTAGCCAAAGTTAACCGCCCGATCGTACCGCGGGCCTAGGGGAAGGGGACCTCGATGGATGCCGCAGCCCGTACCGCCCATGATTCCACCCTCCAGCCGTTCTCGGAGATGGAGCACTATAAGCATGCCGATGAGCTGCCGCCCGAGATTATGGCGGACAGCTACGACAAACTGGAGCGCCTGTGCCTCAAATATATGAATGAGGACGACTTTTCTAAGGTGGAGCAGGCCTATTGCTTTGCTGCCGAGAAGCACTGCAACCAAAAGCGCCGCTCGGGTGAGATGTACATCAACCATCCCGTCGAGGTGGCCATCATTTTGGCCGATCTCAAGATGGACTGCGATGTAGTGTGCGCCGCGCTGCTGCACGATACCGTCGAGGATACCGAGACCTCGCTTGCCGATGTTTCCGGCCTGTTTGGCGATACGGTGGCCGAGCTCGTCGATGGCGTGACCAAGCTCACCAACATCGAAGTCGACAGTATGGACGAGAAACAGGCGCTCACGCTGCGAAAGATGTTCCTCGCCATGTCCAAGGACATCCGCGTCATCATCGTTAAGCTTGCCGACCGTCTGCACAACATGCGCACCCTTGCAGCCCTGCGTGAGGACCGTCGCCTGTTTAAGGCTCGCGAGACCATGGACGTGTATGCGCCCCTGGCCGACCGTCTGGGCATGAGCTCCATTAAATGGGAGCTCGAGGACCTGTCCTTCTTCTACCTGGAGCCCGATGCCTACCAGCGCATCGCACGCATGGTGGCGGAGTCGCGCGAGGTCCGTGAGCGCTATCTGGCCGAGACCATCAAGACGCTCACCGACGAGCTCAACCGCATTGGCCTGGAAGACTTCCAGATCAACGGCCGTTCCAAGCACTATTGGTCCATCTACCAAAAGATGAAGCGCAAGGGCAAGGAATTCTCCGAGATCTACGACCTGGTGGCACTGCGCGTCATCACGCATTCGGTGCGCGATTGCTACTCCACGCTCGGCGCGGTGCACACGCTGTGGCACCCCATGCCCGGCCGCTTTAAAGACTATATCGCCATGCCCAAGGTCAATAACTACCAGTCGCTCCACACGACGGTCATCGGCCCCACGGCTCGCCCGCTCGAGATTCAGATTCGAACCTATGAGATGCATGAGCAGGCCGAGTACGGCATTGCCGCCCACTGGCTCTATAAGAAGTCGGGCGGATCGTCTGCTTCCAAGACCAATGACGCTCAACGTTTGGACGACCAGATCAACTGGCTCAAGCATTCGCTCGATTGGGCGGCTTCCGACGAGATCACCGATGCCAAGGAATACCTGCATTCGCTGAAGGTCGACCTCTTCGATCAGGAGATCTTTGTCTTTACGCCCAAGGGCGAGGTCATGGCGCTTCGTGCCGGCTCCACGCCGCTCGACTTTGCCTACGCCGTTCACACCGAGGTGGGAAACCACTGCGTCGGCGCTAAGATCAACGGTGCGGTGGCCCCGCTCACGCACGAGATCAAGACGGGCGACCGTGTCGAGATTCTGACCAACAAGAGTTCCAAGCCGTCGCGTGATTGGCTCAAGATCGTTAAGACACCTTCCGCCAAGTCAAAGATCCGTCGTTACTTCGCCGCCGCGACCAAGGACGACGACGCTGCCGCCGGCCGCGATATACTGGCTAAGGACCTGCGCAAGCGCGGATATGGCATCTCTACGCCACGATCCACGCGTGCGCTCAACGCCGTGGCGGAGCAGTTTAACTATAAGCAGCTCGAGGACCTGTTTGCCGCCGTTGGTGCGGGCAAAGTCGCCCCACGTGCCGTTGGCAATAAGGTCGAGCAAATCTTGGACCCCAAACCCGAGGAACAGCTCACCAAGGCCGAGGCTATCGCCGAGGTCGTCAAGCAGCCTGCCCGCGGCTCCAACCGCAAGCCGCAAAAGCGCGGCAAGAGCGCCAGCAACGGCATTATCGTCAAGGGCGAGAGCAACAGCGGCCTGCTGGTCCGTCTGGCCCATTGCTGCAACCCCGTGACGGGCGACGACATCGTCGGCTTCATCACGCGCGGTCGTGGCGTTTCGGTGCATCGCGCCAACTGCCCCAACGTCAAGGGTCTTATGGAGCATCCCGAGCGCATGATCGATGTGGAATGGGACGGCGCTGCCGACACCCTCTTCCAGGTCGAGATCGTGGTCGAGTGCCTGGACCGCATGGGCCTGCTCAAGGATGTCACCATTGCCATTGGCGATGCGGGTGGCAATATCCTTTCTGCCGCCACGTCGACCAACCGCGAGGGTATTGCAACCCTGCGCTTTATGGTCGAGATCTCGGACGCGAGTGGTCTGGATCCGCTGCTGGCCTCTATCAGCAGCGTTGACTCGGTCTACGACGCGCGTCGCTTGATGCCCGGCGAGGGTGGAGCCCAGCTTAAGCGCCGCGTTTAGTCACGACGAACGTGCCACATTATCGATATTCGCTACACTCGAGGCATCGTTTGATGCCTCGAGTTCTATAGAGAGGAGAGGGACATGAGTGCTGTGTCCTTGGATTTAACTCCCAAGGGATCGGTCGAGATCGAGACGCTCGTAAACGGTCCCATTCAGACCAATAGCTATGCTGTCATTTCGGACAATGAGTGCGTGATTATCGACCCCGCATGGGAAGGCGAACGCCTGGTGGAGCATATTCGAGCCGAGCATCCCGGCGTACGCGTGTTTGGCGCCGTATGCACTCATGGCCATGCCGATCATGTTGGTGGTGTTGCAGGCGTGCGAACCACCGTTGGCGAGGGCTGCCAGTATGAGCTGTGTGCTAAGGATGTGGCGGTGCCGCATGCGAACATCGAGGAACAGCGAGCTATGTGGGGCATTGAGACGCCTGACCCCGGGGAGCCGACGCACCTGCTCGCCGAGGGAGATGCTATCAAGGTGGGCGATATCTACCTGCAGGTGATCGAGACGCCAGGGCATACGCCGGGCGGGATCGTCTTGTTTGCCGCCACCGAGCAGGGGAACATTGCCTTTGTGGGCGACACCATGTTTCCGGGTGGGCACGGCCGCACCGATCTTTCTGGAGGAGACGAGGCGGCGATTCTGCGCTCGCTCTCCAAGCTCGCCCGGCTTCTCCCGCCCGATACCGTTTGCCTAACCGGTCATGGCGATTCGACCACCATGGCACGCGAGCTCATGCAGAACCCTTTCATGCAGATTTAGCTTACTAGTCGGCTTTTGAAGCACGAGAAGCGTCCAAACGTCAAGCTATTTTTCCCCAACGGGTCGATTTCGTAGGGCAAACGGTCAAAAAAGTCTGTTTGGACGATATTCGTGAACAAACGAACGTTTATGCTCGGGTGCGCCGTGGTAAAATCTCAGGCGTTATCGGAGCAACCTTACAGGAGGTTTCTTTTATGCTCGTCAACGCAGCAGACATGCTCAAGAAGGCCGAGGCCGGCAAGTACGGTCTTGGTGCCTTCAACACCAACAACCTCGAGTGGACCCTGGCTATTCTCCAGGCCGCCGAGGAGGCCAAGTCTCCGCTGATCCTTCAGTGCACCGCTGGTGCCGCTAAGTGGATGGGCGGTTTCAAGGTCTGCGCCGACATGGTCAAGGCTGCCGTCGAGGCCACGGGCGTTACCGTTCCCGTCGCCCTTCACCTCGATCACGGTTCTTACGAGGACTGCTTCAAGTGCATCGAGGCCGGCTTCACGTCCATCATGTATGACGGCTCTCACGAGGAGACCTTCCAGCTTAACCTCGACCGCACCAAGGAGCTCGTTGAGCTTGCCCACTCCAAGGGCATGTCCATCGAGGCCGAGGTCGGCGGCATCGGCGGCACCGAGGACGGCGTGACCTCCAGCGGCGAGCTCGCTGATCCTGCTGAGTGCAAGCAGATCGCTGACCTGGGTGTCGACTTCCTCGCCTGCGGCATCGGCAACATCCACGGCGTGTACCCCGCCGACTGGGCTGGTCTTTCCTTCGAGCGTCTGGGCGAGATTAAGGCCCAGACCGGTGACCTGCCCCTCGTTCTGCACGGTGGCACCGGCATCCCCGAGGATCAGATCAAGAAGGCCATCTCCCTGGGCATCTCCAAGATCAACGTCAACACCGACCTGCAGCTCGTCTTCGCCAAGGGCGTCCGCGAGTACATCGAGGCTGGCAAGGATCAGCAGGGCAAGGGCTTTGACCCCCGCAAGCTCCTCAAGCCTGGTCGCGACAACATCGTTGCCCGCACCAAGGAGCTCATGGAGGAGTTTGGCTCCGTCAACAAGGCGTAAGCGTCGCTAAACTTCCCGCCGGAAGCCCCGTCCCCCTACACTGTTTCCTTTGCGCTCACCTGGCTTTGCCAGAAGTCGCGCCAAGAAAACAGCTCCGGGGGACGGGGCTTCCTTCGTTTAACGCCGCAGGGTTACGAGGCTGAATTAAGATGGCTACTGGCTTTGCCAGAAGTCGCGCGACGGAAACAGCTCCGGGGAAACGGGGCCTCCTTTGTTAACTTGCTACAGGGTTACTGGTCTGATTTTAGTTATATGGTTACCGTTCAGCGGTGTTGATGGCTCCCTTGTTGGGGCTTTCTTTTTATCTCGCTACAATGGGCTTCAAGCGTTCTAGTGACTTGGAGTTTTGGTATGGCTGTTATTAATGTGCTGCCTTCGGATGGGAAGGTTATTGACGAAGGTCCTGTTGGTTGCTCTGTTGATGTCTGCTGTGATGATTTTCGCCATCTCGATATTGGGCTACCGCCCGAGATTCTTCGTCTTAAGGATGCCGGGTATTTGACGCAGGCTGTTGCTGCCTGCGATCGCCTTTTGGAGCAGAACCCCGAGCCTTCGCTGGCTGCTTGTGTTCGTGCCGAGCGGTATCGCATGCTCGAGACGCCGCTTCATTTTTCGGTGTCGCGCGACCAGGCTATTGCGATGATTCGCGAGGAGTGGCCAGAGTTTACCGAAGAGCAGTTTGATGACCTGATTAATCGTAAGCGTATTGACTGGCGCTTTATCGATGGCGAACTGTTCGTTCTCGACAACTTCCTCGATTCGCTTCGCGTATATCCCAAAGAGGTTCCCGGCATGCGGCCCGATTCTACGGACGGAATAGCACTGCGCAACGAGATGCTCAAGGAGATGGAGTCACAAAACGGATTGGCTCGCGTCATTACGCTTAAAGCGTCCGTGTCTGTCCCCGGCGCTCTGGAAGGGGAGACCGTTCGCGCGTGGCTACCCGTTGCCGCCGCCTGTCGTCAACAGTCTCATATCGAGGTTCTCGATATGACGCCGGAGGGTGCTGTTGCCCCCGCGAATGCTTCGGCGCGTACCGCCTCGTGGTCTTCTTCGAGTGAGCGCTCATTCTCGGTGACCTATCGCTATCAAATTGATGCCGCTTATCGTGATGTCTATGGGGGTGCGCTTCCGGTGCATCCTTGTATGGACGCGCCACTGCCCGTGGACACCTCCGAGGACCGTCCGCACATTGCATTCACGCCGTATCTACAGCAGCTGACAGCCCGTGTCATTGACGGGCTCGAGGATCCGCTCGATCGCGCCCGTGCTATCTATGATTACCTGACGCAGTACATCGACTATCGCTATCAGCCGCCGTACTTGCTTTTGGGATCTATTGCCGATGACTGCGCGCATTCGCTCCGCGGCGATTGCGGCGTTATGGCGCTCACGTTTATCACCATGTGCCGTATCGCGGGCGTGCCTGCCCGTTGGCAGAGCGGCCTGTATGTTGCGCCCGATTCGGTGGGGTCGCACGACTGGGCAGAGTTCTATACGCCGCAGACCGGATGGCTCAACGCCGACGTGTCATTTGGATCTTCTGCTCGCAGGATGGGGGAGGAGTGGCGCCGCCGTCACTACTTTGGCAATCTCGACCCGTGGCGTATGGTGGCCAACAATCGATTCCAGGCAGAGTTTGAGCCCTCTTTCGACGGCATGCGCGAGGACCCTTACGATAACCAGATGGGTGAGGCTTCGGTCGACGGTCGCGGATGCCGTCGGCGCGAGATGCTCCGCACGGTCGAACTCATCGAAATGCTCGAAGTTCCATTTTCGGACTAATCGGTAGAAAGCTGTGATAAACTAACTCACGCATTGCGTGCCCGAGTGGCGGAATTGGCAGACGCAGTGGACTCAAAATCCACCGTTGGCAACAACGTGCGAGTTCGAGTCTCGCCTCGGGCACCATTCATGCAAGCGAGCGTTCAAGGGGGCTGCGGCCCCCTTTTTCGTGCCGAACTCGCGTGAGCGCGCGAAGCGTTAAGCAAACAGGCTTGTGGCCTGTTTGTAGCGGAGCGTGGCGAGGGCGCCACGCGCCCGAAGCCTGGAGCTTCGCGAAGCGAAGGCCCTTCGAGTCTCGCCTCGGGCACCATACATACAAGCGAGTGTTCAAGGGGGTCAAGGCCCCTTTTTCGTGTACGTAATGTGATAACGTGCTGTACGTGTTATTATTCGCAAGGCGTTGTTCCCGCAATGCCCTAAAGAGGAGCCTGAGGGTTCCCACCTTTTGGCGCCAATGAGCAGCTGACTGGTCATACAACTTAGATTCCCTTCCTCAAATCGAGGAGGTCTATGTGTACGACCTGGTTGCTGAGAAGCGCCGGGTTATTTTTTTATGAATGGAGGTAGGGAAAATAGCTAAGTCTGATGACACCCGCATCAACGACGAGATCACTGCATCTTCGTGTCGTTTGATTGGCGTCGATGGCTCTCAGCTCGGCCTGTTCGCCATCCGCGATGCCCAGCGCGTCGCCGACGATCAGGGTCTCGACCTGGTCGAGATCGCTCCCAACGCGGAGCCGCCGGTCTGCAAGGTCATGGACTACGGTAAGTTCAAGTACCAGCAGGCCATGAAGGCCAAGGCTGCTCGTAAGAACCAGTCCAAGGTCGAGGTCAAGGAAATGAAGTTCCGACCCAAGATCGACGTTGGCGACTACGAGACCAAGAAGGGCCACGTTCTGCGTTTCCTCAAGAAGGGCGCACGCGTTAAGATCACCATCATGTTCCGCGGCCGTGAGATGGCTCACCCGGAGCAGGGCCTTAACGTTCTCGAGCGTCTCGCCGAGGATCTCAAGCCTTACGCTACGGTCGAGTCCAAGCCTAAGATGGAAGGCCGTAACATGCTTATGCTGCTCGCCCCGATTAAGGGCGCCTTCGATGAGGATAAAGCGGCAAGCGATAGCAAGTAACTAGTGTTCTGTAACCGATTAAGGAGTATTTCATGCCTAAGATGAAGTCCCACAGCGGCACCAAGAAGCGTTTCCGCAAGACTGGTACCGGCAAGCTTATGCGCGCCAAGGCTTTCAAGAGCCACATCCTGAGCAAGAAGTCCACCAAGCGTAAGCGTGGCTTCCGTCAGGAGACCGAGATCGCCGCTGCCGACCGTAAGGTCATCAAGTCGCGTCTCGCCTAAGTTCGCGTTCCCGTTTTCGTTTTACCATCTAGGAGTTGATAGAACATGGCACGTATTAAGCGCGCTGTTGCCGCCAAGAAGAAGCGCCGTACCGTTATGCACCGTGCGAAGGGTTACTACGGTGCCGCTTCGCGTACTTACAAGCATGCTAAAGAGCAGGTCCAGCACTCCCTGCAGTATCAGTATCGTGATCGCCGCAACAAGAAGCGCGAGATCCGTTCTCTCTGGATTACCCGTATCAACGCTGCTGCTCGCCTGAACGACATCTCTTACTCTCAGTTCATGCATGGCCTGAAGGTTGCCGGCATCGAGCTCGACCGCAAGGTCCTGGCTCAGATGGCTTACGAGGACATCGAGTCCTTCAACGAGCTGGCCACCATCGCCAAGAAGGCTCTCGAGGCTTAATAGATTCTCTTGAATCGTTAGGGGAGTGTCGCGTTGTGCGCGGCGCTCCCTCTTTTTATCTGAAGCGCGGTTTACATTGCTAAAAGCGCGGGTAGATAAACGCTTACAGGTGACCGATCTTTATATATCTCTTAACCGAAGGGTCATCATCTGATACGTGCGGTCTTGCTGCACTCGACTTTCTACTTCCTATATAGAAAGCCATGTATTGTGTAGGACTTGTGAAGAGTGGAATTGACGTCCCACACGGCTTCGCGGTCTGGCAATATATCTCTTTGCCGCGCGGCCCGGTCGGACCGGATCAGCCGCAGAGCGTGCACCTTGAGAACCGGATACTGCGAGGATGGACACACCAGATGTGTCGCATCCGGGCAGACATCGAACCATTTGAAATGGTCTAACTTGGATTTGTTTTTCGCAAGGCCGCCGAGAGGCGGCCCCGAGAAATTCCTTTTCCTATACTAAAACCATATGAATCGAACGGAACCGATCAGCGATGGACTGAGAGGACCGGACGGGCTCGAAGCCCATATATTTTGGACGGAGAGTTCGATCCTGGCTCAGGATGAACGCTGGCGGCGCGCCTAACACATGCAAGTCGAACGGCACCCCTCTCCGGAGGGAAGCGAGTGGCGAACGGCTGAGTAACACGTGGAGAACCTGCCCCCTCCCCCGGGATAGCCGCCCGAAAGGACGGGTAATACCGGATACCCCGGGGTGCCGCATGGCACCCCGGCTAAAGCCACGACGGGAGGGGATGGCTCCGCGGCCCATCAGGTAGACGGCGGGGTGACGGCCCACCGTGCCGACAACGGGTAGCCGGGTTGAGAGACCGACCGGCCAGATTGGGACTGAGACACGGCCCAGACTCCTACGGGAGGCAGCAGTGGGGAATCTTGCGCAATGGGGGGAACCCTGACGCAGCGACGCCGCGTGCGGGACGGAGGCCTTCGGGTCGTAAACCGCTTTCAGCAGGGAAGAGTCAAGACTGTACCTGCAGAAGAAGCCCCGGCTAACTACGTGCCAGCAGCCGCGGTAATACGTAGGGGGCGAGCGTTATCCGGATTCATTGGGCGTAAAGCGCGCGTAGGCGGCCCGGCAGGCCGGGGGTCGAAGCGGGGGGCTCAACCCCCCGAAGCCCCCGGAACCTCCGCGGCTTGGGTCCGGTAGGGGAGGGTGGAACACCCGGTGTAGCGGTGGAATGCGCAGATATCGGGTGGAACACCGGTGGCGAAGGCGGCCCTCTGGGCCGAGACCGACGCTGAGGCGCGAAAGCTGGGGGAGCGAACAGGATTAGATACCCTGGTAGTCCCAGCCGTAAACGATGGACGCTAGGTGTGGGGGGACGATCCCCCCGTGCCGCAGCCAACGCATTAAGCGTCCCGCCTGGGGAGTACGGCCGCAAGGCTAAAACTCAAAGGAATTGACGGGGGCCCGCACAAGCAGCGGAGCATGTGGCTTAATTCGAAGCAACGCGAAGAACCTTACCAGGGCTTGACATATGGGTGAAGCGGGGGAGACCCCGTGGCCGAGAGGAGCCCATACAGGTGGTGCATGGCTGTCGTCAGCTCGTGTCGTGAGATGTTGGGTTAAGTCCC
>UREM01000003.1 GCA_900546775.1 uncultured Collinsella sp. | reverse complement strand
CAAGCACCCCCTTTATTTCCTCTATGTCCTCTTGGTAGACGCTGCCCGTACTGTTTACGCGCTTTGCAATCTGGTTGACGTTGACACCGATTTTCTGTATCTCCGCTGTCATGGCTTTTATGTCGGTGTGGTCTACTTGGATAATGTATCCGTCAATGGCAATCTTCCTAAGATATGCCGCCATGTTCCGGGTGGGGACGAGCTTCATTTTTTCAAGAATTAAATCCCGTTCTGCTTCTGTTACTCTGAATTTGATTTGTACCGTTCTTTTGCGTCCGTCCATGCTTTCGCTCCTTTCCATTCCGAGGGTTTGGGACACTTCCCAACAAGCCATTTTCAACCGACGTGCCGCAGCGCAGGAGGGCGAAAATACGGAAGTGGGTACCCGCTTCCTATGCTTGCTATGAAAGTTTTTTCTTACTCCCTATTACAACAGAAAGCCCCGTTTTGCCAAACTTACGCAAAAGAAAAACGCTGCAATCTCAAAAAAGATTACAACGCTTCCTAAATCCTATTCAGTTTTAGGCCGGACATTCCTATTCGCCCTCTTTTTCGACTTCGGAAATCTCTTTTGCCGTTGCGGTCACAATCCGTATGCCTGTATCGCTCATACCGTCAAGAAGCGCGTCGAGCTGCCGCCGCTGCGTGTTCTTCTCCGGCGGCGTTTCCAAAAGGAACTGGTCTACGGATATATTGTAGCGGAGCATAAGCTCAAAGAAAATCTGTAAACTTGGGTGCTGCCCCTTGTTCTCAATGTTCGCAAGGTAACGCGGCGAGATAAACATTTCGTCGCTTACTTTCTTGCGGCTCTCCTTGCGCCCTGTCCGCGCCGCCTTTATCGCTGCCCCAAAAGCCTTGAAGTCGTATTTCGGTACTGGTCTTTTTGCCATAATTATTCACCCTATTACATTTTACTGTTCACCTTTCCTCTTGGATATGTCTACACTGTTCTATCAGTTGACTAAAATAATTCATATGTATATGTTGACAACTAGCCGCTTTTTTTGTATAGTATTATTAAAAGGGGGGAAATGTTTATGTTACATAGCATGCGTATTCGATAAGCATTGAAATTAAAAAAGATTTTTCCCATTTTCAATATGGGCTTTTTTGTCATGCTTATTTTGCGTATGCTATACAACAAAACTAACGATGTATAGACATAGTATAAAAACTATGCCTTAATTTTGTTGTAGTGTTATATGTATAAATACAGGTCAATGCTCATGTTGAGAATTGACCTGTATTTTTTTGCGCAAAAGGAGAAATATTATGCTTGAAAAATATTGGATAAAATGTCCAATTTGTAACGGAAAGACGAGGGTTCAAGTATTTTATAATACGGTATTAAGAAATTTTCCTCTTTTCTGCCCTAAATGTAAATTAACACATATCGTTGATGTTGATGTTGAAAAATTAGAAATCATAATCAAAAACTCTGAAAAACAAACTTTTTAATTTTGAAAAGGAAGGATATTAAATGAAACACTTACCTAAAAGTACACCTACGGAAATATTGAATGACCCATACGGATTTACTTACAAAGAAATGTCGGAAGTAATTGGAGAGGATAAAGCAAGAGCCTTATATGCGAAATTGTATAAACAGCCATTTCACAAAAAAAATCTATCAATATCAACAAAAAAAGTCTATAAAAGTAGCGATACTGAAAAGTATGTTTATGAATTGAAAGACAACAGGTATATCGAAACGGTTTTTATTAAACGGCGAGATGGTGGGACTGTTTGCGTAAGTACGCAAGTTGGTTGTTCTGTTGGCTGTATTTTTTGTGAGTCCGGACGCAATGGTTTCGTTCGTAATCTAACACCGTCTGAAATTGTGCAGCAGGTCATATTGATACGTCAAAAAGTAAATCGTATCGTTTTTATGGGAATGGGAGAACCTTTATTCAATTACGACAACTTGATTGCAGCAATCCATATTCTTCGAGATAGAAATGGACTTAACTTTCCAACCGACGGCATTACCATATCAACAGTTGGTCCAGTTAATCAATTAAAAAAATTGCGCGAAGAACATCTAAAAATTCAGTTGACAATATCTTTACATGCAGCAACACAGGCTGTGAGAAACTGTATCATTCCTCATATGCACATGTACGCTATTGAAGATGTTGTTAAGCAAGCATTGTCCTATTCACAAAGGCATAATCGAAAAGTGGTATTTGCGTATTTGCTTTTACCAGGTATAAATGACCGTTCCTCAGATATAAGGCAACTTGCAAAATGGTTTAAGGGCAAAAATGTTATGATTAACGTGCTGCAATACAACCCGACGAGTAATTCAAAAATTAGAGCACCACAAAAACAAGAAATGGTTGCGTTCAAACATCAATTAGAGCAAACAGGACTTGAAGTTACCATGAGAGTTTCTCATGGTAGAGGGATTAAAGCAGCTTGTGGACAGTTAGCTAATACATATAATAAAGCCAAAAAACAACAAAAATAATTTAATTAAAAGAGCCAGACGCACAGACGCAGAGCCGATAATATGCAGTTTGAAATACTGCTGTTATCGGCTCTTTTTTGATTTAATTTGTGCCCCCAATAACCATATTGGAGCAAAATCAGAACTGTTGCTTGTCGTTCTTTGATTTCCGCAGCAGCTTTGAAAAATCAAAGCCGCCGTTTCTTTTTATCTTCTCAAGAAATGACGCGGTATCACTGTTAAAAGCGGCGGCTAAAGGAGGTAGCCGCCATGAAGCACATACCATATCGACAAAATCCGACGGTCATTGACACATCAAAAAAAGCCCGACCACCACCGGGGGATATTACGCTTGTATATATGAACTGTCTAATCATCTAAATACTACTCACAATACCAATGCGCCTGTCCGGGCTTTTCGGACAGGCGCATTTTGCTGCTCAAAAAATTTTTTGAAGAAATTTCAAAAAATCTTCGGCGTTTTTGAAAACCGCCGTATTGCCCCGCGAAAAGGGGGAAGCACCACCAACTTTCCAACGAGAAAGGAGGTGAGAATGTGGAACCTAACAGCAGGGAGTTTTACAAACAGTGTGCTTTTCAGAAGTTTTGTAATACGGTACTTCACAATGAAGCGTGCGACACTCATAGAGAGCTTCGCAGACACAGGGCAAAGGAAGTGACCTTTTCCGACATGACCTTAGACGAAGCGCGACAGCTTCATACGTTTGATGAATATTTCAAACGGGAAACTGTTGAAACCGTCTTTGAGAAAGCCGGGAAGAAAATCACGCCAAAGCTGCTTCTTGAAGCAATCCGTACTTTGCCGGAAGAAAAGCGCAAAGCCATACTGCTGTATTACTTCGAGGGAATGAACGATACCGAGATTGCGGAACTGTTCAATACGTCGAGAAGCACGATACAGTACAGGCGGACAAGCTCTTTTGAGAGATTAAGAAAATATCTGGAGGAAAATGCTGATGAATGGGACGAATGGTAACGAACCCGGCTACCCGGAAAATGCCCTTGTTCCCTATCCTGTCATTGTGGTAGCGACAATGGTTGTCCGGCGTTTGCCCCGATAAAACCTGCCAAAAAAAACCTGTCCCTTTTTGGCAGGCTACTCGGCGCTTTTGAGGGCGCCGACCATGTCGATCTTATTGAGCGTTCGGTTGGTGGCGAGGTTGACGATGATCGTAAAGCCGAAGGAAAGCACCACGGCAAGCACGTAGCTTAGCGGCTCGACCTCAACATCAAAGTACAGCGACGGCATCTGCAAAATGTACGTAAAACTCTCGGCCAGCAAGCCGCCCAGCGGCACGCCCAGTGCGGTGCCAATCGCCGTGAGGATCAGCGTCTCCTTGTTGACGTAATGGTGCACCTCGCCACGGCGGAAGCCCAACACCTTGATGGTCGCCAGCTCGCGCTCGCGCTCGGAGATATTCGTATTAGACAGCGTAAACACCACCACGAACGATAGGCACGCTGCCATAAAGGTCACAAGTACCACGACCGAATTAATAATCGCAAAGTTCGCCTCGTAGTTCTGCCAATGTTCGGCCGTACTCGAAATCGTAAGCCAACCGTCGCTCTTAAGCTTCTTGCTAAACGCAATCTGGTTGGCCGACGAGCCCTTAAGCAGCACAAAGACACCGTTAAGGCGTGCGCTTCGACCGAACGCGCGCTCGTAGGTGCCCTGCGTCATATAGAGCGTATTGCCCAGATAGTTGAGCGAGATGTCGCTGACTTTGACCTTGGCGACATTGAGCGACGAGTCCTGGACCTGCGCCGTATCGCCCGGCTGAATTCCCAGCACCAGCTGAGAGCTCTTGCTCAGATACACATCGCCATCGCGCAAGGCGAGGGGTTCTTTGGACTCATCCTCCAGACACACGTAGTCGTCCAGGTCATTTGTGCGATCATCGGGCACCACGATCAGCTGCACGGTCTCGCTCTTGCCGCCAAAGGTAAAAGTGACGTTGTCGGTCATAATCGGCAGCGTCGAAGTCACGGTCACGTTGGAATCATTGGCCGCGCTGCGCTCATCCAACGCCGCGCACGTCTGCGTAAAGTCATCGGGGTTGGCAACCGCCAGCAGGTCGTAGCGCGTGATATGCCCGTACTGCTTGGGCGACAGCGCGACCGACGTGTCGCGAATGCCCATGCCGCAAATCACAAGCGCCGTACAGCCCGCGATGCCAAAGATGGTCATAAAGGCACGCTTTTTGTAGCGGAACAGGTTACGCGCTGCCACCTTGTTCAAAAAGCCCATGCGGCGCCAGATAAAGCCGATGCGCTCAAGCAAGATGCGCGAGCCGGCGCGCGGGGCCTTGGGACGCATGAGCGAGGCCGGGGTCTCAGCCATCTCGTGGCGGCAGGCGATAATCGTGGCGCCCACCACGCCCACGGTAAACAACGCCACCGATACGAGCGATGACACGATGTCGTACGAAAGCAGCATCTGGGGCAGCGAGTACATGTCGTCGAACACCGTAAACAGGAACAGCGGCAGACCCACAAATCCGATGATATTGCCAAGCACGCCACCGATCAGACACGCCCACAGCGAGTAGTCCACGTATTTGGACAGGATGCGTCCGCGCGAATAGCCGAGTGCTTTGTACAGGCCAATAAGCGTGCGCTCCTCTTCGACCATGCGCGTGGCGGTGGTGAGGCTGATGAGCACGGCGACGATAAAGAAGATAAACGGGAACACGGTGGCGATGGCCTCGATCGAAGAACTGTCGCTCTCGACGCTCGAGTAGCTTGCGATGTTACCGCGGTCCTGGATGTACCAAGTGCATTCGCCCAGGTCGGAGATCTCGGCGCGGGCATCGGCGAATTGCTGATCGGCGGCGGCGCGGCGCTGGTCCAACTCGGCCTGAGCCTGGACGCGTTCCTCACTGCCCTCGGCCATACGGTCTATGTTGCCCTGTTCAATCCCAAAGAGCATATTCGTTTGGCGCTCGGCCGCATCCAAGCTTGCCGGCGTGTCGACCGTCAGCTCCTGAGCGCGCGCCTTCTCACGCTCCTCGCGGATCTTCTCGATATTGCCCTTGACCTCATTGATCTTTGCCGAGTAGGCATCCGAATAGGAGTTGAGGCTCTTGGCCCCCTCGACAACCACGTGGACAGCGGAGTAGGAAGAAGATGTCGCGGCATCCTCGCTCACGTAGAACTTGTAGTCCGCGGCCGAGGCGGCACGGAAGGCGTTGACCGTCGAGTCGGAGCTCACGTCGGTGGGATCGAGAACCTCTGCCGTGATGGTGTAGTCCCCATCGGCAAACTGGTCCTTGGCGCTTTGGTTCGACGAGCTCGCATCGTTGGCGGCAAAGCTCACCGTATCGCCGATTTTCTTGCCCGAAGCCTTCAAAAAACGTGAGGTCACTGCCACTTCGCCCGAAGTCTCGGGCAGCTCGCCGCGTACTAGCACCGGTTGGTCAATATTCTCTTTGGAGAGGCTCTGTACGACGACACGCTCGCGCGTCGTACCCACGGCGGTATAGGCGGTCTCGGTATAGATGCCCTCGGCCGTCTCGACGCCGTCGACCTCCTGAATGGCCGCAAGATCGTCATCGGTCAGACCATAGGTCGACTGCACGTTGATGTCATAAACATTCTGCTGGTCAAAGTAAGCGTCGACCGAATCGCACAAGTCATCGCACCCCGCTTTGAGGCCGCACATCACGCTCACACCGAGCGCGGTGATGACCACGATGGATAAGAAGCGCTTAAGACTGCCGCGGATTGTGCGGTAGATGCCACGGCGAAAAACCGTCGGCACCATATCGTTTGAGCTTTGGGCGGTGCGGTAGGTCGTAAAAACCTGCTCGCGCTCCGTGTTCTGCGCGTCGCGGCGCCGGCTGTTTTGGCGGTCCTGGTCCATGGGCGCTACCACTCGATCGTCTCGATCGGCACGGGATTTTGTTGGACCGTCTCGCTCTCCACGCGCCCGCTCTTAAAGCGAATCAGGCGATCTGCCATGGGCGCCAGCGCGGAGTTGTGCGTGATGATGATGACCGTAATGCCCTGCTTGCGGCAGGTATCCTGCAGCAGCTGCAGGATCTGCTTGCCAGTTTTGTAGTCGAGTGCACCCGTGGGCTCGTCGCACAAAAGCAGCTTGGGGTTCTTTGCCAGTGCGCGGGCGATGGACACGCGCTGCTGCTCGCCGCCCGAAAGCTGCGCCGGAAAGTTGGCGAGGCGCTCACCCAGGCCGACCTGGCGAAGCGTCTGTTCGGCATCGAGCGAATCAGGGCAGATCTGAGCTGCGAGCTCAACGTTTTCGAGGGCCGTCAGGTTGGGAACCAGATTGTAGAATTGGAAGACAAAGCCCACGTCGGCGCGGCGGTATTCCACGAGCTGCGCCTCGTTGGCAGCGCTCACGTCACGCCCGTCCACCGTCACGGTGCCGGAAGTTGCCGTGTCCATGCCGCCCAAGATATTGAGCGCCGTGGTTTTACCGGCGCCCGAAGCGCCCAGGATAATAGCGAGCTCGCCGCGCTCAACCGTAAAACTCGCGCCGTCGAGTGCGTGAATGCGGGCGTCGCCCTCGCCGTATGCCTTGATGACATCTTTGAATTCGATATAGGCCATCGATCGGTTCCCATCTGGTCGGATAACTCTTTAGTATTACCCATTTCGCACCGACCAAAAAGGGACAGGTTTATTTTGGCAGGTTTTATATGGGGGAAACGGCAGCTATAGATGAGGCGCCGGGGAGGCCGAGAAATCATCGACGGGGTCAGGCCGACCGCCAAGCACAACGCACGCATCTCAATCTGTCAGCCAAATAATTCGAACAGCTGTTCGTTTTCTATGATATGATTCAACTATCTAAGCAGGCCAATACGCAGAAAGGCGGCCAACATGGCATTCGACTTTAAGAAGGAATGCAAGGAGCTCTACAAACCTGCAAGCAAGCCGAGTATCGTAACTGTCCCGCCTATGAGCTACGTTGCCGTTCGCGGAAAGGGCGACCCAAATACCGAAGGCGGCGAGTATCAAAACGCCCTGCCGCTACTTTACGGCATCGCCTATACCGTCAAGATGTCGAAGAAAGGCTCAAGGAACATCGAGGGTTACTTCGACTATGTGGTGCCGCCGCTCGAGGGTTTCTGGTGGCAAGACTCCCCCGGTAGCGGCATCGATTATGTACGCAAGGACAATTTCAACTTTATCTCGTGCATCCGCCTGCCTGATTTCGTCACCCGAGATGACTTTGACTGGGCAGTCGCGGAAGCCACGACCAAAAAGAAACTGGACTTTTCCGCCGTCGAACTGCTTAAAGTTGACGAGGGTCTCTGCGTTCAATGCATGCACACCGGGCCCTACGACAACGAACCGGCGACCGTAGACGCTATGCATGAATACACGACCGAGCTGGGCTATGTTCCCGACTTCTCAGACACCCGTTTACATCACGAAATCTATCTCTCCGATCCACGCAAATGCGCACCGGAGAAACTTAAGACCGTGGTTCGTCATCCTATCAAGCGCGCTGAATAGCGTGGGGCGTCATTTCACGCGCTAGGTTTTAAGCCAGCCAACCAGCCGCCTCCTAGGCCGTCCGGTAATTATCTTGACGCGGCCCGTCGCATCTTATAAGTTTGTTTTGCTAAAGCTGGAAAGCCTCTCAACGATGCGCAACTCCAGCTCTTTTTCTATCAAGAGAGCAAGTGTCGGAAAGCAAAATGTCAGAAAGCAGCGCTTCGAGCAGAATCAAACGCCTGGTCAACACCTATAGCGGTCTCGTGCTCATGGGCGCCGTCGGAATCCCTATCGGCGTTATCGTTGGCGCCATCTGTGCCCTTTTTGGTCGTGTGCTCCTGGCAATCGGCGCCTTCCGGGACGCGCACGTCGCACTGCTCCTTCCCTTTCTCGCCCTCGCGGGTCTGGCCATCGTATTTGCCTACCGCACCTGGGGCAAAGGCACCGATCGGGGCATGAGCTTAGTATTTGACGTAGGCCACGGACGCGAGGACGCCATCTCCCCGCGTTTGGTGCCGCTCATTATGCTGAGCACGTGGGGGACGCATCTCTTTGGCGGTAGTGCGGGACGCGAGGGCGTAGCGGTGCAGATCGGCGCCACCGTCTCGCATTGGATCGGCCGACGTCTACCTTTCCGAGACCCCGGCAACACGTTTTTGCTTATCGGCATGGCCGCCGGCTTTGCCGGACTCTTCCAAACGCCCCTCGCCGCCGCGATCTTTGCGATCGAAGTACTGGTCGCAGGACGCATGGAATACCGCGCGCTGTTTCCCGCGCTTACAGCCTCGCTCGCCGCAAGCATGACCTCCGGCGCTCTGGGGCTCGAGAAGTTTGAGGTCGCCGTTACCGCCTCGTATGCGCTCGACCTCCCCGGTCTTGGACGGCTGGCGTTGTTGGGTATCGCGTTTGGCATGGTCGGTGGCGCCTTTGCCTGGTGCCTTGCCCATGCTAAGACCCTTGCAGCGCGGCTGCTCCCCAGCCCTTACATACGCGTTGCCGTTATGGGCCTTGCGCTGTCGGCGATTCTGTTCGTGCTGTGGCAGGGGCGATACTGCGGCCTTGGCACCAACCTGATATCCGCGGCACTGGGGTGACAACGGCGAGGCGTCGATCATGCCTTGGGACTGGGCGCTCAAATTCGTACTCACCATCGCCACGCTTGCCGCAGGATATCAGGGTGGCGAGGTGACGCCGCTGTTCTCCATCGGAGCCAGCCTGGGTGTCGTACTCGCCGGGATTCTCGGCATGCCCGTCGAGCTCTGCGCCGCACTGGGCTACGCAGCCGTCTTTGGCAGCGCCACCAACACGCTGCTCGCGCCGATCCTCATTGGCTGCGAGGTCTTCGGTTTCGGTAATCTGCCGGCGTTCTTCATCGTCTGCGTTGTGGCATATCTGTTCAACATGGACAAATCGATCTACGCCCTGCAGGAGCGGGCATAGAAAGATGTCCAAGTAGGTGGTCTCAACCGGAAACGGCGTCCCACTCTGAGGCTGTATTCCGGGACACGGTTTCCGCTTGAGACGCTATTCGGAAAGCGTGTCCCGTTCTATTGTGGCGTCTTGGCTATGCAAAGTGCCCTGGCGTTACTCCTCGTACGCGCCCTCAAGCCGAAGCAGCCATTCCTTGCGATCGAGGCCACCGGCATATCCGTTGAGCGACCCGTCAGCGGCAACCACGCGATGGCACGGCACGATAATCGAAATGGGATTACGCGCAACCGCAGCCCCCACGGCACGCGGGGACACAACGGGAGCCTCATTTCCCGGCACACGATGTCGAGCCGCAACACGCTGGGCGATCTCGCCATACGTAGCGACCTCGCCACGCGGAATTGAAAGTAGCTCAAACCAAACCTCACGCTGAAACGCCGTGCCAATCAAATGCAACGGCGGCGTAAACCGAGGCTCCTGCCCCGCAAAATAGGCGTTGAGCCAAGCCCAAGAACGCTCTAGCACCGAAGAAGCCGCGCCATTGGCCGGATTTACCGTCTGCATGCCCCCGGCACCCGAAACTGCATCGGTGCCCTCAACGTATTCGGCGCTTTCTTTAAGAAGCGTGGAACCAAAGTGCTCCTGCCCCTCAAACCAAAGCCCCGTCAGACCGCGGCCATCAGCGGCAAGCAAGATTTCGCCCAAAGGCGAAGCAAATGTCGTCGTGACCACCGGCGGCTCCTTTCAAAACTCCGCAACATAATACCGCGAATTGTACAGACAACCCCGCAGATACGTCTGGGCGGGCTCGCAATTACTTAAGCGAGACTGTTTTCCCTAATCAAGCGAAAAAGACGCAGGGCATCGACACCAGAGCGGTACCCCTGTCAGCCGAGCTCTAATACTTTCCCGAGAAGTGAACGAGTAAAAACGAAGTCCCGGAGCATCCACACCTTTAGACCGCAAAACCGCAGGATTCGCGCTGCAAAACCGCAGGACATAGCAATCAAAAAATGCCAATGCTTCGGGGGTCCAAATAAGGTCGTTCACTTCACGGGAAAAGTATTAGACCTCAATTCGCACCAAGCCCAAAGTCACCCCAGGCAGCAGGCGCGAAGCGCCGAGGCCGCCGCCGGGACCAGGGCCCGCAACAACCACGTGCCCCCACATCAGCCCAGCGGCCCCAACCAACAACGGCCCCATCGTGGGCAGCTCGCAGCAACGTCACCGCAGGCGGGGGCCGGGCTTAGTTTTCAGAACACTCCGCAGACCAGTGTGGCGCCTTGTCCGCGGCTCCGAAGGAGCAGGACAAGGCGCCACACATGGTCGAGGACGTTCTGAAAACTAAGCCCGGACCCCGCCGGACAGGTCGCACTACTCGCAGAGCAGCTTAGCGATCTGGACGGCGTTGGTTGCCGCGCCCTTACGGATTTGGTCGCCGCAGCACCAGAAGGTGATGCCGCGCGCGGCCTCGGGGTTCGAGATGTCGCGACGCACACGGCCGACCCAAATCAAATCCTGGTCGGAGGTGTCCATCGGCATGGGGAAGCGGTCGTGTGCATCCTCGGCGCTCATGTCGTCAACCAGTTTCACTCCCGGAGCGGCAGCCAGCGCAGCACGGGCCTCTTCCACCGTGATGTCGCGCTCAAACTCGAGCGTAACGCTCTCGGAGTGCGAGCGCAGCACGGGCACGCGCACGCAGGTGCAGTTCACGCGCAGCTCGGGCAGGTGCATGATCTTGCGGCCCTCGTTCTGCAACTTCATCTCCTCGGAGGTAAAGCCCTCCTCCTTGACACCGCCGATCTGCGGAATCAGGTTGCTCGCCAGCTGGGCGGCAAACGCGCGCGGCTCGGGAATCTCCTCGCCACGGCCCAGGGCGGCAAGCTGAGCCTCGAGCTCGGCCATACCGGGAGCGCCAGCGCCCGAAGCTGCCTGATACGTGGACACGATCATACGCTTCACGCCAGCAAGCTGGTGCAGCGGCCACGTGGGAACCAGGCCGATGATGGTCGCGCAGTTGGGATTGGCGATAAGGCCGTGATGCCACTTGATGTCGTCGGCATTGATCTCGGGCACGACCAGCGGCACCTCGGGATCCATGCGGAAGGCGTGGCTGTTGTCGACCACGACGGCGCCGCGCTTGACGGCCTCGGGCAGTAGCTCCTTCGCAATATCGTCGCCGGCGGCGCCGAGCACGATGTCGCAGCCCTCAAAGGCCTCGGGGCAAGCCTCCTCAATCACAACCTGCTCGCCGCGGAACTCGACGGTCTTGCCCGCAGAGCGCGCGCTCGCTAGCAGCTTGAGCTTGCCGACCGGAAACTCCTGCTCGTTGAGGCACTCAAGCATCTGGGTGCCCACGGCTCCCGTCGCGCCCAAAATAGCAACCGTGTACTGTTTCATGCTTCCCCCTTTAAAGGCTGTGGCTTTTGCCCGCACGCCGAGCAGGCCGATTATTGTTGCCAGTGTATACAAGAACAGGGCGGGCACGAAACCCGCCCCGTCGAAACGAAACCGAAACGAAACGCCCCGCCGTAGTTTTTGAAGCAAGTCCCAAAAATCTACTGGGATAGCAGCTACTTGTGGAGCGCGGCCGGAGCGGGATCGACCGGCACGGGAGCCTCCAGGTCGGAGACCTTCACAATGCCGTTCTCGTCGGAGAAGGCGCGGTAAATGGTCTGAATCGCCAGATCGAAGTCCTTCTCCTCGACACCGATGATGATGTTGATCTCGTCACAGCTCTGCGAAATCATACGCACGCTCACGCCAGCCTGGCCAAGCATGCCAAACAGGTGGCCCGAGATACCGGCGCGGCCGCGCAGGTTACGGCCGACGGTCGCGATAAGTGCCAGACCCTCGACAACCTCGATCTCGAGCGGCTCGACCTCCTGCTGAATGTCGCCCACGAGCGAGTACAGCGAATCGTGAACGTCCTGCTCCTGCACCACGGCGCCAAAGCGGTCGACACCGGTGGGCATGTGCTCGACGGAAACGTCATAGCGCTCGAAGACCGAAAGCGCACGGCGCATAAAGCCGACGCGGGGCTTGGTGCGGTCGCGGGCAACGTTGATGGCGACAAAGCCGCGCTTGCCGGTCACGCCGGTAATGATGGGTTCCGCCTCGCCCTCGTCGGCCGTCTCGCTAATGATGGTGCCAGGGTCCTGCGGCGCGTTGGTGTTCTTGATGACTAGCGGAATACCGGCCTCGCGCACGGGGAACACGGCCTCCTCGTGCAGGACGCTCGCGCCCATGTACGAAAGCTCGCGCAGCTCCTCGTAGGTAACGCGGGCGATGGGCTGAGCCTCGGGCACAATGCGAGGATCGGCAGAATAGAAGCCCGAGACGTCGGTCCAGTTCTCGTACAGGTCGGCACCAAGGCACTTGGCCAGAATCGAGCCGGAAATATCGCCGCCACCACGGTCGAGCAGCTTGATCTGCCCCTCACGCGTCGCGCCGTAGAAACCGGGCATAACAAAGCCGCCCTGCTGGCCGTACTCCTGCACCAGCTCGGCGGTGCGGTTCATGCTGAGCGTACCGTCATGATGGAACGCCACGACCGTCGCGGCATCCAGGAACGGCAGGCCCAGGTACTCGGCCATCAGACGGGCGGTAAAGTACTCGCCGCGGCTCACGAGTTCCTCGGTGGAGTAGCCACCGGAACGGGCGCGCTCGGCAAAGGCCGCGAACTCCTCGCGGATGGGATAGGTGAGCTCCAGCTCGTCAGCGATATCAAAATAGCGCTGGCCAATGTCCTCGAGCAGCTCCTCGCACGACACGTGGTACTTAACGTGTGCGTTAACCAAGTAGAGCAGGTCGGTCACCTTGGTATCGCCCTTAAAGCGGCGACCGCAGGCAGAAACCACCACAAAACGGCGGGCCGGGTCGGCATCGACAATGGCCTTGATCTTCTTAAAGTGTTCGGCGTCGGCGACCGACGAGCCGCCAAACTTGGCAATCTTAATCATGGGCTTGAGGTTACCTTTCTAAAAGCCTCTGCAAACCTGTTTTGCGCACTCTGATACCATGGTTTCACCGATTGGGACCAAGGCATCCGAGGAGCAGTGTTATATGGGAACTTATCATAGTACACGAGGACGCACTTTATCGTGCTCAAGTAAGGTGGCAATCCGTACCGGCATCGCTCCCGACGGGGGTTTGTTTGTCTCGGACGAGCTGGGCACCCAGCAACTCGATATCAGCTCGCTTGCAGATAAATCGTACTTTGAAATCGCTCAAGATGTGTTGGGAATGTTACTGAATGATTACACGGCCGAAGAAATTTCGGCGTGTGTCGACGAGGCTTACCGCAGCACGTTTGCGAGCGAAGAGGTCACGCCGCTCGTCAAACTCGACGCCGCACCGGGCGCCGATGCCCCTCAGACCTATGTGATGGAACTCTTTGGCGGCCCCACAAGCGCCTTTAAGGACGTCGCCCTGCAGATGCTTCCCCGCCTCATGGCCCGCACTTCCGCCAAGGACGGCGGCGCCGAGCGCATCATGATCGTCACCGCCACGTCGGGCGACACGGGCAAGGCAGCACTTGCCGGCTTTGCCGACGCCCCGGGCACGGGCATCACTGTCTTTTATCCCGAGGGCAAGGTCAGCCGCGTCCAGAACCTGCAGATGTCCACGCAGGAGGGCGACAACGTCGCTGTCTGCGGCATCCGCGGCAACTTTGACGACGCCCAGAGCGCCGTCAAGCGCATATTTGCCGATAAGGAGCTTGCCGAGCGCCTGGAGGCCGCTGGCACCGTGCTTTCGAGTGCCAACTCCATCAATGTCGGCCGTCTGGTACCGCAGGTCGTCTACTACTTTGCCGCCTATGCGCAGCTGCTGCGCGCCAGCGCCATTGTGGCCGGCGACGCCGTTGAGTTCTGCGTGCCGACTGGCAACTTTGGCGATATCCTGGCCGGCTACTACGCCAAGCGCATGGGTCTGCCCGTCGCCAAGCTCATCGTCGCGAGCGACAAGAACAACGTGCTGGCCGACTTCCTGACCACCGGCGTCTACGACCGCAACCGTCCGTTCTTCACGACTATCTCGCCGTCGATGGACATTCTCATTAGCTCCAATCTGGAGCGCATGCTCTACTTCTTATCCGACGGCGACTGCGAGCTCGTAGCCGGCCTTATGGAGCAGCTGGCACAGACGGGTCGCTACGAGGTGCCCGCCGAGCTGCTGGCCAAGATCCAGAGCGTGTTTGGCTGCGGCTGGGCCAGCGAGGACGAGGTCCGCGCTGCCATCAAGAGCTGCTGGGACGCAAACGGCTACGTGATCGACCCTCACACCGCTTGCGGCTATCACGTCTTTGAGCAGGTCGCCCCCGCCGAGGGCGCTAAGGCCCGCGCGCTGCTTTCGACCGCCAGCCCCTACAAGTTCCCGCGCGCCTGCTGCGATGCCCTGGGCCTTAACGTTCCCGAGGACGACTTTGAGGCCATGCGTGTGCTCGAGCAGGCCACCAACACGGTCGCCCCGACCCAGCTCGCCGAACTCGAGTCCAAGCCCGTCCGCTTTGAAGACGTCTGCGACGTCGATGAGATGGCAAGCTACGTCGAGTCTGCAGCAAAACGAATGAACGCCAACTAAACCCCTTATTAAGCGCCGGCGAAAGCCGGCGCACCTTCTTTTATCAGAAACCCACCGGGATGATGACGAACTGACATGCGGGTCTGCCTGTTTAGTTCGTCGCGAGTTCCGCACGAGCCGGAAAGCACTTAATGTGCTTTCCGAGCGAGCCAGGACTGCCCGAGCAGCGAACTAAACAGGCAGACCGCCCAGGAGATTCCCATGATCAAGATCACCGTCCCCGCCACCAGCGCAAACCTAGGCATCGGCTACGACACCCTCGGCATGGCCGTCAGCCTCTACTCGCACTTCACCTTTGAGCGCGCCGACAAGCTCACCATCACGGGTTGCCCCGAGGAGTTCCAAAACGAGAACAACCTAGTCTACGTGAGCTTTGTGGATGCGCTGGCCGCATGGGGCGAGCCGGCTTTTCCCGTTGCCATCGACATTCAAACCGATGTGCCCGTCGCTCGCGGCCTGGGCTCCAGCTCCACCTGCGTCGTCGCCGGCATTATGGCCGCCGCCGCGCTGACGGGCCACACCGTCGACCGTGCCGAGCTCGTCCGCATTGCCACCGAGGTCGAGGGCCATCCCGATAACGTCGCCCCTGCCATCCTGGGTGGTGCCGTTTGCTCCTTTACGCCGACTGATTCGCTCCCCCAGTGTCTGCGCTACGAGGTGAGCGATCGCTTGCGTTTTATTACCGTGATTCCGCCCTACGAGGTGCATACGAGTGAGGCGCGCAAGGTCGTGCCGCAGGAGATTCCACTCTCCACCGCCGTATGGCAAATGGGCCGCATCGCCGGCATGACGCGCGGCCTGGAGACCGGCAACCTTGACCTGATTGCCGCCGCCAACGACGACCGCATCCAGGAGCCCTATCGCCGCCGCCTGATTCCCGATTACAACGCCGTGCGCGACACCTGCCTTAACGGCGGCGCCAAGACCATCTGGATCAGCGGTTCGGGCTCGACCCTCATGGCTGTGACCGACGACACCATCGTGGCAAAGTTCCTACAGGTCAAGCTGCGCGAGCAGTTCCCTAAGTGTGAGACGCATATTTTAACGTGCGACACGGAAGGCGCTCAAATCGAGTACCTGTAGACATCCTCCTCATATACCTGTCCGGGACGGTCGGGATGTTCCCTCAAAATCGTCCTCGCGCATGAAGGCCCCTTGTCCTGCTCCTACGGAGCGACGGACAAGGGGCCTTCGCGCTGCGGAATGATTTTGAGGGAACATCCCGACCGTCCCTGCGCCTACCTTGCTGAGGATGTCTACAGGGACCCACGCTTTGAAGGGGCGCCGGGCTGATGGTTTGGCTTTTTATTGGTGGGGGCCCTTACTGGGATGGGACCCTTACTAGAGGCAGGCCTCGGCGATGCGGCGCTTGAGTTCATCGATGCCGGTGCCGGTCTGGGAGCTCGTGATGATTACATTCTCGGCCGGGACGTTGAGCTGCTTTTTGATGGCTGCTGACTGGCGGGCCTGCTGGGTGCGGCTGAGCTTGTCGGCTTTGGTGAGGCAGACGATAAAGTTGAACTCGTTGCCTTGCAGGTAGTCGATCATGTCATGATCGAGCTTGCTGGGGTCGTGACGAATGTCAACCAGTGATACAACCAGGTTAAAGCTGCGCTCGGAGTCAAAGAAGTCGCCGATAAGCTCGGCCCAGCGATCGCGCTCAGCTTTGGAGCGACGGGCGAAACCGTAACCCGGCAGGTCGACAAAATGCACGTCATCGGCCTCAAAGAAGTTGATGTTGCTCGTTTTGCCCGGCGTACTCGAAACCTTGACCAGGTTCTTGCGGCCAAAAAGCTTGTTCATAATCGACGACTTGCCCACGTTGGAGCGGCCGACAAAGCTCACCTCGGGGCAGGTGGACTCGGGAATCTGCGAAACCTTGCCATAGCTGGCGACGAACTTGGCAAGCTGATAGTTAATGGAATCGGCCATGGACACTCCTTGGTCGTAGGTTTTTACAAAACGGGCGCGCTATTGCGCGGCGGCAATACGACGAACGATGTCAAGCGTGATGCCGCTCGCGGTGCGAGCGTACTCATCCAGATCGAACTCGCGCTCACAAAACGCGTCATATGCCTCGTCACAATTATCGCTGATAGCGCGCAGCACCAGGCAATCGACACCATTCTTGGCCGCGATGTGCGCAATTGCCGCGCCCTCCATCTCGACGCAATCGGCATTCGTGGCCTCAATCGCAGCGTTACGCATGGCGTCACCCGTAACAAAGCGGTCACCCGTGGCGATAGTGCCACACAGGAACTGCTTGGGGTCCTTCTCCGCAGAAGTCTCCTCCGTCGAGGCATCCACAAATCCATGCTCGGCAAGCACGGCGGCAGCAACATCAACCAACGCCGGCGTCGAGACAAACTCCTCGAGCCCCGGCGCCGACTCGGCAATGAGTGCCGTGTCAGTATCTAGATAGCGCAGGCACTTGCCAATAACCACGTCGTTAATATGGAGCTTAGGGTTTAGGCCGCCCGCGATACCCGAAAACACAACTGCCCGCGGGGCGTATTTGCTGATGAGATGCTGCGTTGCGGCGGCGGCATTCACGGTGCCCATGCCAGCGGTCGTGGCGACTACTGTCAGACCGTCAAGCTCGCCGCTTACAACGGTCAAGCCCGCCCCTTGCGACACATGAGCGCCGTTCAGTTCTTCTTTAATCTGCGTAACCTCTTTTTCGAGTGCGCCTATGATCGCGATGGTTGCCATGCCATCCCCCCAAATTCGTGCAAATTGCTTATCCACGGTATGGTACCAGCATTTTGGTTCTTTCACTTTTTACGAAGTCGCTAGGCCAACGAGGACCGCACATCATAGAGCGCCTTTGCAATCGCAGCCGTAACCTCGCTCGAGCGATTGCTCCACGGCATCGACGTCATGACGCTCATAACATAGCTATGGCCGTCGACGTCGATCAGTCCGGCATCGCATGTCGAATAGCAACCGTCCTCGCTGATCCAACCCGCCTTGTTGCGCACCAAGACCTGATCGTCCGCAATGCCATCGCGAATAAACGATCGGGTCGTAGAGGTCAGAAGGCCCGACAGCCATTGCGACGTCTCGGTGTCACAGCTCAAATACTCACTCATCTCGCACCACAACTTGGCCGAGGTGCGCGGGCAGTAGGTCGGAAAATCACTCATCGGATCCAGTGCCGTTTCGTTATCAACACCCAGGTTGGCAATCCAATCCTCATAGCCATCATGGTCAAACGCCGCGCGTAACGCGATAAACGAATCGTTGTCCGAGTTGACGACGGCATTCTCGATAAGGTCGCGTACCGTCTGCCAGCCCATGCTGCAACCACCATACGTGGCTAAAGCCCAATCGAGCGACACCTGCCCCGATTCGACCAACGTCTCGCAAATATAGAGCGCATACAGCGCCTTGTAGCTACTCGCGCCGTAAACCTCGGCATCGGCGTTATACGTCACGCCCTTGCCGCTCGACAGATCGTAAAACACCGCGCCCGCATCGCCCAATTCCTGGGCCTGATCAAGGGCATCTTGAAGCGCCGCGAGGCTCTCATCCTCCAGGGCGGGGATCTGGTCATCAACCAGTGAGAAGGTCTGCACGGTATCGCCTGAGCGAATATCGTTAAAGTCCGCCTTCGAAAGCCTCGTCTTGAAGCTCGCTGTCGACAGGGTTTGACTTGCAGTGACTTTAGATTCAGAGACCTTTTTGTTTTGCGTCTGTACCGTTGACGCATCTGAATGTGCCATCCGCTCCGACGCGTAGGTTTTGGCGGTAATTCCGAGGATAATAACCGCCAACGTTAGCATCCCAATGGTGGCAATCTTCGTCACGCGGATGCGAGCGTCTGCAAGGCCACGCAAAGACGTGCCCTTTGTCCCATATCTGCTGCCATGCTGCGGCACATACTCGTCCCGCGATGCGCCCTTTCGCACGTGGTCTCCTGACTGCTACCGTTTATATACGAGCAGCATAATACCGAGCAGGCGTTTCTTTCCTAAGATATTCAGCGGCGTTTAAGGCGTCTTTAAAGAAACCACAGGCGTATTTATCCAAATGGCACAATTCTGTTGCGCATCTCTGCCCAAAACGCAGTTGCGGTGAAATAGTTCCTGTTTGGGCGGCATAGGCCGATACACAAGAACTATTCCACCGCAACTTGACGGGGCTCTTTAGCAATCAACTAGGTGCCCGGGGGCACTCATTTAAATCTGTCCCCAATGAGTGCTGCTAGCCGATGGCGTTTTTGAGTTCCGCACGGCGCTTTTTCATGCCCGTCATGACGGCGTTGCGCAGCTCGGGCATGCGCGCGGTATCCATCTGGGGCACGCCCTCGAGCTTATAGGGAATGCCCAGTTGCTCGTACTTGACGACGCCCATCGTGTGATACGGCAGCATTTCCAAGCCCACCACGTTATGCCACGGGGCAATCAGGCGACCGAGTGCCTCGCACTCCTCCACCGTGTCGGTAATGCCCGGCACCACCACGTGACGGATAACGACCTTGATCCTGCGACGCGCCAGCTCATCGCCAAACGCTAGGATACGTGCAGGATCGCATCCGGTCAGCTTTTTATGCTCAACCGGATCGGCATGCTTAATGTCGAGCAGCACCATGTCGGTCTCGTTGAGAACGGCATCGAACTTCTCGGGGTGGTTGGGGTCAAACGCATATCCGCAGCTGTCAAGGCAGGTATGCACGCGGCCATCGGGGTTGTTGTGCATTGTACGGAACAGGTCGGCCAAAAACTCGGGCTGCAGAAGCGGCTCGCCACCCGAAACCGTAATTCCGCCGCTGCGGTAAAACTCATGGTTACTCTGGAACTCGTCCATGAGGTGCTCGATGGTCACCATGGTGCCGCCGTTAACAGACCAGGTATCGGGATTGTGACAATACGCGCAGCGCATGGGGCAACCTTGGACAAATACCACAAAGCGAATGCCGGGACCATCGACCGTTCCCATCGTCTCAATTGAATGCACGCGGCCCAGGGCAAACGCGGAGTCCTCGGGACGAGCGTCCACACCCTCGAGCGTCATCTCAGCCATTCCCGCTACCTTGCCTCTCTTTGGTTTTAGTTACATAAATGCCAGAGCCATTCTAGCCTATGCGTTTGCGTTTAAACGTCTCGGGCTAGAATGGCACGTTTTAATCTATCCCCCATCACCATGGCTGGGGTCTACTTCGAGATGTCAGACTGAAGAACGCTCGTCTGAGGCCTTTACGCCTTAAGCGTGAGCACCGCGCCGAAGGCGGTCGGGCCGCAATGGCTCGAGATGACGCCGCCGACCTGAGTCCAGGTAACGTCCTTAAAGCCAAGATCGTGTGCATAGACTTCCATGTCGTCGCGCAACTCCTCGGAAAGACCCACCGAATACGCCAAGCCAATATGCGAGTAGTCGATCTCGCCCTTCTCTACCATGTGATCAATAAAGGCACGGGCACACTTGAGCATAGAACCGCGGAACTTCTTGGTCGCCACGAACTTACCACCCGTCACCTCAATGCAGGGCTTAATCTTGAGCAGATGGGCACCTAGGAACGCGACGTTGGACAGACGCCCGCCGGCCTTGAGGAAGGCGAGATCGGTGGGGACAAAGCCCAGCAGCACACGGTCCATGACGGAGTTCGTAAAAGCAAAGATCTCTTCGACGGTAGCATCGGGATGAGCCTCGATGTATTTGGCAGTCTCGACGACAACGAGCGACTGGCCTACCGAGACAAAGCGCGTGTCCATGGAGAACACGTAGTCGCGCCCCTGGGCGGCGATCTTCGATGATTGGTGCGAGCAGGTCGTGGCCTCGGAATATGCAAGATGCAAAATAGTCGCGTCGGGTTGCTCGGCATGGATGCGGTCATACACATGCGCAAAATCCGCTGGCGAACAGCCACTGGTCTTGGGCATCACACCAAACTCGTTGCAGCGCGAGTAAATCTCGAGCGAATCGATTGAACCATCTTCAACGGTCTCGTCACCAATCGTGACATGCATAGGCACGCGCACGATGCCATAGCGCTCGCAGAGCTCCGGCGTCACATCCGAACCAGACTCAACCACGATTACGTACTTGCCCATTCTTATCACGACCCATCTCGACGTTGGCTATGTATTACATGCGCACGCCCGCCGCCCCATTGAACAACGACTTCCAAGCGCCAGAGAGACGCCGCCCTTCGCCCACAGCAAAGGACAGCGTCTCCCTGAAAAACTCCGTGCTTATCTGAGATTCTACACGGTTTATTAAGGAGTGTTACTTATTCCGCAAACGGTAGCTATACGCGATAAACGGTAACTACCAAAAAATACCCCATGCGCCCAATCTATAGGGAGAGTTCCGCCCAAAGGGTGACTACACAGGATCCCCGCGAGGGCGTAATGGGCTTCTCCCCAGAACATTCCGCAGGACGCAAAGAGGCTCCGCAGCGCGAAGCGCGATGCGGAGCCTCTTTGCATGTCCGAGGACGTTCCGGAGAGAAGCCCCCGTCACGCCCCCGGATCCCCGGTGGGAGTTCTAGACCTTGTCGGCCTTAGTACATACCGCCGCCCTGCTGACCAGCGGTGGCAGCAGCGATAGCGTCCTCAAGCTGAGTGTTCTTGGGCACATCGGAGACGGTAGCCTCGGTGATGAGAATCAGGCTGGCGACAGAAGCAGCGTTCTGCAGGGTGACGCGGCTGACCTTGACGGGGTCGAGGACGCCCATCTCGATCATGTCGCCCCACTCGCCGTTGGCAGAGTTGAGACCCTGGCCGGCGGGCAGCTCGGCAACCTTGTCGACCACGACAGCGCCCTCAAAACCAGCGTTCTTGGCGATGGTAGCGACCGGAGCAGTCAGAGCCTTCTTGACGATGTCGACACCGATCTTCTCCTCGGGGTCGTCGAGCTCAACGGCGTCGAGCGCAGGAGCAGCGTCCATGAAGGCGACGCCGCCACCGGCGACAATGCCCTCCTCGACAGCAGCGCGGGTTGCCTGCAGGGCGTCCTCGACGCGGTGCTTGATCTCCTTGAGCTCGGACTCGGTAGCAGCGCCGACCTTGATGACGGCAACGCCACCGGAGAGCTTGGCCAAGCGCTCCTGGAGCTTCTCGCGGTCGAAGTCAGAGGTGGTGTTCTCCATCTCGCCCTTGATCTGAGCGATGCGGGCGTCGATGGCCTCCTTGGAGCCAGCGCCGCCGACGACGACGGTGTTGTCCTTGGAGATAGTGACGGACTTAGCGGTACCGAGCATATCGGCGGTGATGTCAGCGACCTTCACGCCCAGCTCGTCCAGAGCAGCCTGGCCACCGGTGAGGACGGCGATGTCCTCCAGGATGCGCTTGCGGCGATCGCCGTAGCCCGGGGCCTTGACGGCGCAGACGTTGAGGGCGCCACGGATCTTGTTGAGGACGAGGGTCGGCAGAGCCTCGCCATCGATGTCCTCAGCGATGATGAGCAGGCCACGGCCAGCGCGCTGGACAGCCTCGAGAACAGGCATGATGTCCTGGACGCTGGAAATCTTCTGGTCGGTGATGAGGATGTACGGATCCTTCATCACGGCCTCCATGCGGTCGTTATCCGTGACGAAGTAAGCGGAGACGTAGCCCTTGTCGAACTGCATGCCCTCGACGGTGTCGATGGTGATGTCGAACGTCTGGGAATCCTCGACGGTGATGACGCCGTCCTTGCCCACGACCTCCATGGCCTCGGCGATCTTCTCGCCGACCTCGGGGTCACCGGCGGAGATGGTACCGACGGAAGCAATCTGCTCCTTGGTCTCGACCGGCTTGGCCTGCTTCTTCATCTCGGCGACGGCGGCGTTGACGGCCTTGTCGATGCCGCGACGGATGGCCAGCGGGTTGGCGCCAGCGGCGACGTTGCGCAGACCGTCGTTGACGATGGCTTGAGCGAGCAGGGTTGCGGTGGTGGTGCCGTCACCCACGGTGTCGTTGGTCTTGGTGGCGACCTCCTTCACCAGCTGGGCACCCATGTTCTCGATGTTGTCCTCGAGCTCAATCTCCTTGGCAACGGAAACGCCGTCGTTGGTGATGGTCGGGGCACCAAACGTGCGCTGCAGAGCAACGTAGCGACCCTTGGGGCCCATGGTGACGGTAACGGCGTCGGCCAGAGTGTTGACGCCCTTGGCGAGCTTGGCGCGGGCATCGGTGTTGAACGTAATGTTCTTTGCCATGGTAGGTAATCCTCCAAAAGAAATGTGACTCGCGTCGCCGCTTCCGAGTCCTATGCGGCGGGCGCGTTCAAAGACGAATCAGAGATTCTGACGAGACTAGGCCTCGACGACGGCGTAGATGTCGTCGGCGCGCATCAGCAGATACTTCTCGCCGTCGACCTTGACCTCGTTGCCGCCGAACTTACCGTAGATGACAACGTCGCCGACCTGAACGTCCATAGGGATGCGCTCACCCTTGTCGTTGACCTTACCGGCGCCAACGGCAACGATGGTGCCGCGCTGCGGCTTCTCCTGAGCGTTGCTGGCGATGTACAGACCAGAAGCGGTCTTCTGCTCGGCCTCGTCGGGCTTGACCAGGACGCGATCTGCAAGCGGCTTCAAAGACGACATGCTTGTTTCCTCCTTTGTGGGCCGCGCGGTCATGCCGCGCGGGTTAACCCTTTTTGTTTGCGTACGCGTTGAATGGTACCCACGAATGGCGGGTTATACAACACAGAGTCAAAAAATCTTATTTTTTGGCACTTAGATTTTCTGAATGCCGGGGGATAACTTAGCGGTGGCTCCCGTGTGGCTCCGGAGGGGCGGGGCATAAGGTTTCCTGCTCGGGCAGTCCTGCTCGCACGAAGGCCACATTAAGTGGCCTTCGGCTCGTGCGGAACTCGCGATAAACCTTATGCCCCGCCCCTTCGGAGCCACACGGGAGGCAGGTTAACTAATTCGGGCCCGGTATTCAGAAAAGTCAGTGCAGCAAAATGGCGATGCGGACAGCGACTTGGGCATGGTTTTCGCCGCTCGCACGGGTCCCCTGGGAAGCAGCGTGCATTTTTGGGAGTTTTCAGCAGGCCAGGACGTCTGCATACGCGCCGGACACACCATATTGGTCCCAAGAACGCCTTTGACCGGCGATTTGGGTCGGCGGGCAAACCCCATCAGGACAAAAAGGCGTGCCTCGCGCCGCACCGGACCCCAAAATGACGTCGATCTCCGCAATGCCACCCGACTGCAGCGGCACCGGCAGAGCTCACGGTGCTGAATACTCCATTTTTTGCACGGCCCAGGCGGGGGTACATCAGGACCGGAAAGAACATCTCAACTTTTTATGCAATCTGCAATGGGAAGTATTCAAAACACCAAGAGACAGCATTACTGACGTCCAAATTGAGCGCGGGGCAGCGGCGCCTCCGCCCCGCGCCCAAATCAAGCAGAGCGGGGGCGCTCCTAACGGACCCCATAGGCAAACAAACGCGGCTCGTGCGCCATCCCAAAATAGGCTGCCCGAGCCGCGTTTAACGGTACGGCATGAATATTAGCGCTCGTAGATTAAGTTGCCTGCCAGATAGGTTGCCTGAACCTTGGTAGCCTGGAGCTCTTGGGGGTCGATGGTGAGCGGGTTTTGGTCCAGGACTACCAGGTCAGCGTATTTGCCGGGTTCCAGGCTGCCGAGGTTTCGCTCGTCGCCTGCCGCGTAGGCGCTGCCCAGGGTGTAGTTGCGCAGAGCTGTAGCCGCGTCGATGCGCTCGCTGGGGAGCCAGCCGCCCTCGGGCCAGTGGCTGCGGGGATCTTGGCGCGTGATAGCCGTGTAGAGCACGTTCATGCTGGTAACGGCCGTGATGGGGCTGTCGGTACCGAAAGCTTGACGGATACCGCGCTGCTGATAAGTTGCGAACGGCCACATGATGCGGCTGCGTTCCAGGCCCAGGTCGCGCTCCGGGCCACCCGGGTCGAGCGTGATGTGGCAAGGCTGGCTCGAGGCAATGACGTTGAGCTTGCGCAGACGATCGATGTCCTCGGGCAGCAGATTCTCCAAATGCTCAAGCGTATTATGGCCGTGCGGGGGCAAACCGTAGAGCTCTGCCGCCTCCTCAAAGATATCGAGTGCGGCATGGATGGCGCCGTCGCCGATAACGTGGATGCGCACGGTGTGGCCGCGCTCGGCTGCCGCCAGGACCAGCTTGCGCATGCGCTCGACGGGAACCGTCAGACGGCCCTGGTCGCCCGGGAAGCGCGGGTTGGTATAGGGATCGGTGAGGTATGCGGTGTGCTCGCTCGACACGCCATCGAAGAACTGCTTAAAGCCCGGCGCCGAGAGCAACGCATTGTTTGCGTAGCGGGTCTGAAGTTCTTCCAAGCGCGATTGGTCATCCAACAGCGTGGGGAACAGGTGGGCGCGAATGCCCAGCTTGCCAATCGCCTGAAGCTTGTCGTAGACGTCGTCGCGGATAAAGTCACAGCCCGGCATGGGCATGAGCGACATGTCGCAAATCGAGGTAATGCCCTGCTCGGCCATGCGTTTCATTTGGTCGGCATACGCGCTCGCGATGCGATCCTCGCCCAGCCACTCAAGACAGCGCGGCAGCAGCTGCATGGCCGCAGCCTCGTGAGCGATACCCGTGAGCTCGCCATTTGCATCCTTGTCGTAGCTGCCACCCGCCGGCGGCTCGCTGTCGCGCGTCACGCCGAGTGCCTCGAGCGCGCGGCTGTTGAGCCACAGCGTGTGCCCGTCGCCCGAGTACATAACGCAGGGACGATCAGGAAATGCCGCATCGAGGGAGGCCTTGGTAGGGTGCTCGGGCGGATCCCAGCGGTAATCGCGCCAGCCCTGCGTCACGACCCAGGCGTCGTCGGGCAGGTCCTGGGAAAACTTGAGCGCGTCCTGCACCAGCGCCGCCTCGGACGTGCCCATATCCATGAGCATATACGGTGAGGAGCCAACCGAGGTATGGAAGAAATGCAGGTGCGCATCGTGGAAACCGGGGCAGACAAACTGCTCGCCGTAATCGACCACCGGCGTGGCGGCAGGTGCGGCGTCAATCACGTCATCGGGCGCACCGACTGCGACGATGCAATCGCCCGCAATGGCAATCGCCAGCTCGCGGGCGGTATCGATACCGTCTTGCGCGGTAAAAACGTTCTTGGAGCGGATAATCCGATCGATATGTTGCATGGGCATCCCCATCTCTGGCAGGAAATTCAACACCCCCGAGTGTACTCCCCCGCCCTTGCAACAAAACTCCAAGCGGCAAACGGCAACTTTACCAGCCCTAGCGGCAGGTGGCATACTGGAGAGAGCCTGTACGATTTTGCGATCGAGCCAGCAAGGAGCAAATCGACCATGACGAAGACCAAGGCACAGCAGATTATGGCGGCAACCGAGGTTCGCGCGGCAGACGACGTCACCGCGGCCATCCAAGATATCGCCGCCGAGTTTGAACCCTACATCATCAAGCAGCGCCGGCACTTCCATAAGCACCCGGAGCTGAGCCTTGCCGAGGAGCGCACGACTTCCGACATCGCCAACCAGCTCGACGCCATGAATATCCCCTACGAGCGTCCACTCAAGACGGGCCTGGTGGCGACACTCCGCGGCACCGCGCCCGATGCCTACCGCGAGGACGGCACGCCGCGCCGCCGTATCCTGCTGCGCGCCGACATCGACGCCCTGCCCGTCACCGAGCAGACCGGCGAGGAGTTCGCCAGCGTCAACGAGGGCTGCATGCACGCCTGCGGCCACGACTGCCATATCGCCATGATGCTCGGCACGTTGCAGATTCTGCGCCACATGACCGATGACATCCACGGCGAGGTCCGCATCGTGTTCCAGCCCAGCGAGGAAAACGGCCAGGGCGCCAAGCTCATGATCGGCACGGGTGTGCTCGATGGCGTCGATGGCGCCTATGCCGCTCACATTTGGAGCGAGGTCGACGCCGGCACCGTGAGCTGCGAGCCCGGCCCGCGCATGGCCAATACCGACTGGTTCCGCATCGACGTTCGCGGCACCTCGTGCCACGGTGCCATGCCCCAGCGCGGCCACGACGCCGTTATGGTGGCGGCAGAGATCGTCAACGCCCTGCAGACCATCGTCTCGCGCGAGATTAGCCCCTACGAACCCGCCGTCATCACCGTCGGCGAACTGCACGGCGGCACCGCGCGCAACGTTATCGCCGGCACGGCGTACCTCGCCGGCACGGTGCGCACCTATGGCGACAAGACGCATGAGGAGATGCCCGAGCTTATGCGCCGCATCGTGGAGCACACCGCAGCAGCACTAGGCGCCGAGGCCGAACTCACCGACTACACCATCGCCAACTACAAGGTCGAAAACGATGCCGCCTCGAGCGAGCGCTGCCGCCAAGCTGTGCTCAAGTGCCTGGGCCCCGCAGGCGAGGGCCATTACCGCGGCACGCTTTCGGGCGAGGATTTCTCGGAGTACCTGCGCCGTGTGCCGGGCGTGCTCGCCTTTGTTGGCACGCGCAACCCCCAGATTGGCGCCACCTATGCCCAGCACTCCTGCTTCTACAAGATCGACGAGAGCGCGCTCGCCAAGGGCTCCATGGTAGCCGCTCAGTATGCCATCGACTTTTTGGCCGAGCCCACACAAGAGGAGCTCGACGGCCCCACAATCGCCGCGGTTGCCGAGACCAATCCCGACCTGGCAGCCAAGCTGCGCTCTGCCAAGGCAACGGCCGCCGAGGCCCGCGACGCCGTGCACGACGCCCGCACCGCCCGCCATGCCGCCATCAAGGGCATTCACGATGCCCGTGCCGCTGCTCGCCACGAGGAGAAGCATGGCGAGTAGCCGTCACGTCCACCCGTAACAACCTGGCTAGAGCAAAGCGGGGGCGAACGTTATCTCAACGTTCGCCCCCCGCTTATGTGTCGATGCTTTTCTAGCGCGTCCTCCGTCACGACAGGTAAGAGCGAAGGATGGTGAGCCAGCGTGGGGTTTCGAGGTGGATGATATCGGTGGGAACTCCGGTGGGAACGTGACCACCAAAGAGCAGGCCCGCGTCTGCCGGGTTGATAAGGCGCACGATCCATACGGCAACGACCAGCACGCACAGAACAACAACCGCAATGTCGATGCCACGCTTTAGCTTGCTCGATACCGCCTCCTCGCGCACGAACGCGAGCGCAAACGCAATCGGCACCACCCAAAACAGCGGATGGTAGGCAAAGGCAGCCGCAAAACCGAGGCGCAGTGCTGCCAGCCAGGCCCTTGTCATGCCGCATCCCGG
Source organism: uncultured Collinsella sp. (assembly GCA_900546775.1). Lineage (GTDB taxonomy): Bacteria > Actinomycetota > Coriobacteriia > Coriobacteriales > Coriobacteriaceae > Collinsella. The sequence goes on along the minus strand of UREM01000003.1, from coordinate 52,093 downwards.
ACAGGGAATGCCCGTCATCAGGCGAAACACGCAGCCGATATCGAGCAGGTAGAGTGCGAGCCAGGCGACAAAGAGCGCGCCGATGCAAGAAAGGGCGCGGCGAATGAGCTCCGCCGCGCCCTTATGTCCCTGAGAGCTGTTCACGCCGCTCTTATCGTTAGGCACGAGCGCCAAGACGGGTGTTGTAAGCCGTTGCCATGGCATTGGTGTTCTTGATGATGATGTTCATGGCAAAGATCGGGCCAAGACCGCACAGCAGCGCGCCGACAATCTGCCACATAAGAACGGTGGTACCGTTCTCCTGGAACATCAGGCCATAGCGAGGAGCATTAGCCTGCAGGCGGTTACCGATCTTGTAGTACCAGTAGAGTCCGTAGAAGCCGCAGGTCACAAACGACAGCAGGATGAATGCCGCCAGACCCGGCGTGGAATCGCCGTCGTCCTGGCACATGACATTGATGTCGCGGGCGAGGCAATAGAGGAAGTAATACGAATAGATGCCGCAGGTCACGATGGAAAGCAGGAGCCAGCCGATCACGCCACGGTCGGTCTTAATCGGAGCATAGCCCATCGGGGCAGGTGCAGGCTGCTGAGCATACTGCTGCTGCCCGGCGTACTGCTGCTGAGGCTGGGGCTGAACTGCCTGAACCGGAGCGGGCTGAATCTGCGTGGGCTGCGGAGCAGGCTGGGGCTGAGGTGCAGGCTGCGGCGCGGGCTGAGGTGCCGGAGCAGCGGGAGCGGCACCGATGGCAGAACCGCAAACAGGGCAGAATTTGGCATCATCCGAAATGGGAGAACCGCAAGTGGGACAGAACATAAGCTTCTCCTTTTCCTAAGGCGTCGCACGCCTTCAAACCTTACACGTCTATGTTCTCAACAATAGCCGCGACGTTGTTGCGCAACATTGACCAATTTCCGAGAAATTTTGCTGCAACCGTTTTCCCAGGCATTTTCTTGCTTCCGCGGTAGAAAAAGGCACCCCGGGCTCAGTTGCCCAGGGCGCCTCGACCGACTATTCGGTTTGATTGTTTTCGGCAGCAGGACTATCGCCCGGCTCATCCGCCGGCGTGGCAACGGCATTCCAATCGGGCTCCGCAGGCGTCGCCTCGGGTGCCGGAGCAGGTGCAGGCGCGGGTGCCGGGGCAGGTGCGGGCGCGGGTGCAGGCGCGGGTGCCGGGGCAGGTGCAGCACCAGGGGCAGCCGTGGGATTGAATCCCGCAGGAGCAGGCTTCTTCTCACCCGGGAGCACAAACGTCAGGACATCGTCGGCATCCTCGTCGGCCCACTCACTGGCATGACGTGCGGCCCAGTAGCCAACGGCACGATATTTGAGCATCGTGCCAAACACATTCAGGAACACGGTGACAAAGGCGATGATCATCAGGAACAGGATGAGCGTAATGCCGCCACCCTCGATGATTGCCTCAAGACCCGAAGGACGAGAATAGTAGCCGTAGTAGCCATAGCTGCTAATACCCAGCGCGGCAACAAAACCAAAGATGGCGGTGAAAATCCAGGTGATGATATTGGAAACAATGCCCGTCAAGAACTCGGGAAGAATCGAGGCACAGAACAGCTTGCCCAGGTTGGCCTTATAAGACTTCCAGACCTTCTCGAGCGAAAACGCGCTTTCCACGCGGCCGGCGACTGCAAAGTGCATCACAGCGGCATCACCAAACATCTTAAAGAAAATGCCTAACACCGCCGATACGATCATGGCAAAGACAAGCAGACCCATCGACCCGATGAGTGCGCCCTCGAGGACGCTCGAACCGAAGTAATAGTACGAACCAACGGCACCGATCACAGCGCTCTCAAGCGCCGAGAACACCACGCCAATCACTGGAATAATGGCCACGAACCCGAGCACGTTCGTAATGACAGACGAGAAGATGCCCAGTCCAAAGGAGGTCGAGCGCAGCAGCGGACGCTCCATGCCGTTATCGTCCTTGAGCGACAGGTCGCGACCCCACTCGATAGCAAAGCCAGCGCCGCACACGCTTGCCACGTAAGCGAGCAAAAAGCCAATGGCCGCCGCGATGCCACCGATAACGGGGATAAACAGCACCAGCACCGACACGACGCAGATCAGCGCCGGCAAAAAGGCAATCTGACATACGCGAACCAGGGCGCCGGGAACCTTAATCATGTCGTTGAAGGCCTGAGCCATGCAACCCTTGGGCACGTTCATAGCCGGCTGGGGCGCAACGAACGGCTGCGGCTGGACAAACGGCTGACCCTGCGGTTGGGGTTGAGCTTGCGGAGTGGGCCCGGCAGCCTTGACCTCGGTATTAGGGGCACCGCACACGCCGCAGAACTTGTCGTTATCGCCCATGGGGGCACCACACTGCGAACAGAACATCGAAATCATCCCTTCGTATCTAGAGCGAATCACCTGGATCGCAAACGATGTCTTTGGCATCATTATCGCCCAATGTGGGGACAAATACCCCAAGATGACCGATTTGCAACGCAGGTGGCTTTATTCAATGATTCGAAGGGTACGCCCGGACTAGTTCGTACCGCGGAAGCCCTTGCCGACGATTTCGGAGCTATCGACGATGGTGATGAAGGCATCAGGGTCAATCTCGCGGGTATAGCGGCGCAGCTGCACTGCCTCGCGACGGCTCAGCACGCTCATGATCACCGTCACGCACTTGCCCGAGAAAGCACCATAGCCGCGGCTGATAGTCGCCGTACGGTTGAGATGCTTGACGATAAACTCCTCGACCTTAAGGGGCTCGGAGCAAATGACCGTGCAGACTTTACGCAGGTGGATGCTCTCGATGGCTTTGTCGACCACAAGCGTCTTGGCAAACAGGCCGAGCACGCAATACAGACCGACGCGCGGGCCGTACAAGAAGGCCGCGATGGTCACGATGCCGATATCGACCAGCAGCAGCGCACGGCCGATCTCAAGCGTCGTGCGGCGTTTGAGAATCATGGCGAGGATGTCCGTGCCGCCCGTCGAGGCACCAATATCAAAGACGATGGCGCTGCCGAGCGCCGGCAGAATCACGGCAAAGCACAGGTCGAGCCACATATCGCCCGTCATCGAGACATCGGTCGGAATAAAGAGCTCAAACAGCGAAACATAGGCGGACAGCGCAAACGAGGCAAAGACACTCCACAGGATTGCCTTGCGCTCCAAAAAGATAAAGCCCAGAACGACCAGGACCGCATTGATAATCCACATAAAGACGCCGACGGGCAGGGTCGGGAACAGCGTGGACAGAATGACCGACACGCCCGAGGTGCCGCCAAAAGCAAAGTGATTAGGGGTTTTAAACGCGACGATGGCAAAGGCCGTGAGGATCAGGCCCAAATTGAGCTCGGCAAAAAAGCGCGGAAAGCCCGGCTCCTGGCTGCGCTTGCTACCAGCGCGCTCGCCCCGCTCGATAACATCGCGATCGACCACGCGTTCCATCGGCACTACGGGAGGACGATGCACCTCCTCGGCAGCACGCGACGCCGCCTCTGCCGCAGCGGCCTCAATTGCCCATGCCTTGCTTTCTGTTTCGTGCTCGTCGGCCATTACGGCAACCCCTCGTTAACAATTTGGAAACAATGCGCCCATTAGAGTAACGCGGAACGTGGGGATTGCAACCCTTAGTTAGACGAGCGGTATGACTATATCGGGAGCGTACAAAAACGGCCGGCCACGCTTTTGCTTGCGCGGTCGGCCGTTTAATGTTTTCGCAGATAAAACCTGCCAAAACAAACCTGTCCCTTTTTGGAAGGTTATTCGTGCTGGCTGGTGCGGTGCTCGTACTCCTCGGGGGTGATGACATCCTCGATGCGCAGGTTGACGCCCGCCACCTCAAGGCCAGTCATCGCGGCAAGGCGCTCGGTGACACGTGCCTTAACATCGTCGAAGATCGCGGGCGCATAGGCGCCGTACTCGATGATGACGGAGATGTTGACGACCACGCGATTATCGTCGGTGACCTCGACCGTCACGCCCTTGGTCAGATTCTCGGCACCAAACTGCTCCTGCACAAAGTGCATGAGGTTACCCTTCATGCCCAGAACGTGCGGAACCTCGCGGGTGGCCATGGCAACGATCTTCTCGATCACGCCGTTGGAATAGGTCAGCGAGTCCTCGGACTCATCCGCTTCCTCGTCGTCCTCATCCGTATCGGACTCGGCCTCGACGAGAGCCTCATCCTCGAGCGTCACATCCTCAGCTTCGGCGACGACCGCCTCGTTCTCCTCGAGCTCGGTATCGGCTACATCGACCTTCGTATTAAAAGCCATGGTTCCTCCTTATGCCTGCCGCGGATGCGACAGTCGAATACATATTAGCGGCCGCTAAACAGACGGCCGAAGAAGTTGACGATCCCGTTCTCGCCGTCGCGAATTTGGCCAATCACAGCGCCGATCAGCACGAAGAATGCAATGACGAGCGTATCCCACAGGCCGAGCGTGAGCACCAACACGGCGAGGATAAAGCCAGCGACGGCACCGAGCGTGGTGTTGGGATGACGCACAGCATAGCTCCAGATGGCAGCGCCCGTACCCTTGATGAGACCCATAGCCTCGTCAAAATCCGCGGCTGCCGCATCTTGCAACTCGGTTGCCTCTGCTTTGGAATCAACAGGTTCGCTCGTCGGCGTGGCGCCCTGGTCAATCGTCAGGCGCGGCGTACGAGCGGTCTTATCTTGATTGGTATCACTCACCGGAAACCTCCACGGTCTGGACGGTAGTCTTGGACGGCAAAAAACGGACGCGCGTAGTCGTACCCGGCGTGCCGAGCATGGTGTCGCAAGCTTCCTCGATGCGCTGCTGCATCGCGGTAGCCAGAGATGCCACGTCCTTATCGTCAAGCGCGATAGCCTCGACCTTAAAACGGACGTGCGAATCGTCGGGGCCTTGGACGCGGGCCTCGACATGCTCGACCATCACGCGGTCGTCGCGCTCGGCAGCAGCCCTGGCACACGAAGAAAGCGCCGCGAGCGTGACCTCGATATTGCGCTCCCCCGCCGGATGCACGCAGGACGGCTCGCGACGAGCAAACATCAGGCGGAAGAAGCTTACCAGTACGCCGATCGCCACAACTCCGCCGCATGCCGTCACGACGATGCGCGGCATGGGGTCGCGCATCAGCAACATAAAGCGATACGTATACGGCCCCCAAAACTGGCAGACAAGCGTACCCAGCGCCACGATGGTGGCGGCAAGATACACGATCGCTAGGGCTCGTTTAAGTACGCGCACGCGGCGCTCCCTTCAAATCTCGGCTCTCGAAATGCAAAACGGTTCGCATCATTATAAAAGAGCCGGGTCCGGTGCTCTACGCACGCGGATCCGGCTCATCTATTCCACGAAGCTTGCATGCTCGCTTCATTATGCCCAGATATGCACGGCTTAACCCGTGCGGGCGCTACTCCTCCTCGAGGGCAGCGATGACCTCGTCGGTCATGTCCATGGTGCTGTAAACATCCTGGACGTCGTCGAGCTCCTCAAGACGGTCGATGAGGCGCTGAACCTTCTTGGCGTCGGCGCCGGAGACCTCGGTCGGGGTGGTCGGGACCATGGTGGTCTCGGAGCCCTTGACCTGGACGCCCTGCTCCTCGAGCGCCTTGGAGACAGCCATGACCTCGTTGGCAGTAGTCCAGACGATCCACTCCTCGCCGGCGTCCTCGTAGTCTTCGCCACCGGCCTCGGCGATGGCCATCATGAACTCATCCTCGTCACCGGCAGCACCGTTGGCGATCATGGTCTCCTTCTTGGCGTTCTCGTCCAGGATCTCCTTGGCAACGACAATCTGGCCCTTGCGCTCAAACTGGAAGGCGACGGAGCCGGAAGTGCCCAGGTTGCCACCAGCGTGGGAGAAAGCGGAACGGACATCGGCGGCGGTACGGTTGCGGTTGTCGGTCAGGCAGTCGACGTAGACGGCGACACCGGCGGGACCGTAGCCCTCGTACACGATGTTCTCGTAGACGGCGGCGTCAGCACCCGAACCAAAAGCCTTGTCGATAGCGGACTTGATCTTGTCCTTAGGCATGGACTGAGCCTTGGCCTTGGCAACGGCAGCGGCGAGGCTGGCGTTGTTCTCGGGCAGCGGGTCACCGCCGAGACGGGCAGCAACGGTGATGTTGCGGCTGAGCTTGGAGAAGAGGGCGGAACGCTTGGCGTCCTGCGCGCCCTTACGATGCTTGGTTGTGGCCCACTTAGAGTGTCCGGACATACGTGTCTCCTATCGGTTTCGACCTAAAGCCCAGCGCAGATGCTCGGGCAATATAAACAAACGTCGTTATGATATACCTACTGGCCTGCGAGATAAACCCCAAAATGAAGGCGTCGTGATGATGCCACCCTTTGGTGCAAAGCAACCTGTCCCCTTTGCACCAAATTAGGACCAGAGGAGGTCGCTGCGGGTGATGGTGGCGCCGATGGCAAAGGGCATGCAGGCGATGACCGGATACAGGTAGCGCATGTAGGTCGAGCCGTTGCACGGACCAATCAGGCACACGGCGAGCACGCCCAACAGCGGCACCCAGATCGCCAGCGCACGCCATGAATGACGACGCAGCAGGTAGACCACCACGGCAATCATGATCCACACATAGGTGGCCGAGCTCATGGTGAGCGAAATAAACGGGATGCGCTGCACCGCCACACGGTACAGATTGATCAGGTGGTCGCACCAGCGCACCACGTTGCTGTCAACCGGATGGAAATCGAAGTACTTGAGGTTGTCGGGACGCGCCATGATCTCGGCACTACGCGCCGTGCTGTAGACCAAGGCATCGCGCGCGCTCGGATAAAAGTAGCCGTAATAGTTATTGATGAGCGCCGAGATATAGCACTCGGGATCCTTTTTGAACATCTGCGCCCAGACCTCAAAATAGGCCTTGATGTCCTCCTGCGAGGCGTACTCGTTAAAGCAGTTCTTGACGGCATCCGACTTATCCGGGTTGTAACGGCGGCCCAGATTCTCGTACTTGAGCACCCGGTCGATCACGGCGCGCTCCTCATCGGTCACCAAGCCGTCGCAAGGAGCCTCCACGATGGCGCCGTCCTCCTTTACCGTGGGGTTGACGCCCGAGTTGAGGCCGTCGTGCTTTTGGACGAAACGAGCCGTCTGTTGGAACGGAATCGAGAGGATTTCGCGCTTGGAACCAGGCGTGATGTCGTGCGCCGGCATAAAGACCTTGGTGAAGTACATATTAGAGGCAAGGCAGAGTGCGAGCACCGCGAGGACGCCAACCCAGCGGAAGCGCGGCGTGGCGCATGAGACCGCGGTGCCCGTCTGCTTAGCCGCACGACGGGCGACATGTACATCCCATGCGCAAAACGCCGCCGCAATCACGCAGGCCGCCAACGGAAAGACCAGACCGCCATTGCGCAAAAACGTGGAACCCATGGCAGCCAGCGCAAGCAACAGCCAGTCGTGGCGCGCAAAGAGCACGGGCCTCTGTTCGCCCGCACGCTCGGCATTGGCATCACGACGGGGCAAGCCACATGCCACGAGCTTGACGGTCTGTACCAGCAGCACCAAAAACGCGTCGGCAAAGAGCACGTCTTTGGTGAGCAACGCCGCGTAGTTAGAGAACATCGGCATAAACGCAAAGAACAGCAGGATCGCACCGCGAACCGGCAGGCTCACGCCCAGTTTGCGCAGCGACGAAATGGAATAGGCCATGCAGGCAGCCGTGATGACAAATTGAGCGCAGGTATAGATGATGAGGCCCGCGTTAGCGCTGTTGAACAGCGAAAGCCCCAGTTGAACGCACGAGCCGATAATGGCCGTGTGCACTACGGGATGATGCCCGTTGAGCAGCACGTTGGGGTTGAGTAGGCGCAGGTAGTCGCTCGTGCCGTTGGGATAGTTGAACCACTGGCGAATCTGCGCACCCGTATCTCCCATAAAAAGGCCGGGCAGCGAAGCGATGAGCGTGGGCGCCCAGGCGATCATAAGCACCAGGAAGGGCCCGGCAAAGGGATGGACCGAGAGCACGGCGTGAGCCACACGCCATATGCGGCCAAAGTGCGCCTCGGAAAACGGGATGCGTCGGGAGCTCAGCCAATCCAGACACTCAAAAGCCAGATAGAAGGCCACGATCGCTAGGAGCATCCAGCCCGCGCCGCCAATCCAGGCGCAGATGATGCGGGCCTTGTCGCCAAGAACAATCTCGGCCGAGTCGGTGAGGTCGTAGCTGCGGCCGAACACCATGCAGATGGCGAAAAACAGCGACGGCAGAATGATCGATGGACGCCAGGTGTCGCCACGGCCAAAGAACACGTAGCGAAACGGCAGCGTGAGCAGGCAGGCAAGCGCGAGCAGCATGACCGCGTCGGTATGGCCGGCAAACGAGAGGAGCACCTCGTAGCACACGTACAGCATGCCCGAGGCTTTGGGGTCAATCGCCAAGACTGCGTTACTCGAGACCGGCGCGGGATCGATGGAAAACGCCGTGGTCGCCAACAGCGCGAGCAGAAATGCGATGAGCGTCTGCTTGGCGGGGTAACGCTTAAACCAGACGATGCGGGCAGCGTCGCGCGCAGCCGTTGTGGAGAGGTCGGAATCCTTCACAGTCCAAAGAGCCTTTCTAGAAACCCGCCAAAAAGGGACAGGTTTATTTTGGCAGGTTTTATCTGGGGAAACGTTACGGTTCTGTCATCGTTGCCCAGCGAACCACCACAAAGGTGCCTGTCCCCTTTGTGGTGGTATGTGGTGGTTAGGCGTCGAGGTAGATGCGCTGGGGGCGATTGCGGCGACGCGCAAAGATGACGAGCGCCAGGCCCGCAATAACGAGCGGAAGGCTCAGCAGCTGACCCATCGTGATGACGCCGCCCAGCAGATAGCCAAGCTGGGCGTCGGGCACGCGCACGAACTCGACGAGGAAGCGGACGATGCCGTAACCCATCACAAACACGCCCATAAACGTGCCCTGGGGCAGCAGCGGCTTTTTGCGGCTGAGCACCTGCAGGATGCAGAAGAGCACAATGCCCTCAAGAAATGCCTCGTAGAGTTGGGAGGGGTGACGCGGCATATCGCCCGCGGTGCCGCCAAAGCTCACGCCCCAGGGCAGATCGGTCGGCTTGCCCCACAGCTCACCGTTGACAAAGTTGGCACAACGGCCCAGACACAAGGCCAGCGGCGCGCCGATGACGGCAAGGTCTGCCAGAGTCCATGCGTCGAGCTTATACATGCGGCACACGATGATGCCGCCGATAATGCCGCCGACCAGGCCACCGTGGAAACTCATGCCGCCCTCGTTGGTGGCAAAGATCTCGAGCGGATGCGTCCAGTAGTAGCCATCACCGTAAAAGACGACGTAGAACAGGCGAGCGCCAATGATAAGGCCAAAGACCACGCCGACCACGACGCTCGTCAGGTCGTCGACCGTAATGTCAAAACCCCAACGGCGCTGCGTACGATACATGACGACCGCCGTGAGCAGAGCGCCGACCACGTAGGCCAGGCCGTACCAGTAGATGGTGATGGGGCCCGCCGAAATCGCGACAGGATCAAGCATATGGTAGAAGTCGTTGAGCATGTCGACCCTCCTACTCCCTACATACAAATGCGGCCGCGGGCCTTTCGCTCGCAGCCGCACATTTGGGCGTGACGTCTATGCGGAGCACATCGCCCGCAGCTTTCGCTTCTTAGAACGGCGCATACTCGTCGTACAGATCCTCGGCCTCGCCGGAGGCATTGACCTGCTCAACACGGGTAACGCCGGGCACATGCTCCTTCAGGATGCGCTCGATACCCATGGAAAGCGTCAGGGCGCTCATGGGGCAGCCGGCGCAGGCACCCTGCAGCTCCAGCTTGACAACACCCTCGTCGTCGACGCCCACATACTCCATATCGCCGCCGTCGGCCTGCAGGTTGGGGCGGATCTCCTCAAGAACCTTCTTAAGCAGCTCTTCGTTAACAGCCACAGGGGCTCCTTTCTCACAATAACGCGGGCGCGCCCGCGGACAGGGGCTATGTTACTACAGCCATGTACCCGCTCACGAGCCATCCATGCGCGCGGACATGACTTTCACGAGCAGTCAATTTGGGACGGGGCTCTTTTAGCTGCTTTTGCCGGCGCCCGGCGCTAGCACACGTTGCCGCTACTGCTGAGTTTGTCCCCCGGTACCAATCTGGACATCGACGATGACCTGGCGGTAGCTGATGCCGCAGGAGTCGAGGATGCGGCGGCTGATGCGTCCATCATCGGTGTCGGCGTACTTGTTGTCTAGGTAGACAACCTCGCCCACGCCTACCTGAGCCAAAATTTTGGCGCAGTCGTGGCACGGGAACAGCGTGACATAGACTGTGGAACCCTCGAGGTCCTTGAGCGAGCCACGGTAGTTGAGCACGGCGTTGGCCTCGGCATGAACCACGTAGTTGTGCTTGTCCTGCAGCGGGTCGTCGCTCGTGCCCCACGGGAAAAAGTCGTCGTTGAGTGCCGAGGGCGTACCGTTGTAGCCCACCGAAAGGATGCGGTGGTTGGTGCTGGCGATGCACGCGCCCACCTGTGTGTTAGGATCCTTGCTGCGGCGCTGCGCGGCGATGGCCACGCTCATAAAGAACTCGTCCCAGCTAATAACGTCGCAGCGCTTGCCCGACGCGGTTTGATGAAGATCGTCCGACATGGCAGACACCTCCGTAATCGCAATAGTTTGACCCATTGTAGCAGGTGAAAGGTGGGGGCGTTTGTCCCACCGGCGCCCTCACTTTTACACGCGGCGGGGCTTTTGGTTGATGCGGTAGAGCTCGGCGAGCCCTCGCAACGTCAGCGCGTCGTCGACCGTCAGACTGTGGCCGACCAACGCCGCGAGCGCCTCGGCATCGTCGCCGGTGATGACAATGGGCACGCTGCCCTCCCCCGCCGCCTTGGTCGCGCGCATCTCGGCTAGCACCATGTCGAGCATGCCGTCGATGCGGGCCACCTCGCCCAAGACCACACCCGAGCGCATGGCCTCGCGCGTGTTACGGCCGATGACGTGCGTTGGCGCCGAAGGCTCGACCTGCGGCAGACGCGCTGCAGCGGCCGAGAGTGAGCGGGCGCCGAGTGCCAGGCCCGGTGCGATGACGCCGCCGACAAAGGTTCCGCGCGCATCGATGACCTCGATATTGGTCGTGGTGCCCAGGTCGATCACGATGCACGGAGAGCCGTAGACGGCTCGGGCCGCCACGGCGTCGGCGATGCGGTCGGGACCGATCTCGGCCGGGTCATCGTAGTGCACAGGCATGCCGGTCTTAAGTCCCGGTCCCACCGTGAGCACACGCCCCGTGCAGGTGCGGGAAAGCGCCGCCTTCCACGGGCGCTCGAGCGCCGGGACCACACAGCTCAGCACAGCCGCGGCGGGTACGAGCACCCCGGGCACACCCGCATCGGCGGCGAGCGCGCCCATGACCTGCACAAGTCGCATGCGCGCTTCGTCGGCCGTAATGCTCGACGGCGTCGTGATCTCGCATGTCGCAAGCGGACATTCCTGCGCCGCGGCCGAATCCTCTGCAAACAGGCCAAAGCGAATGAACGTGTTGCCCACGTCGACCGTCAATATGTATGCGCAGCCATTAAGCATCGTCGGCTCTCCTTTCGTCTGCCCAGCAGTATATCGCCTACCTAAACCAGTCATCCCAAAATGACTAGCTTGCGGCTATACTGATGCGCGGTCGTACGCGAGCTCACGCGTCGGCCCTTGGTAACCCGACTTCCCGCGCCGTATCCGTAGCGGCGCTCCCGGGGGAAGCGGATATACGCAAAGGAGTTCTATATGAGCAATCCCTCGAACCGCACCTCGATGCGCGGGCAACTCACGCTGCGCGGCGTCGTCATCGGCGTCCTTGGCTGCGTGATCATCACGGCAAGCTCGGCCTACACCGCCCTCAAGATGGGCGCACTCCCCTGGCCAATCGTCTTCGCTGCCGTCATCTCGCTGTTCTTCCTTAAGCTCATGGGCAACGCCAGCCTCAACGAGGCAAACGTCACCCACACCATCATGTCCGCAGGCGCCATGGTCGCCGGCGGTCTGGCGTTTACCATCCCGGGCGCCTGGATGCTGGGCTATGCCAACCAGATCAGCTGGCTCGACATGTTTATCGTGGCACTCGCCGGCACTATCCTGGGCCTGCTGGCCACGGCACTCATCCACCGTCACTTTATCGTGGACGCCGCGCTTGAGTTCCCCACTGGCAACGCCGCAGCTCAGACCCTGCGCGCGACCGAGGCCGGCGGCAAGACCGGCAAGCAGCTCTTTGGCTCCATGGCCATCGCCGGCATCTATAGCGTGCTGCGCGACGCCCTGGGCATTGTGCCCAGCATGCTGTGCACGCTCAACATTCCCGGCGTGACCTTTGGTATCTACAACTCGCCCATGCTGCTCTCCGTCGGCTTCCTCGTGGGCTTCGCCCCGGTCGCCTTCTGGTTTGCCGGCGCCCTGCTGGGCAACTTTGGCATCATTGTGGGCGGCACCGCTGCCGGTCTGTTCGACGTTGTGACTGCGCAGGGCATCGTCAAGTCCCTGGGTATGGGCCTCATGATGGGCTTTGGTGTCGCCGTCGTCCTCAAGGACATCCTGCCGCAGGTCGCCGGTATCGTCCGCGGCCTCGCCGCCGACAGCTCCACCGACACCGACGAGCAGTCGCTCATCTCGGGTTCCCTTAAGCTCGACGCCGGTATCATCGGCCTGGGCGCTGCCGCCATCGCCGTGATCATCGCCATCGTGCTCGACCTTGGCCCCGTTCCGGCCGTCATCGTCACGCTGTTCACCTTTGTCACCACCATCATGAGCGCGCAGAGCTGCGGCCAGACGGGCATCGACCCCATGGAGATCTTTGGCCTCATCGTCATGCTCATCGTTGCCGCCTTCGCGCAGCTCGCTCAGGTCAAGCTGTTCTTTATCGCCGGCATCGTGGCCGTAGCGTGCGGCCTTGCGGGCGATGTCATGAACGACTTTAAGGCTGGCGCCGTGCTGGGCACCAACCCGCGTGCGCAGTGGATCGGCCAAGCCATTGGCGGCATCGTGGGCGCCCTGGTCGCCGCAGCCGTCATGGTCGCGCTCGTCACCGCCTATGGCCCGGACGCCTTTGGCCCCGACAAGAGCTTTGTTGCCGCGCAGGCAAGTGTGGTCGCCACCATGGTCTCGGGCATCCCGAGCGTCCCGTGGTTCGTTGGCGGCTTTATCGCCGGCATCGTCATGTACTGGCTCGGCATTCCGGCCATGATGATCGGCCTGGGCGTGTACCTGCCGTTTTACATGTCACTCACGGCATTCCTGGGCTCCTGCGTCAAACTCGCCTACGACAAGTGGTCCGCTCACCGCGACGCCACCGCCGGTCTTTCGGACGAGGAGAAGGCCGCCAAGGATGCCGCCTTCCAGGAGCAGGGCCTGGTCGTTGCCAGCGGCCTGCTGGGCGGCGAGTCCATCGTCGGCGTTATTCTGGCGTTTGTCTCTGTTGGTCTGAGCCTGCTGGGCTAAACCCAACAACAACGTACCCGTACAGAGCGCGGGGTCGGAGACCATCCGGCCCCGCGCTCCTTCTGTATCTGCCGAAACACTCGGCAGTACTCACATGAGGCGTGTCTTCCTTTGCCCGCTCGCCCAAGTTCCATGTCAAGATGACCGCCCCGCCCGTCACGGTGTAGAGTACATGCTGCGAACGCACCCGCGTTCCTGCGGCAATACGAGGTGGACATGAAACTCGACAAACAACAGATCAAGCGGCTGCGCGAGCGTCATCATCGACGCCACGACATTCGGCCCCTTCACACCAAGGCCGCCGACGAGGTCACACGCTTCCTAAAGCGCGCATTCAACATTCGCGAGGGTCGCGCACCCTATCACGTGATCCGCAAGCGCTTTGTAAACGGGGCGCGTCTGACCGGCTCGCACTTGTGCATCCTCATCATCGCCATGCTGATCGCAAGCATCGGCCTCGATATCGACTCGGACATTGCCATCGTGGGCGCCATGCTCATCTGCCCGCTCATGGGCTCGGTCCTTGCCATGGCATACGGCATCGCCACGCTCGACCGCGAGATTACCGTCGAGGCCATTGCCGGTCTCGCGCTGCAGATGGCCTTTTGCCTGATCACGTCCACGCTGTACTTTAAGCTCTCGCCGCTCGGCACCACCACGGCTGCCATCATCGATAACTCGACACCCACCGTCTGGGACCTTGCCGTCGCGCTCGCGGGCGGCTTTGCAGGCGGGCTGGGCAACTCGCGCGATCAGGAGCCCGCGACGCTCATCGCCGGCGTGGCCGTGGCGGCTGCGCTCATGCCGCCCCTGTGCGCGGCGGGCTACGGCATCGCCATCGCAAACGGGCCGCTCTTCCTCTCGGCGCTCTACGAGTTTGGCATCAACGTGGTCTTTATCGCGCTGGCGGCCGAAGCCGTGCTGCTTCTTTTGCGCGTGCCGCTCAAGCGCGACCTCAACGGTGACGGCATTGTAACCGCCGAGGAAAATGCCGAGGTCAACGAGCTGTCGCGCAAAGTGCGCCGCCGCATCATTGTGGGCACGGTAATCTTTGCCATCCCCTGCATCGTTATGACCGCAGGCTCCATTGGCTCGGCGCAGGCCGGCGTGCAGGACGGCTACGGCGTCACCGAGACCACGCGCGAGCTTGCCGCGGTGCTGCCGGGCTTTAAGGATTACACCGTTGCCGTCGAGACCTCGGCAACTGAGGGCAACGAAGAAGGCATTGTCGCGCGTGAGATTGTCGCCCACGTGACGACAAGCGAGGCGCTCGGGGCGCACGACCGCCACGTCGCCCGCAAGCTCATCGACCTCAACGTACCCGAACTCGATCGCGTGGAGTTCGATGTGAAGTAACGTGATGTAGGGCGCAGTTCACGACTGCGCCCCGCTCGCTGTTTTATTGCCGTGAATCAACTGTCCACATCGACATCGCCAGACTCCACCATAAACGCCGGATCGGTGCTCACCAGATAAAAACGGGTCACCTTGGTATCTCTAAATAGGTAGAGCAAGCCCTGATCGCGTCGGCGCGAAATATACGCCACGTGGACCGTACCGAATTCTTCGCCGTTTTCATTCTTTAATACCAGAATGTTGGGGTCGTCCATACGCTCGAACTGCCCATCAACGCAGTCGCCGCCTTTGCCGACCAGTTGCCACCGATGGTTATCCTCTTCAAGAAAGGCCAGGGTTTCCAGACTTGTTTTGTCATCACGATAGTAACCGTCAATGGCAAAACCTTCGGAAACGCATTCCTGCATATAGGATGTTTCTCGACTTATGGCGAGTTGCCCTGTAGCGCCCAGAAGCACTGCCAGGCAAACCACTGCAACGGTTATCGAGACAAAACGGCGGCTCATGTCAGCCAGCCCGATACTTGTTTAACGGAGCACGAAACATACTTGGTACCTCCGATATCATGGCGAATGTCACCTACGGCCTGTCGGCAATCATATGTTTCCAACATCAAACCATATGGCAACCACTCGCGAGAGGAGTATCGGCGAACGGTGCATTTTTGCGTTCTATTGGGCAAACGTCAACGCGCGCTACAGCTCTTGCTCGAACTATTCAGATCTTGTCGCATACTACCGTAGATCCTCAACGCTTCCGCCCCCAAGAGATCATTTTTAGTACGTAAAGAAGCCCTCGCCCGAGCTTTCGCCCAGCTTGCCTTCGTCGAGCATCTTCTTGAGGACGGACGCCATAGCCTTAAAGTTGTAGGGCATCATCATCTTCTTGAGCAGCGGGCTCACCAAGCCCGGGACCTTCTGATACTGCATGACGATGTTGTAGGCCGTCTGGATACCCACCGTGTCGAATACGCGGAACGGGCCCTTGGGGGCGCCGGTGCCGCGCGTCCACGCGAGGTCGATGCTCTTGGGGTCACTCACACCCGAGACATACAGGTCAAGGCCCGAAAGCAGCCACGGCACCAACATGGAATTGAGCAGGTAGCCGTTCTTTTCCTTGTTGACGGGCAGGGCAAGCATGCGGATGTCGTTGGCAAAGTCGACGAGCTCGTCGAAGTAGCGCTTGTCGGTTTGGTCCTGTGCCATGACCTCGGTCATGTTGTTCTTCCAGATGGAGTTGGCAAAGTGCAGCGACAGGTACTTTTCGGGGCGGCCGGTGTACTTGGCAAAGGTGCTCGGCAGCAGCGTGGAGGAGTTGGTCACGATGACGGTCTTTTGCGGAAGAGCCGGGGCGAGCTTCTTGTAGAAGTCGATCTTTGCCTGGGTGTCCTCGGCCATAGACTCGATGACCAGGTCGGCGTCGGCCACGGCCTTGGCAAGATCGAGCTCCAGCTTGAGCGTGGAGTAGGCACGCTCGACGGCGGCGAGCGCCGCTTCCTTGTCGAAGGGCTGGGTGCCATCGGCGATACCGGCACACCACTCGCCCGTGCCGTCCGCCATGCCCTCGATAGCAGCGATGTACTCCTTGCGCACGTGATCGATCTTGGGCTGGGTGCGGCCGATGCTACCCTCGCTGCGCAGCCAAATCGTTACATCAAAGCCGCAGTAGGCAGCCTGAAAGGCAATCTGGCTTCCCAACACGCCGCCACCGGCAACACAAACGGTCTTGTAGCTCATGGAACGGTCCTCTCTTACGTAATTCCATAGATGTGTATTTATTCAACCGTAAGAGGACTGCACGCCGGGCATAGGTTCCATAAACGGACGGTAATTTGCGGCGAACGGCTACATATGTTCATTATCTCAGGGTTCCGAGGGCAGTTTTTGGTGCCACCGAGACGTCGTTTTTAGAAGTATGCGGCAAATTCCGGAACTCTCGAGCACACCCCGGTTTTTCGCCAATGAAACCGCAGGTACAGAGCTTGGACATATCCAGTGTGCTCGGCCTATTCAAATTTTGCCGCATACTTTCGAAATCCGAGTCTGCTGAAGGCGCCTGCAACGCTATTTACGCAACATATGTCCAGCAAAAGCGGGTGGTAACCGGTACGGCTACCACCCGCTTGTCCCATATCTAGCCCATAGCAGGCCAGTTACTTCTTAATGCCACGCCCCAGGCGCTCAGCGACCGACGCCACGGCACTCTCGTCGGCCAAGCCACAGCTCACGCAGCCATCATGGGCACGCATCTGGCCGGTGACCTCGTCCATCGCGAGCGGCGCTACCTTCTCGAGCTTAAAGCCCTTACCGGCGCGCATGTTTTCCTTGGCCACGCTGATCATGAGCTTAATACGGTTGAGCTGGTTGACCTCGGACGCGCCGGGGTCGTAGTCCACCGCGACGATGTTGCTCTCGGGATGCTGGCGGCGCAACTCCTTGATCACGGCCTTGCCCACCACGTGATTGGGCAGGCACGCGAAGGGCTGCGTGCAGATGATGTTGGGCGCGCCGTGATCAATCAGGTCGAGCATCTCGGCCGTGAGCAGCCAGCCCTCGCCCATGTTGTTGCACACCGAAAGCACCGTGCGGGCCTTGTCGGCCATGGTACCGATGCGCTCGGGCGCCTCGAAGCGGCGAGACTTCTCGAGCATCTCCTCCACCGGCGTGCGCATCCAGTCCACGAGCTTAATAAGCGCTTGCATGCCCGCGCGCGTAGTGGCAGAGCTTCCCAACTCGTCCTTCTGCAGCTCGGCGTTGCTCATGGAGTAGAGGAAGAAGTCGAGCAGGCCCGGCACCACGGCCTCGCAGCCCTCGCGCTCAATGACATCGACCACGTGGTTGTTAGCCGTGGGATGGAACTTGACCAAGATCTCACCGACCACGCCCACGCGCGGCTTGGTGCCCTCGCCCACGAGCGGCATGGTGTCGAACGCGCGGATGGCCTCGCGGCACAGCTTGGTGTAGTTGTGGCGGTTAAACTTGGGCGCCAGCTTGCGGGCACGCGCCATGTACTCCTCGTAGAGCGCGTTGGCGGCACCGGGCGTGGCCTCGTACGGGCGGCATCGGTAGAGCATCTGCATCATCACGTCACCAAAGAGCACCGCGTAGACTGCCTGCTTAAGCAGCGCCGGCGTAATCTTAAAGCCGGGGTTGTCCTCGCCGAGCGCCACAGCCGAAAGCGAGATCACGGGGATCTCGGGGTGGCCGCTCTCGCGCAGGGCTTTGCGAATGAGCGCGATGTAGTTGGTAGCACGGCAGCCGCCGCCGGTCTGACTGATGACCACGGCCGTCTTGGACAGGTCGTACCGACCGCTCTCGATGGCCTCCATGATCTGGCCCGTCACCAGGATCGACGGATAGCAGATGTCATTGTTCACATAGCGCAGGCCGGCCTCGACGGCGTCGTGATCGGTCGAGGGCAGCAGCTCCAAGTTGTAGCCGGCACCGCGGAACACCTCTTTGACCAGGTCAAAGTGGATCGGCGCCATCTGCGGGCACAGGATGGTGTAGCCCTCGTCGCGCATCTGCTCGGTAAAGGGCACCTTCGGCCATGCGGTCGAAGCACTCTCGCGCTGAGCCTCAAACGTGTACTTGCGGCTCGCGAACGCGGGGGCATCCGTGGAGGGCGCCACCGGCGCGGCATCGCCCTGCTCGTAAGCCTCGCCCGCGGCCGTGGCCTCGGCCAAGCGCTCGGCCTCCTGGTCCTTAAGCGCGGCCATGAGCGAGCGGATGCGGATGCGCGCGGCACCCAGGTTCGAAACCTCGTCGATCTTGAGCACGGTGTAAATCTTGCCGCTGGCCTCCAGGATCTCCTGCACCTGATCGGTGGTCAGAGCGTCCAGGCCGCAGCCGAAGGAATTGAGCTGGATTAGGTCCAGGTCGTTGCGCATGGTCACAAAGCGGGCGACGGCGTACAGGCGGCTGTGGTACATCCACTGGTCGACGACGCGGATCGGGCGCTCGGGCTTCACCAGATGCGCAAGCGAATCCTCGGTAAAGACCGCAAAGCCAAAGCTCGAGATAAGCTCGGGCAGGGCGTGGTTGATCTCGGGGTCGTTATGGTAGGGACGACCGGCGAGCACGATGCCGTGACCGCCGTGGTCCTCGACCCACTTAAGGGCCTCCTCGCCCATGGTCTGGATGTCCTCGTGGAAACGTGCGTCGGCCTCGTAGGCGGCATTGACGGCGGCATCGATCTCGGAGCGTGTGATCTTGGGGCCACGCACGCGACCGCGACCGGCTTGCGCATCGGCCACACGGTCGACGGCGAGCACCTGGTACAGGCGGCGCTTGAGCTCGGTCTTGTCATGATAGGGCACAAACGGGTACAGGAACTCGATGTTCTGCTCGCGGATCTCATCGATATTGAGCGCCAACGCCGTGGGGTAGCTCATGACGATGGGGCAGTTGTAACAGTTGCCGGCGGTCGGATCCTCCTTGCGCTCCCAGCGCACGCACGGCATCCAAATGAAGTCGACATCGCGGTCGATAAGGTTCATCACATGGCCGTGGCTCATCTTGGCCGGATAGCACACGCTCTCGGACGGCATGGACTCGATGCCCGCCTGGTAGGTCTTCTTGCTCGACTGGTCGGACAGCTGCACGCTAAAGCCCAGGCGCGTAAAGAACGCGTGCCAGAAGGGGTAGTTCTCGTACATGTTGAGCGCGCGCGGGATACCCACGGTGCCGCGCGGGGCCTCGTCGGGGCTCAGCACCTCGCGGTTAAAGAGCAGCTCGTTTTTCTTTTTGAAGAGGTTGGGGGCCTCGGTCTTCTGCTTTTTGTGGCCGGCGCCCTTCTCGCAGCGGTTGCCGGTGATAAAGCGTCTGCCGCCGCCAAAGTCGTTGACGGTAAGCTGGCAGTTGTTGGAGCAACGGCCGCAGCGGACGTGCTTTTGCGTCACGGTGAGGTGCGCGATGTCCTCGGCCGAAAGGATGGTCGAGGTGCCGTCGGCACCGGCGCGATCGCGGGCGAGCAGGGCCGCACCGTAGGCGCCCATGCAGCCGGCGATGTCGGGGCGCACGGCATGCACGCCGGTGAGCTGCTCAAACGCGCGCAGCGTGGCATCGGACATAAAGGTGCCACCCTGGACGATCACCTGACTGCCGATCTCCTTGGGGTCGCGCAGCTTAATGACCTTGAACAGGGCATTCTTGATGACAGAATAGGACAGGCCGGCCGCGATGTCGCCCACCGTGGCGCCTTCTTTTTGCGCCTGCTTGACGCGCGAGTTCATAAAGACCGTGCAGCGGCTGCCCAGGTCGACGGGGGCCTTGGCATGGATGGCGGCGTCGGCGAACGCGCGCACATCCATGTTCATAGAGACGGCAAAGCTCTCGATAAAGCTGCCGCAGCCCGACGAGCAGGCCTCGTTGAGCATGATGTGCTCGATGACGCCGTCCTTGACGCGCAGGCACTTCATGTCCTGGCCGCCAATGTCCAGAATAAACTCGACGCCGGGCAGGAACGCCTTGGCGCCGCGCAGGTGCGCGACGGTCTCGATCTCGCCGGAGTCGGCCTTGAGAGCCTCGATGAGCAGCGCCTCGCCGTAGCCCGTGGTGGTCACGTGGCCGATGGTGCAGCCCGCGGGGATGTGGTTGTAGAAATCGGCCATGATGACCTTGGCCGTGCCCAGGATGTCGCCGTTGTTGTTGCCGTACCAGGTGTGCAGCAGCTGACCGTCCTCGCCCACGAGTGCGGCCTTCATGGTGGTGGAACCGGCGTCGATGCCGATGAACACGCGGCCGGTGTAGCCGTCGAGCTTGCCCTTGGGGACGACCTCGGTGTCGTGGCGACCCTTGAACTCGGCAAAGTCCTCGTCGGTGGCAAAGAGCGGATCCAGGCGCTCGACCTCGGCACCCTGCGTGTCGCCCAGGGCATCGATGGCCTCGATGAGCTGTGGGAACGTGCTGAGCTTGTTGGACTCGTGCGCCATGGCAGCGCCGCTCGCCACAAACAGGTGGGCGTTTTGGGGCACGATACGGTGCTCCTCGTCCAGGTTGAGCGTGAGGTAGAAGCGGTGGCGCAGCTCGGAGAGGTACTGCAGCGGGCCGCCCAGGAAGGCGACGTTGCCACGGATGGGACGGCCGCACGCCAGGCCCGAGATGGTCTGGGTCACGACAGCCTGGAAGATGGAGGCGGCCACGTCCTCGGGACGGGCACCCTCGTTGAGCAGCGGCTGCACGTCGGTCTTGGCAAATACGCCGCAACGGCTGGCGATGGGATAGATGGTGGTGGCGTTGGCCGCGAGCTCGTTGAGGCCGCTGGCATCGGTATGCAGCAGGGTTGCCATCTGATCGATGAAGGCGCCCGTGCCACCGGCGCAGGTGCCGTTCATGCGCTGCTCGATGCCGTTGTCAAAGTAGATGATCTTGGCGTCCTCGCCGCCCAGCTCGATGGCGACATCGGTGGCCGGGATGAGAGTCTCGACGGCGCGCTTGCTGGCGATGACCTCCTGGACAAACTCCAGGTCGAGCCACTGGGACAGCAGCAGGCCGCCCGAGCCGGTAATGGCGCAGGTCATCTGGGCCGTCGGCAGCACGGTCGCAGCGCCCTCGAACAGGTCGCGGGCGCAAGCACGGACGTCGGTGTGGTGGCGCTGGTACTTGGCGTAGACGATCTGGTTGTCGTCGTTGAGCACGGCGAGCTTGACGGTGGTGGAACCCACGTCGATCCCCAGGTGCAGGTTGCCGCGGGCGGCCTCGGGGTTGAAGATTGCGCCTTCGGGGGCGTGGGCGGCGGTGGCGGTTACGGACTCGGCAACGTTGGGCGTGGTTGCGTCGGCGGCAAGCGTCTCTCCCGCCGCATTCTTGGCCTCGGCAACAGCCTCGGCAACCTTCTCGGCAGCGGCAGTCGCGGCCTTCTGCGCGGCGTCCACCACGGCGGGCGCGGCCTCGCGTGCGGCAGCGACCATGCGGTCCTTAATGCCCTCGACGAGTTTGCTCATTGTCTCTCCTCTTAGTTGTTGGACTCGACGGTTGCGGCGGTGTCGACCGCGTCCTCGAGCTGCAGATTCAATAGCTTCATGCCGTATTCCGGCACGTTGATATCGATGGGTTGGCCATACAGGTCGCCGGGGCGCACAAAGGCGATAACCGTCATGATGCGCGCTATGGTCTCGGGCGATTCGGTGAGCCCACGCTCAAACCAGCGCTGAATCAGGCCGACCTCGGCACTCACGACGTAGGTGACGTAGTAGTCAAAGAACGTGCCCAGCGCCAGGCCCAAAATGCCCGTCTGCGCACGCGGCGCCACGGCCTCACGTGCGGTGTCGATAATCCTTTTAATGAAGGCCTGGTCGCCGCCCGGACCCAGCAGCGCACCGATTAAGTCGCGGTTGGCCGCAAGATAACGCAGCAGCTCAACCGAACCGGGCGCCGGCTCGAGCTCGTCAATGTTACGGTAAAGATCGGGCAGATGAGCTGCGGTGATGAGCTCAATGCGCTCACGGATCTCGGCCAGCAAGCCGTCCTCGATTTGATTGATAAAGTCAGGGATATCGCGGTAGTGCGAATAGAACGTACGACGCGTAAGACCGGCGCGCTCGGTGAGCGACGCGACATTAATGCGCGAAAGGTCGCCGCTTTCGGCAAGCTCGCTAGCAAGTGCCTGGCGAAGAGCACGCTGTGAGCGAAGGGACCGGCGATCGCATTTCTCGAGCTGGGACAAGCGTCCTCCTTGTTACTCAGCCTGTGCGCTATTGCACAGTGCGAGTATTATTGCACACCGTGTGCATCAACACGTAAAGGCAATATTTTGGATGTGGCGAAGGGGCAGTTCCCTTGTCACGTTCAGCGACCGCCTGGGTCGTGTCGATTGTGCCCACCTTTTGAATCGGCATTACCGATTGTCCGAAATGGCATTCGTGGGTAGAATAGTGTCGACGGCAGCCCAAGTTGTAGCTAGCTGGGCAGCGCCGTTGTTTGCATTAGGGGGTCAACGCCTTAGCGGCGGCGACCCCTTCTGTTGCGCTTCGAACGCTGCTTGAGTGCCTCGGAAAGGCCGACAAGCGCCGTGAAGAACGAGACCAGAGCGGTCAGAAGTCTCACGAAATCAATCAAGTCGGTCATGGGCATCACCTCCCATCAGATGGAGGGCGCTGCCCGGCACATGGAACTGCCGCCAACAGCATCAATTCTATCAAAGCGCAGTTAGATATGCGAATGTTTGTTCGTATTTCAAGAGACCAGCGTCACCTGTGACAAAGGGGCAGTCCCTTTGTCACATTATTCGATGACAGTGCGGGAGTTTTGCTTGTGCATGGTGGCGAGCATGTGTTTGGGGACGGCGTGGGCCATGCAGCTGCCGATGGTCGCGCTCGCGGCGGCCTTAGCTGCATCGCTAGCGTTTTTGGTCGCGTAGCTGTGACGGAAGCGCTTGAGCATGGCGATGTCGTTGCCGCCGTCGCCGTAGACCGCGACCTCATCCTCGGCAATGCCGTAGTAGCCTGCCAGCCAGGCCACACTCTCGCCCTTGTTGCACGCCACGTCCGTGATCTCGAACATCACCGGATCGAACGGCGCGTTGACCACGCGGTCCGATCGCTCGGCAAGATACGCCTTAAGGTCGCGCTCCAGCTCGGGCGAGGTCACGCGACAGTTGATCTTGCACACATCGTGGCGCAGGATGTCACCGATCGACTGGTCGAAATACTGCTCCTCGTGATACCCGCCACGCGCACGCATGCCACGCATCACGATACGCTTGATAGGGCTGTCCTTTTTAAAGCCCGCCTGATGCATCTCGAACGATCCGCTCGAGAACATGCCGTCGGGCGTGGAGCAGTCAAAGCAGATATCCGGAAACTCCTTGAGCAGCTCCTCGGTGATCTGCGGGTCGATGGTCCAGGTCTTGAGCACCTCGCCATGGCTGTCGCGCACGATGGACCCGTTGGAGCAGCAGGCGTCAAGCGCCAGGCCCGTAAAGCCATGCTCGCCGATCGGCAGCGTCGAGCGTCCGGTCGCGGGAACCACATGCAGGCCAGCCTCGGTCAGCTCGCGAATGGCACGGCGGATAGTCCCATCTGCCTCGTGCAGGGCGTTCAGCAGCGTTCCGTCTAAGTCACTCGCAAACATCTTGATCATGGGCGTGCCTCTCCTTCGTCTGCACGATATTGTAGACGAGAATGGGCGCGTCCCAAGGGAGGCGCGCCCATCAGGCGAAAGGCAACTCTACACCGCGGCGGGGCCGTGCTCGCCGGTGCGAATGCGGATGACCTCCTCGACCGGCTCGACCCAAATCTTGCCGTCTCCAACGGCACCGGTGCGAGCGGCGTTGCAGATAATCTCGACAATGCCGTCAACGTGCTCATCAGAGCAGATGAGGGTGAACTGCACCTTAGGGATCGTGTTGACGAGCAACTCGTTGCCGCGCACGTATTCCTTCCAGCCGTGTTGTGCGCCGCAGCCCTGCACCTGGTTGATGGTCATGCCGCGAACATCAGCAGCAAACAGCGCGTCTTTGAGAACCTCAAGCTTCTCAGCACGAACGATCGCCGTAATTTTCTTCATAGTGAATTCCTCTCTTCAACAAAAGAAATTGATTTACCTTCACATGGCACGGGTTTTCCAGGTGCCCGAGATTGCCCCGAAAGAGGAGCGCCGCGTACTTCGGTACGCAAGCGACGGTTTGAGGGGCAAGGTCGGGTGCCTGGGAAAGCCGTGCCGCTAATCGAGTCCCGAGAAGGAAGGGTATGCGCTCTCGCCGTGCTGACTCGCATCCAGGCCCAGCGCCTCGTCTGCCTCGTCCACGCGCAGGCTGCCGTGGAACAGCGCCTTGACCACCGCGGCGATCACCAAGTCGAGCACCAGCACAATGGCGACCGTCACCACAATGCCCAAAATTTGCGAGATGAGCAGTGACATGTCGCCCGTGTAGAACAGGCCGCCCTTGCCGGTCCACGAGAGCTCCGGCACGCAGAACAGGCCCGTGACCACGCCGCCCAAGATACCGCCGATACCGTGGCAACCGAACGCGTCGAGCGCATCGTCGTAGCCAAACTTGGTCTTGAGATGACTGATAGCCAAGTAGCAGACGGGCGAGACGATCAGGCCCATGACCAGCGCCGCCCACGGCTCGACAAAGCCCGCGCCCGGCGTGACCACCACGAGGCCCGCGACCAGACCGGTGCTGGCGCCCACCAGCGTGGGGCGACCGGTGTGCACGCGCTCGACGGCAAGCCATGAGACCATGCCCGCCGCGCTGGCCGTCACGGTGTTGAGGATGGCGAGCGCCGCCACGGCGTCGGCCTTAAACTCGCTGCCGCCGTTAAATCCAAACCAGCCAAACCAAAGCAGGCCGGCGCCCAGTGCTACAAACGGCACGTTATGCGGACGATAGCTCACCATGCCAAAGCCGCGACGACGGCCGAGCATTAAGCAGAGAATCAGGCCCGTAAGACCGGACGAAATGTGCACCACGTCGCCGCCGGCAAAGTCGAGCGCTCCGATGATATCGCCGATAAAGGAGCCATCGCCGCCCCAAACCATGTGGGCGAGCGGCGCGTAAACCACGAGCAGCCAAATGCCCAGGAAAGCCGTCATGACACCAAACTTAACGCGACCTGCCAGGCTGCCCGTGACGATAGCGGCGGTGATCATGGCAAACGCCATCTGGAAGGCGATGTTGATGATCTGAGGATAGACGGCACCGTCCGTGGCATTGCCCTCGGCCGCCTGCAGCACCTGGTTGAGCACCGGTAGGCACAGCAACTGGTCAAGGCCTCCAATAAACGGGCTGGAACCGTCGCCGCCGTAGGCCAGCGACCAGCCAGCAACAATCCACAGTACACCAACCAGGCCAATGGCGCCAAAGCACATAAGCATGGTGTTGATGACATTTTTGCGCCTGGACAGGCCGCCATAGAAAAACGCCAGACCCGGTGTCATTAAAAACACGAGCATGGTGCAGATGAGCATAAACGTTGTCGATCCCGTATCGTACATTCGCTCCCCCTTGGTCGCATGAACGTTGTCGGCGCTCATGATGCGGCCGAGGGGCAACTGGTGTAGACCAGATACGGCGTTGTTAAACGCTGCGTTGTCGAATGGAAACGGTGCCGCAATCTTGGAAACGGCGCGGCAACGGGCGCGAAACGAACGGGAAATACGCGAGCAAGGAAGCCGCAAACACGCCCGTCCCGGCTAGCGGCGGAACAGCTCGCGGGCTCGGTCGCGAAGGTCGGTGGCTCGGATGACGCCCTCGTAGCGGTTGATGCGCAAGCGCGGGAAGGCATTAAAGAAGCGCAGGTCGCGACGGCTGAGCGACACGCTCGGCACCGGACGGCTCATGCGCTTGCCGGCAAGGCGACGACTGAGTGACGGACGCGGCATGCTCGGCGCGGCATCGGCCACGCGGCGGGCAGCGAGTGCCAGGCCGCGAGCACCATCCGCGATAAACGTCGGCATCGAAGCCTTCTCGCGCAGGGCATCGAGCGCGGCGTCACCCAGCTCGGCCAGCCACGCGTTAACGGCACGGCTGCGGATGTGCGTCTGTGTCACCGAGTCAATCGTCGATTCGGGAATGCGCTCGAGCATTGAGTCCGAGGCATCGGCAAGCGACTCGTTGATGCGGTCGGCAAGGTCGGCGCGCACGCGCTCCAGCTGATCGGACAGACGCCGCCAGCTCGCCAACGAGCACACCGCGTCAACCATCATCGCGACCGCGACGATAAAGGCGGACAACCGCACAATCAGCACCGGCAGATGGCCAAGCAACCCCAGCAATGCCGGCTCCACTAAACGGCAAATGCACAACGCGCCCAAGCCAAACGCGCAGGCCCAGTACAAACAGATGCGTCCGTGCAGGTTAAACGGCAGGTGCGAGTAATCCCAAAAGCGCGCACCTGTTGTTTTTTCCAACAAAACGCCTACGCCGTACTCAATCACGCTGCATACGAGCGCCGCGGCAACAAACTGGCTCGAGGCATCCGGAATCCCGCGCAGCAAAAGCCAGCAGGCTATGCCGCCCACACCATAGATAGGACAACACGGCCCCAGCAAAAAAACCGCTGTTGGCAAAGCGTCCGTGGTTGAGCATGGCGCAGACTGTCGACTCCCACACCCAGCCGCAAAAACCGTAGAAGGCAAACGAGAGCATCAGCGCCGAGAGCGGACAGGCGGCAAGCGTCGCGCCGTCAAATGCCATGTCGATCGCGGTTTCCACCGTCTACCCTCTCCTCTTCTCGCTCGAATCTTTGCTCGAACCGTCACTCGTGCCCTCGTTCAAATCGTTCGCGCCGCCTTTGCGCGGCAGACGGCCGGCGACCGTCTCGCACAGAGCGCACCATTTATCGGCCAGGCACACAATCCATGCCTCGCGACACGTCGGTGGAACCGGTACCAGCGGAAACATATGGCGCACGATGATATTCCGCTCGCGCGGCGTCAGCTCAAAATCTTCCTCGGCACGCGCCAGGGCAAAAAATGGATGCCGAAATCCGTGCAGTCGATGGCTCGGATCGGGGTCGTGCCAATCATAGAGAAAGTAATCGTGCAGCAGGGCCCCGCGCAACAGCGAGGCACGGTCGACCGAAATGCCAGCACGGCCCAAGCACTCGGCAAAGGACAGACTTGCCCGCGCCACCGAGGTCACATGCGTATACACCGTCACGTCGCCATGCTGGATAAACTCGCGCGTCAGGTCCAGACGGCCCGCCTGTGCCAGTTGACGGGCAGCATGGTCTACTTCGCACGCGATTTTCTCGGCACGAGCGACATCGGACATGCTGTCTCCTTCCAGCGACTCCCGGCGACAAGCCACGGCCTGTGCACAATCGATAAAAACATCATGGAACATATCAGTATGGCATCGGACAAAACGTTTTGCCCCGCCAGTTGGCGAATTACCGCGCCGCCGTCACATATCAAACGCCAAAATGTGCGAGACTGTCTTGTGCAATTGTGCCGGCCGAGGGAGCGCCGGCGCTCGATTCGCATGGAGTAACCCACAACGATGCTGCTTACGCAAACGACAACGCCCGAGGACGTCAAGGCTCTCGACCGCGCCGAGCTTCCGCTGCTCTGCGGCGAGATCCGCCAGGCAATCCTCGAAAGCTCCGCCGCCGTCGGCGGGCACGTTGCCCCCAACCTGGGCGTCGTTGAGCTCACGGTTGCGCTTCATCGTGTGTTTAACTCCCCCATCGACAAGATTGTCTTTGACGTTTCGCACCAGACCTACGCCCACAAGGCGCTGACGGGGCGCGCGTACACTTATATCGATCCGGAGCGTTATGGTGAGGCTTCTGGCTTTGCCAATCCCGACGAGTCCGAGCACGACCTGTTCGCCATGGGCCATACCTCCACGTCGGTGAGCCTGGGCTGCGGCCTGGCGCACGCTCGTGACCTGGCGGGCGATGCGTACAACGTCATCACCATCATTGGCGACGGCTCGCTTTCGGGCGGCTTGGCGTTTGAGGGCTTCAACAATGCCGCCGATCTCGACAGCAACCTGATCATCATCGTCAACGATAACGACCAGTCCATCGCCGAAAACCACGGTGGCCTGTATCGCAATCTGGCCGAGCTACGCGCCAGCAACGGCACCTGTGAGCGCAACGTTTTCCGCGCGATGGGGCTCGACTACCGCTATCTGGACGCCGGTAACGATGTGTTGGCCCTCGTCGACGCGCTGCAGGAACTGCGCGATATCGATCATCCCATCGTGCTGCACGTCTCCACCGCCAAGGGCAAGGGCTTTGAGCCGGCCCAGAGCGATCCCGAGCGTTGGCATCACGTAGGCCCCTTTGACATGGCGACCGGCCGCAAGCTCTGCCCGGGCCATCCGAGCGAGCCTGCGCCGCGCACCTATGCCGACATTACGGGCGAGGCGCTCAGCGCCGCCATCGAGCACGATCAGCAGGTCGTGGGCATCACGGCCGCCACGCCCTACATCATGGGCTTTACACCCGAGCTTCGCGCCGCGGCAGGCAAGCAGTTTGTCGACGTGGGCATTGCCGAGGAACACGCCGTGACCTTTGCCACCGCGCTTGCGCGCTCGGGCGCCAAGCCAGTCTTTGGTGTGTACGGCACGTTTTTGCAGCGCGCCTACGACGAACTGTGGCACGACCTGTGCCTCAACGACGCCCCCGCAACCATCTTGGTGTTTGGCGCGTCGATCTTTGGCACCACGTCCGAGACGCACCTCTCGTTCTTCGATATTTCCATGCTGGGCGGACTTCCCAACATGCACTACCTTGCACCTGCCTGCATGGAGGAATACCTGTCCATGCTGAGCTGGTCGCTCGACCACCGCGAGCATCCCGTGGCGATTCGCGTGCCGGGCATTGGCTTGGTAAGCCGCCCCGATCTTGCGCCCGCCGAAGACACCGACTATAGCGTCGTTCGCTACAACGTGGTACGCCAGGGACGCGACGTGGCCGTGCTCGCGCTTGGCGATTTCTTTGAGCTGGGCGAGCGCGTGACAAACCGCTTGGCCGCCGAGTACGGTATCGAGGCCACACTCGTCAACCCGCGCTATGCAACTGAGCTCGACCGCGAGTTCCTCGACAGCCTTGCCGCCGAGCATCGCGTTGTCGTCACCCTCGAGGACGGTATCTTGGACGGCGGCTGGGGCGAGCGCGTGGCATGTTATCTGGCATGCACGCCGTTGCGCACGCGCACCTTCGGCATCGCCAAGGGCTTCCCCGACCGCTACGACCCCAACGAGCTGCTCGCTCAGAACGGCATGACGGTCGAGAACATGGCCGCCGAAGCCGTAAGGCTACTCAACGAGTAAAAAACCTCCGCAAGGGAAGCACCCCTGCGGAGGTTTATATTTTCGCGACGCGATTATCTCAATCTGTAACATCTATGGCCCAAATTCCCGCCTAACTGTTACAGATCGAGACATTCAAATCCCCCTAAGGATAAGATCTCGATCTGTAACAGTAAGAACCCATTTCCTCGTCTAGATGTTACAGATTGAGACAAAACAACGAGACCGGCCGCCGTACCAGCCCAAACCACCACAAAGGTGCCTGTCCCCTTTTTGGTGGTTTTAGGTCACGGTCGGCGCGAAAAACGAATAGCCGTTCATACGCGATCTCCATACTTATATATGCGTCGCGCTGCCGCCATTATAGCGACCGCCGCGAGCGACCACCCCGTCCGCGAAACGCCGTCTCAGCAGCAATAACCGACGTTTTCCCAGATAAAACCTACCAAAATAGACCTGTCCTTTTTTGGTAGGTAGAATAACCCATAAGGTAAGTATGTTTCTGAGTTATTTCGTGTTGACCCATTTGAGCGCGATAGGGTATAACTCTACTCAACCGCTAGGGATTTTATTGAGAAAGGTGTTCTACCATGAGCAAGAACCTCTCCCAGCAGGTCGTTCTCGACCGCCGCGGCTTCGTTGCCGCCACCTTCGCAACCGTCGCCGGCCTTGGTCTTGCCGGCTGCTCCGACACCAGCGCCGAGGCCGACAAGGGTTCCGCCGCCGGCTCTTCCAAGAGCTCCAATGATACCGAGGCTTCCACCACACTCGACGCTAAGGCATTCGACAAGCTCGTCAACGACGGCCCCAAGGCCGATGACGATGCCATCGCCGCCAGCACCTGGGCCACGGCCGTCAAGGACGCCGGCGTCTTTAAGATTGGTGGCGTTCAGACCTCCATGCTCTTCTCCCTCCTCAACGAGAAAGACGGTCAGACCCGCGGCTTCGATGCCGGCATCGCGCAGCTCCTGTCCAACTACATTCTGGGCGAGAACAAGGTCGAGATCACCCAGGTGACCTCGGACACGCGCGAGTCCGTCCTGCAGAACGGCCAGGTCGACGCTGTCTTTGCCACCTACACCATCACTGACGAGCGCAAGAAGCTCGTCTCCTTCGCCGGTCCCTACTACTACACCCAGCAGGCCATCCTGGTGCTCGCCGACAACGACGACATCAAGAGCGTCGACGACCTGGCCGACAAGAACGTCGCCGTCCAGTCCGGCTCCAACGGCCCCGCCATCCTGGAGGAGTTTGCCCCCAAGGCCAGCCAGCAGGAGTTCAAAACCGACGAGGAGGCCCGCCAGGCACTCCAGCAGGGCCGCGTTGACGCCTACGTCATCGATAACAACATGCAGCAGAGCGCCCTGGTCCGCGAACCCGGTAAGTACAAGATCGCCGGCAAGCCCTTCGGCAGCAAAGAGCCCTACGGCATCGGCCTGCCGCTCGATTCCGACGGCGTCGCCTTTGTCAACGACTTCCTTAAGAAGATCGAGGACGACGGCACCTGGACCGAGCTGTGGCAGATCTGCATCGGCGACCGTACGGGCGACACCAATGTTCCCGAGCTACCCGAGATCGGCGCCTAGGTAATACGCCTAGTAACGGCCGCTACGAAACCATACGGAAACGCACGATGCGCTTTATTGCGCTAAACTGTTTCCTCACTGAGTTGTCGGGGCTTCCGTACACACGGGAGCCCCTTTCCTTATCGGCGGGAGGTCCGCATGAGTCTCTCCGAGCTCTGGTCGCTCTATGGCCAGAACTATATCGACGCCCTGCTAGCAACCTGGGGCATGACGCTTGAGTCGTTTGCCATCGCCATGGTGCTGGCCGTCGCTGTCACCGTGATGCGCGTGTCGCCGCTCAAGCCGCTGCGCGTCTTTGGCGACCTGTATGTCCAGGTCTTCCGTAACATCCCCGGCATCGCGCTACTCATCATCGTCGTCTATGCGCTGCCGCCGCTCAAGGTCGTCCTGCCCTACCGCACCTGCGTCATCGTCGCCACAGTGCTCTTGGGTTCTGCCTTTGGCTCCGAGAACTTTATGAGCGGCATCAACACCGTCGGTGTCGGCCAGGTGGAAGCCGCCCGCTCGCTGGGCATGAGCTTCAGCCGTATCCTCGCCAAGATCGTGATTCCGCAGGCGCTGCGTTCGAGCGTGCTGCCCATGACCAACCTCTTTATCGCCGTCATGCTCACCACCGCGCTCGGCAGTCAGGTGCCGCTTAAGCCGCAGGAGCTCACCGGCGTGGTGGGCTACATCAACACGCGCTCGCTCGGCGGCGTCGCCGCGTTCTTTATCTCGGCGCTCGGCTACCTGGGCACGGCCTTTGTGGTGAGCCACATTGGCAACTACATCGATAAGAAGGTGAGGATCCTCCGATGAGCAAACATTCCTCCCCTGCACTTACCATGCGCGATGCGCTCTACGAGGCTCCCGGCCCCAAGATGCGCGCCAAGATTCGCATCGGCACCGCCATCTCGCTTGTCGCCGTCGCCGCACTCGTTGCCCTCGTGTTGCAGCGCTTTTATGTGACCGGTCAGCTTTCGGTCCACTATTGGTATTTCTTTACGCACCTCACCACCTGGAAGTTTTTGCTTGCTGGCTTTGAGGGCACCGTTAAGGTCGCACTCACCGCCGGCGCCATCGCGCTGGTGCTGGGCTTGGCCCTTATGCTCGGCCGCACGAGCGACATTAAGCCGCTGCAGCTGGCCTGCCGCGTGCTTACCGATTTCTTCCGCGGCGTGCCGAGCCTGCTGTTCATCTACTTCTTCTTTTTGGTGCTGCCCCAGTACAAGATCGCGCTGCCGTCGTTTTGGATGCTCACGCTTCCCGTCGCGCTCGCTGCAGCCGGCGTACTTGCCGAGATCTTCCGTGCCGGCGTAAACGCCGTGCCGCGCGGCCAGGTCGAGGCCGCCCAGGCGCTCGGTCTCTCCAAGGCTAAAATCACCTTTAAAATCGTGCTGCCGCAGGCTATTCGATTTATTATTCCGTCGTTGATTTCGCAGCTTGTGGTCGTCGTCAAAGACACCACCGTCGCCTACGTGGTGAGCTACCCCGACCTTATGCAAAACGCCCGCGTGCTCATTACCAACTACGACGCCCTCGTGTCGGTCTACCTGGTCATCGCGGTCATCTACATCCTCATCAACGTCGCAATCAACAAGGCCGCTGTCTACGTTTCGCACAAGACCGGCGCGACCATCATTCGCTAACGATTTACCATTTCGAGTCATAAGGAGCCGAGCACCATGGCACAGAGCACTTCTTCTACCGGCAATCAGCCGCTGATTGAGCTCAAGCACGTCGATAAGCACTATGGCGATCTGCACGTCCTCAACGACATCAATCTCTCGGTCGACCGCGGCGAGGTCGTCGTGGTGATCGGCCCCTCGGGCTCGGGCAAGTCGACCATGTGCCGAACCATCAACCGTCTGGAAACCATCGACTCGGGCGAGATCCTCATCGAGGGCGAGCCTCTGCCGCAGGAAGGCAAGGATCTTGCCCGCATGCGCGCCGAGCTAGGCATGGTGTTTCAGCAGTTCAACCTGTTCGCACATATGACCGTGCTGCAGAACGTCATGCTGGGACCGGTCGACGTGCTGGGCGTGTCCAAGGACGAGGCCCGCGAGCGCGCCATGGACCTGCTGAGCCGCGTAGGCGTTGCCGAGCAGGCCGATAAGGTGCCCGCACAGCTTTCGGGCGGCCAGCAGCAGCGCGTGGCCATCGCCCGTTCTCTTGCCATGCAGCCCAAGGCCATGCTCTTCGATGAGCCCACGAGTGCCCTCGACCCCGAGATGATCAACGAGGTGCTCGAGGTCATGGTCCACCTGGCCCAGCAGGGCATGACGATGATCGTCATTACGCACGAGATGAACTTCGCCCGCCGCGTTGCCGACCGCGTCGTGTTTATGGCCGACGGCCAGATCGTGGAAACCGGCACGCCCGACGAGTTCTTTGACCATCCCCAGACCAAGCGCGCCCAAGACTTCCTCAACTCCATCAAGGGCCACTAACCCAAATGCCACGCAGGGCACATTCATCAGGAGCGTCTGTCCCGCGCCGCATCTGTCCCGCCACGCCCCTGCGCCATGTCCACCCGGATTCGAAAGCCACGCCCATGATCGGAACCCGTACCTCATCGTCCTATACCCCGCACGTCGACGTCGACCCCGCCGACCGCCCGCTTATCCTGGTAGCACCGCGCTGGGAAGAAGCGAAGCCCTTTTTGAGCGAGACGCTCTCCCCCAACGAGGAAATCGCAAGTGTCTTTGTCGATGCCATCCTTGCCGCCGGCGGCCTGCCGCTGCAGATGTCCATCACCGAGGACATTGAGGTCATCCGCCATTACGTCGATATCGCCGACGGTATCGCTATTCCCGGCGGCCCGGATGTCAACCCCAAACGTTGGGGCGATGATCGACCCTACGACCCCACGCTGTGCTGTGAGATCCGCGATAGCTTTGAATTTAAGCTGGTCGGCGAGGTACTCCGCGCCAAAAAGCCGCTCTTTACCACCTGCCGCGGCACGCAGTTGCTCAATGTCGCCACTGGCGGCACCCTGTGCATGGACGTGCCGAGCCTGGGCGCTCGCGAGGGCCGCACGCAGTGGCGCCATACCCACGTGCTCAACGACCCCGTACATCCCGTCGAGGTCGTGCCGGGCTCGCTGCTGGAGCGCGCGCTTGGCGGGCACAGGCTGATCCAGACCAACTCGGCACATCACTGCTGCGTCGACCGTCTGGGTAAGAGCACGCGTTTGGTCGCCAAGGCAACCGACGGTGTTCCCGAGTGCATCGAGGTCGAAGGCCAACCATTCTGTCTAGGCGTGCAATGGCATCCCGAGTACACGTGGAAGACGCTCGAAACCGACTTTAACCTGTGGAAGTCGTTTGTCGAGGCGGCGGCAAAGGTAAAGCAGGCCCGCTAGCTCGCGAACCACTCAGGTTAAAGCCTCCTAAGCCGGGGGGGGCGGACACCAGCTACGGCGCCCGCCCCCCTGTATTTGATATGCTCGGTATGATTATCCCTCACAAACAATCAGAGAAATCTCGACCGCAATCGGTCGACAGTAAAGCAAATGATAAAAACGCTTGCTACGTTTATGAGGCAGTCAATTAAAATCGAGATGCATTGACCATTCCCCAACGGGGTCACGCCGCAAATCCACATGAGCATCGAGGCTGGAAGCGGAAGCATGGAATTGGCCCCGATCTGTATGTAGATCGCTACGACGTTGACAAGCAACAGCATGCCAATCGGACCGAAGCCGGACCCAAAATAGGAAACAACGATTACGCAAGAAACCACGTATGCAAGGCAGGCAGCGGCAGCAAGAACAAGTCGATAGCAAAATACATGCAGGTTGAAATACTGCTGAGCATCCGAAACGATTGCACAGTTAAGACAGTACAAAACGACACTCGACAGGACAAACGCGCCCAAAAGGGCAAAAGAAGATAGCACCACTCGCGCAACGATAGCGCACACACGCTTCCCTCCCCGAGCCTCCGACAACCCCCACGGTTCCTCGACAAAGCCCGAACTGACAAAGCGCGGCACAATGCAAGCCGCGATGAACGGAAAGAACAATGCATGGGCCAACGGGGCTACGTTGAACAGCAGACCGCGAAAAACCTCTGCATTGCCAAATAGAAGGACATCCTCCGCCGATAGCCGAAGCGTCGGGTCTGGGAAAAAACCCAAGAAACTGTTCTCACGGAGGCTACAGAACCACATCGGGAAAGAAGTAAGCTGCAATATCACCATGTACGCATAAATTACCAGGATTAAGGCGTACGCCCATTTGCTCACATGCTTCAATTCTGACTGGAGAAGTCTTTTAATCTGACGAGCCATTGAGCACACCCCCAGCGCGAAAGCTCAAGAGAGCGTAAATCAATACCGATAGACAGCTGGCTGCCACGCCATATCCCAGAAGCGTCAGCTGCCCCATATCGCTATACCCAAGGGCACATCCGACTCCAAGGTACGGCCCCGGAAGGAAGAAGATCCATCGCAAGGATGGTATAGGTGCCTGAAGGAAAGCTCCGTAGAGCGTCAAGCTCATGACAAATCCAACTATCACCACGGCCCCGCTCAATACAGCGCTGCCCGTTATCCGATAGATGGTCACCGTCTCCAGCGCAACCGATATCACCAATACGGCGTTGACTATCATTGCGGGCAAAAATGCAGTCAGCATGCTATGCGCATAGTTTTGCCCTCCACGTGTTATCGCTATTACAAACAGAAGAAGGCAAAGCGCACTATATGCTGCGCCGATTATTAAAGCAGACGAAAGTACATGTG
The DNA here is from genome assembly GCA_900546775.1 of uncultured Collinsella sp. Lineage (GTDB taxonomy): Bacteria > Actinomycetota > Coriobacteriia > Coriobacteriales > Coriobacteriaceae > Collinsella. The sequence continues at coordinate 16,289 of UREM01000003.1, read as the reverse complement.
CCAGAACCCCGTTAAAGCGGGCAAGACCTCTTGCTGAAGAAATTCGGCATCCCTCTTCATAGCCGCGCTCCTGTAAAATCGCCAGGCAAACGATGAGCGGAACGAACAGAGAGGTGCCGGCAAAAGCACTGCGCACAAGGGACTCATCAGGCGCAGAAGAGTCGATTACATTCCAAAAGAATCCAATATCCTCCCCGCAAACGCTATTGCCAAAGGCTAGCAACGTTGTTCCGCTTTTTAGAAAGACACCGAAGAGAAGGCCGAACGCCAGCATAAGCGCAAGACAAAACTGCGCCGGAAACATCCTGTGTAAACGCATCATGTCCGCCTTTATGGGATGGATCGCCCGCTTCATAGCGAGACCGCCTTCATCAAGCGCCTGTAATACTCTTTTAGGGATGGCGCCTCATCCCTTATGACGTCCATCGGTTCCTTTTTCAGCAGTTCGCCGTCATGAAGAAACAGGCAGCTTGTTGCAACCGATGCCAACTCATCCAAATCATGACTAGAGATGAGCATGGTCTTACCCTGCTCTCGATTCAATCGACCGATAAGGGCCCATATACTCTCGATGCCCAACGGATCCAATCCATTTGCCGGCTCATCGAAAATGAGTACGTCGGTGTCGCCCAATAAAGCCGTAGCTATATCCAGCCGCCGTTTCATTCCCAAAGAAAAACTGCTCACGCTCTTTTTCTCTTCGACGTCCAGCCCGACTAGGCTCAAAACGCGAGGAATCTCACAATTCGCATCAAGCCCCCATTCCGAACATCGGATTTGGAGATTCTCAACCGCACTGAGGGATTGGTATGCTCCGCTGGAATCTGGCACATAGCCGACACGCGTCCGCATCAGGCCAAGCTCTCTTTTTGATTTGCCTCCAAAGAGCTCCACGCTCCCCGACGATGGCTCGCAGAGGCCCAAGACGATTTTAATAAGCGTGCTTTTGCCCGCACCGTTTGCACCGACAAGGGCACAGAGCTCAGACTGATGCACCTCGAAAGAAACGTCATGCAAAACGCGCCGTTTCCCGTAGCGCTTTGATACTTTTGATAGCTTTATCGCTGATGCGTTCATTGGCCTCCCGTTCTGCTTGATAGCAAAACCGCTCATATCGTTCCTTCTTTCCTTTATCGTCTTCCATGGTTGTTATTGTTTTTCGATAACTCATATTTGTCAAGATAATCTAAAAGAAGGGACCCGTGTTAGACACAGGTCCCTTCACGCTGATACTTCGTTTTAGTTGTTTGCCTTAAGCTACTCGTCACTCAAATCGACAGCGAAGACTGATGTCGGAAGTGACGCCTCGTTGCCTCCGCCATCCCGCATCTGCCTCACGACATTTTTTGCGCGCTCAACAATAAGCTCCTCAAGCTCTTTCTCGCTCACGCGCTGAATAATATCTCCCGGTTGACAATCAAGCTCATCACAGATTTCGAGAAGCGTCTTAAGGCGAATAGCTTTTATTTTTCCGTTTCTTAGCTTTGAAATATTAGCCGGAGTATGCCCCGTCGCCCGAATCAGATCAGCGCTGGTCTTTCCGGTCTTAAGCAGCTGCGTCTCAAGCTCGATGATGAGATAGCTCATGTTTCCTCCTACACAAGCTCGTCAGACTGCTCTTGGAGCAGCGAGGCATAACTCCAGATCGCCGAGATAAACAGACAGACAACTGCGCCGATAAACGACCCCGCATCAAAGGTAGCGCCTTGGCAAATCTCAATAACGAAGGAATGAGGCACGATGTAAAGCTCCAGTCCGCCAATGGTGAGATTGACCGATTCATAGGCACCAACAAACGAAACCACGGCGTTAACAGCAAAGGCAAGTGCAAGAACACGGATAAGCCGCACATGCGCCTTGGTAAAGGGCGAGACGCCCCGAGAGATGTTATGGCTGATTCCGCACAAAACGACAAGCGAAACACCCACGACGAGTGCCAGGCACAGCCCGCTTGGGATAACGATGCTCCCGCCATCGAGAAGCGTCACGACACCGAAAGAATCGACAGAAACAACGTTTGCAACCGCATACCAGATCACGTAAACAACCAACGCGGCGAAAGCGACGAGCATTCCCGCAAAAACGACCGCCATGCGAAAGCCAAGCTTCCTTACAGTCTCGCCCGCCTTGGCCATACGCTGAACGCTGTTGGACATACACTCACCCTCATCGAATCTATCGTTATCCGAATAGTTTATCGAACAACGATATGGATTGCATGTGGGAAGCCCAGCCGGTGCGCATAGGCCATTCACTAATCAGAAGGGGTGAGCGTGGATTTTTGGACACGTATCGAACGAGCGTGGATAATCTCCCACTTTCAGACCGCCACCGGGCCTAAAACGGGAGATTATCCACGCTCATAGTCATCAAGGCTCGCAAGCCCTTATTCAGCCGCCTCGCGCAGGGCCGACATTGTGGCCGCATATTGCTGCTGCAGCGCATGCATTCCCTCACGAGCGCCGTCAACAGTATCGGCACCGCGCAGCGCTTCGGTCACCACGACCGCCGGCTCGAACAGATTATCGAATCCCAAGTTCTGGCTCACGCCCTTGAGCGTGTGCGCCGCCATAAACGCTTCCTTGGCGTCTCCTGCCGCCATGGCAGCCTCCAGCTTGTCCATACTCTCGTCATCCAAAAACTTGAGGGCAAAACGGGCAAGCATCTCCTCGCCCATCAGCCGAGTGCAAGCGTCATCATAATTGGCGCCGATCTTCTCATACGCTTCACGCATGGAAATCATGGATTCAAACTCCTTTGGTCAAACTAAATCGTAGGAAGCGCAACGACCTCGGCAGGACGCGCCAACGTTTCGGCAATACGGTCTTGCACCTCGAGCAGGCAGTCGAGCAGCAGCGGGTTAAAGGTGCCGCACTTACCGTCCAGGATCATCTGAATCGCCTCCTCGTGCGGGATGGCATCCTTGTACACGCGGACGCTCGTCAGCGCATCGTACACGTCGGCCACCGAAACTACCTGCGCGGCGATGGGGATATCGTCGCCCTTAAGGCCGTCGGGATAACCCTTGCCGTCCCAGCGCTCGTGGTGCCAACGCGCAATCTGGTACGCATATTCCATAAGCGCATTGCCGGCGTGATGGCGGCCCAGCTCATGCAGCATGTCGGCGCCGATCGTGGTATGCGTCTTCATAATCTCGAACTCCTCGGACGTGAGGCGCCCGGGCTTGTTGAGAATCGCATCGTCAATCGACATCTTGCCGATATCGTGCAGTGCCGAAGCCAGGGCAATCGTAGAGCGCTCCTCGTTGTCGAGGGAGATGCTGTCGCTACGGTGGACCAGGCAGCCAAGCAGCAGCTCGGTCAGCTTCTCGATGTTCGTAACGTGCCTGCCGCTCTCGCCATTGCGGAGCTCCATGACGCCGGCCATGATGTCGATGAGCATGCGGCTGTTCTTTACGCGCTCGTTGTACTGCTGGGACAGCAGGCTCGTCAGGCGGCGCTGTTTGGCGTACAGGCGGATGGTGTTGCTTACACGGCGGCGCACGACACGGGAGTCAAACGGGCGGTTGACATAGTCAGAGGCACCCAGCTCATACGCGCGCAGCACCACATCGTCGGAATCTTCGCTCGAGATCATGATGACAGGCAGATTGCCAATAATCGACCGGCGCGACAGATCGCCCAACACCTCAAAGCCGTTCATGCCCGGCATGACAATGTCCAGCAGCACGAGCGACAGCTCATCACCATAGCGGTCGACCATGTCGAGCGCTGCACGACCGCTATCGGCCTCGAGGATACAATACTCGTCCTTGAGCATCTCGCTGAGAATAGCTCGGTTCATCTCGGAGTCATCGACGATAAGCACCGTAGGCTTTTCGCTTTGGAAGGCCTCGATGGAATCGGTATCGGTCATGACCGTACCGGCTTTTGCCTTAGCGCGGCTCAATAATTGGACAGCGCGGCCAACGCCCTCATCGACCGTCTCGCCATTAATGCGAACACCACCAACACATGCCGTCAAGCTAACACGCTCATGGCCCGGAATAATCGTGGAATGAACGGCATCGGACACCTGATGCAGGCGACGGGTGAAGTCATCGGAGGGGATATTGGGCATGACGGCCACAAACTTATCGCAACCATAGCGGACAAGCTCGTCAGTCGAACGAATACCGCTGCGTATGGCCGTCGCCACAGCACCGAGTGCAAGGTCACCGGCATGACGGCCACAGGTATCGTTGAAGACCCTAAAATCGTCAAGGTCGATCATGGCCACACCGGCCTGCATGCGGGCGCTGCGAAGCTTTTCCTCGTAATATCGGCGATTGCGCACGTTCGTCAGCACGTCGGTGTAGACAAGGTCCTCTTCTGCGGTCTCCTGTTCATCAATCGGACGCACCATCAGCAGGACGTGAGGCTCGCCCTCGACCTTCAGGGGGCGCAAGCGAGCGCGGTACTCAACGCCATCGTTGAGCAGCCGTTCCGACACCTCACCGGAACCTGCCAAGACCTCCAGACCTGACTGGCGCAGACAGGGACACCGATCGCCGGCGAGCAGGCAGTTGGGATCGCCCGTTATCTGGTCGGCCGACAGCAAACGTACCACGGGGTAGGTCTTCGCGACACGGGCGACCTCGGCGGCAGCCTCCTCGTCGGTTAGATTGACCTCGTGATTATTGAGCATATGGGGCCCTTTCGATAGTTTCGCATGGTAGCGGTGGGTTCCAAATGCTACAAGGGTAACACCTTGTCGATGCAGGTAAGTACGTGAATGCTGTTACATTTTTATGAGTTGGCAGGCGGCGCGATTGAAGTCGCAGACGTGAGGTTTTGAGCACATTTGTTAACACGGCCGAAACGTTTGCGGGTGAAGCCTGCTTTGGCCATTGCGGGTGTTAGAGCCCCAGGATGCCACGGACAGCCCGGGCAGCCGCTGCCGGGCGATCGCGCAGACCGTTATGCGCGCCCGGGATCGTCGCGAGAGGGCAATCGAGATATTCGGCAGCCGCTCGCGTGCCAGCCTCGCGGGGCGTGCCAATCGAGAGCTCGCCCAGGAGCACGGCGGCCACCGTTTTTGACGCGCGAACGCTATCCCAATCGGGAACGCAGGTCATAGTAATCCCGTATTCATTGGCCATGAAGCAACGACCATTGCGCAGGGCATGTTTGGCTTCCGCTTCGGTCGTTCCAGGAGCCTCGGGGTCCAAGTCGCCGAGGGCTCCCAAGAAAAGCCGGAGCGCCCTTGAAACCTTTCCAGCCGCAATCATATCGAGCAAAACCGGGGCTGCGCCCATGCCGACGCCTTCGGCCGACACAGCCGGCTCATGCAGAATCGCACGGGCGACGAGATGGGGTTCGGTACGAAGAAGCTCCAGCGCCACCAACGTACCGGCGCTGTGCGCAAGCACATTTGTCGGAGCGCCAACGTGTTCGATCACGGCTTGCAGATCGGCGGCCTGAGCGGCAAGATCATAGCTGCCGTCTGCCGCATCGCTGCTGCCACCACAGCCGCGGCGGTCGTAGGCAATGACGCGGTAGTCACAGGCGAGCTCGCGGGCGATGCCGTCAAAAAATGTGCCATCGACGCAGGCGCCGTGCACGCACACCAAGGCGGGCGTATCGGACGATACAACCGGGCCGGCATACTCGCGACAGGCGATCGTGGTGCCCGCATTCTCAACCGTAAAATCCATACTGTGTTCCCATCGTCAATGCCCATCCAGTTGCCCGTCAGTACGGTTGGATAGACCCGCATTGCTTTACGCTTTGTTAACAGATTAACTGTACCCGACCTGAGGCTTTTCATGGCACGGCATAATGAGCGACGTGCAAAAACGAAACTTGTAAAGCAAGAGCCCGCACCTTGCTTCGGAGCCGATGCTATGCTTAGGCACAATTGTCTTGAGGAGCATATGCCTATGTCTACGTTTTTGAATGCCAGCCCCATCTTTGGGCCCGTTCGCAGCCGTCGCCTTGGTCTCTCGCTCGGCGTCAACATGATGCCGGCCAGCGGCAAAATCTGCACGTTCGACTGCATCTACTGCGAGAACGGCCTCAACGCCGAGCGCCCCTGCCATGAGCCGTATAACACGGCTGCCGTGGTACTCGAAGCGCTCGAGGCAAAGCTGCGCGAGATGGCAGCCGAGGGCGAGCTCCCCGATGTAATCACCTTCGCAGGCAACGGCGAGCCCACCGCCGCACCGGAGTTTCCACGGGCCATCGCCGGCGCCGTCGCACTGCGCGACGAGCTTGCCCCAAACTCCAAGATCGCCGTGCTCTCCAACGGCACACGCGCCGACCGCCCCGAGGTGCACGACGCGCTCATGATGGTCGACGACAACATTCTTAAGCTCGATACCGTCGACCCGGCGTTTATCCAGCTGCTCGACCAGCCTGTTGGCCCCTACAACGTCGAACACCAGATCGAGACGTTCGCAAGCTTTGACGGTCACGTTATTATCCAGACGATCTTTTTGACCGGCGAGTATCAGGGCAAGCTCATCGACAATACCGGCGAGGAGTATGTTGCCCCCTGGCTCGCGGCGCTTGAGCGCATTCGTCCGCAGGAGGCGACCATCTACACGGTCGCGCGCGAGACACCAGTCGCCGGCCTTGCCAAAGCAGCGCCCGAGGTGCTCGACGCCATTGCCGCGCGCGTGCGCGCCCTCGGTATTCCCTGCCAGGTGAGCTACTAGCGCGGCCGCCCGCCAGCAGCTAAATTAGCCCCATCCCAAATGAGCTGGTCTGCGGGTGGGCTATACTAGCTGCGGATGAAAGGAAGTTAGCCATGTATGACAAAGGACCCGTGCCCGGCCGCAACGACGCTTGCTGGTGCGGCAGCGGCAAGAAATACAAGAAATGCCATAGCGCCTTTGATGAGCGCCTCGAGCGCTTGTGGGAAGAAGGCTGGGAGGTTCTGCCTCGCACGCTCTACAAGACTCCCGCCGATATCGAGGGCATCAAGCGCTCGGCAGCCATCAACGTGGGCGTGCTCGATTATGTGGGCGAGCATATCGCCGCAGGCATGACCACCAACCAGATCGACCAGATGATCTACGACTACACCGTCGAGCACGGTGGCACGCCGGCCGACCTCAACTACGAGGGCTACCCCAAGAGCGTGTGCACCTCGATCAATGATGTGGTCTGCCACGGCATTCCCTGCGATACGGACGTGCTGCACGAGGGCGACATCATCAACGTGGACTGTTCCACGATCCTAGACGGCTACTTTAGCGACTCGAGCCGCATGTTCTGCATCGGCGAGGTCTCGGCCGAGCGCCAGCGCCTGGTCGATGTCACCCGCGCCAGCGTGGAAGCGGGTCTGGCGGCCGTCAAGCCATGGCTGCCACTGTCCGTTATGGCCGAGGCCGTGCAAAAGACCGTCGAGGACGCCGGTTTTAGCGTGGTGCGCGAGTACGGCGGACACGGCATCGGTAAGGAGTTCCACGAAGACCCATTTGTGGGCTTTACCACCGAGGCGCCCGATGTGGATACCATCATGGCCCCGGGCATGGTCTTTACCATCGAGCCTATGGTCAATGCCGGAGCGCCCGACATCAAGATTAGCAAGGGCGACGGTTGGTGCGTGCGCACCAAGGACGGCAGCGATTCGGCCCAGTGCGAGGTACAGCTCGTGGTGACCGAGGACGGCTACGAGCTGCTGAGCTGGTAGCCGTGGATGCGCCGGATGCTGACGGGCACGCTCGTCTAGCATCCGGCGTTTTTGTTTGAACGTTTTGCCTGATAAAACCCGCCAAAATAAACCTGTCCCTTTTTGGCGGGTCAAGCGGAAAGGACTGCTTGTGAACATCTTGGTTTTGCTGCCCGTCAACGACCGCCATCGCGCAATTCTTGAGTCGAGCGCTCCGGGCGAGGACTTTATCTACACGAGCGCCGACGCTATCACGCGCGAACAAGTCGCCAACGCCGACGTGATCTTGGGCAACATAGACCCTGCCCTACTTACCGCATGCGAGCACCTCCAGCTGCTGCAACTACAGACCGCGGGCTATGACGATTACTTGGCTGCCGGCACCGTGCCAGCCGACGCCAAACTGTCTTGCTCGGTGGGCGCCTACGGCCAGGCCGTGAGCGAGCACATGTTTGCCATGGTCCTTTCCATGATGAAGCGCCTGCCCGGCTATCACGACTTGCAGCGTGAACATCGCTGGGAGGATTTGGGGCCAGTTACCTCGCTCAAAAACGCCAACGTGCTGGTGCTGGGCGCGGGCGATATCGGCGGTCACTTTGCCACGCTCTGCCGCGGCATGGGCGCGCACGTCCGCGGCATCAAGCGCCATCCACTCGTCTACCCCATTGTGTTTGAGGACATGGACGGCATGGACGCCCTACCTGAGCGCCTGGCAGAGGCCGACATCGTCGCATCCTTTATGCCGAGCACGCCCGAGACCCGCGGTCTGGCGAACGCGGAGTTCTTTGCCGCTATGAAACCAGGTGCCTTCTTTGCCAACGGCGGCCGCGGAGACCTTGTAGTTGCCGACGACTTAGTTGCCGCCCTGGAGTCGGGGCATCTCGCCGGCGCCGCGGTCGACGTCACCGACCCCGAGCCGCTGCCTGAGACAAGCCCCCTGTGGGATGCGCCCAACATGCTCATCACGCCGCACGTCTCCGGTTGGTTCCACCTGGCAGCTACGCTCAACAACGTCGTCAACATCGCCGCGGAGAATCTGCGTCATTTGCAAGCCGGCGAAACTTTACGTTGTTGGATCGAACATTAGGGTTCCGCCACTCGACGCTGCGAGCCCGTCTGGACGGCAATCTGCCTTTCAATCGTCGGGCATGGCCAGAAGGCCAATGCCCTCCTCTTTCAAGGCACCTTGCTCGACCAGACGGGCTCTCGCTGACTTTTGTTCAACCTGCGGGGTCTAACCAGTGCTGGCTCAGCCCGGGAACTCTCGCTGACTATTAATTCGGCCAGTGAGGTTTAGAGCTATTTAAGCGTTGTTAGATAGTTTCTTGCGTTTTCGACGTTCATTGCTGCGACGGGCGCATGCGAAGAGAGCTTGACATCGTTGGTGACCAGTAAATCTGCTTGGGCGCGTATCGCTGCCGCAATGATTAAATCGTCTTCGTAATCGCTATGGAGCTCACGCTGCCTGCTCGCCATCCATATATCGCTCAGGTCACAGGGCACTGGCGTGGCAAGCTGCGACAGCACGCTAAGACAATCCCATGCAAGCGATGTCGCTGCCGCAGCGGCATCTTGGGAAAGCGAACCATGCTCGCGCCGATACCATGCCTTATGTTCGCTTGAAATCAAATAAAACAGGTCTTTGGACGATGTCGCCGCATACAGCAAATCAACCTGCGCCGTGCATGCATCGCGTAAAAACTCAATCGCCACCGAACGACCACGTCGTGAGGGAATGAAGTAATCGAGCCACACGTTGGTGTCAACCAAGATGCGCTTTGGAGTCTCACTCATAGAGCCAGCTCATCTCCTCGCCATAGCGATCCGCATAGGCATTCCGTTTGAGCTCTTCGTCGTCCGATGGCTGAGCCTTGACCATATCGATTCCCGACTCACAGCAAGCGGCAGCGAACAGCTTCGACCCCTGATCCATAAGCTCGAGCTTACGTTTGGCGGCCTTTTCGCGCTCGCGCTGTTCCGCCCGGGCACGACTGGGCAGCAGGATATCCTCGAGCGCACCGGGGCGATCGGCCAGCGATGCTGCAAGCTGCCAGAGCGCTCGCACCGCTTGGCTCGGCGTCATACCGGCCTTGGAGAGAGCGGCGTCCCCACTCCTTTTAAGATCGGCATCGAGACGTACGTTGATCTGAGCGGCTGTTGTGGTCATGACCCCTCCTTAATACTTCAAAATATCATAAAGCTCTATGGTAGATACGTAAAGCATGTATAGCATTTATAAGCATTAGCCGTACTCTGTACACAAAAAGCCGCCGAGGCGCACTGCACCTCGGCGGCCACGTATCGCAGATCTAGTTCGGTTTCACCCTTTGCATTCGCCCAGATAAAACCTGCCAAAATTAACATCCCTTTTTGGCAGGTTTTAGAGTTCCACGCTTTCGGCGCCGTTGATGGTCAGGTCACGCTCGTAGAAGGCGGTGAGGGCGCGGATGGCGTACATTACGTCGCGCACGCCGCCGGTCTCGTAGCTCGAGTGCATGGCAAGCTGCGGCAGGCCCACGTCCACGGCATGCATGCTCGCCTGCATATTGGACAGATTGCCCAGGGTAGAACCGCCGGCCATATCGCTCTTGTTGGCAAAGGCCTGCGTGGGCACGTCGGCGTCATCGCAAATAGCCTGGAACACCGCGCGGCTAAAGGCGTCGGTGCAGTAGTGCTGGTTGGCGGCTTCCTTGATGACGATGCCGCCGTTGAGTACCACCTGATTGCGGGCATCGCACTTCTCGGCATGGTTGGGGTGCACGGCATGTGCATTGTCGCAGCTTACAAGCATCGAGGCGGCAAGTGCGCGGTGGTACGACTCGTCGTCAAAGCCCAACGATCCGTTAATGCGGCGCAGCGCGTCGGCCAAGAACGTCGACATGGCGCCCTGCTTGGTCTCGGAGCCAACCTCCTCGTTATCAAAGCAGCAAAAGACCGAAACGTCGTGCGCATTCTCGGCACCCAAAAATGCCTGCAGCGAGGTGTAGGCGCAGGCCAGGTCGTCGAGCTTGGGCGTCGAGATAAACTCGTCGGCCCAGCCCCAAATGCGTGCATCCTGACGATTGACCAGGAACAGGTCGCGACCCAAAATTTGCTCGGGCTCAACGTCCAGTTCGTCGGCGATCAGGGCGTCAAAATCTCCCTGCTTAAGGTCACCGGCGCTGATGAGCGGGCACAGGTCGACAGCTCGGTTGGGCGCAAAGCCCTCGTTAACGCCACGATTCATATGGATGGCAAGGCTCGGGATAATGGCAACTTCGCGCTCGGTAGCGAGCAAGCGGCTCTCGATACGGTCGCCCTCGCGCACCAGCACGCGGCCCGCAAGTGCCAGCGGGCGATCGAACCAGGTGTAGTCGATCATGCCGCCGTAGGCCTCGGTGTTCAGGCGCAGCGTCTCGCCCGCGCCGTCGAGCTCGGGCACGGCCTTAACCTTAAACGTCGGCGAATCGCTGTGTGACGCCGTGAGTTGAAAATGATAGTTGCCGGCAACGCCGTCCTCGCCCCACGTAGCGGCCAGGTCTTCGCCCACCTTAAAGGCAACGACGCTCGAGGTGTTACGCTGCGTGTAATAACGCCCGCCCGGCTCGATGTCCCACGCTGCGTTCTCGGGCAGGTAGGTAAAGCCCGCCTCGTCGAGCTCGGCCATAATGGTCGCCGCCGTATGGAACATGCTGGGGCATGCCTCGATAAAGTCGATAAGGTCGTTGGAGGCCTCGATATCGTCGGCCGTCACGTGCACGCGCTCGATCGTTTCCTGATCCGTCATGCTCTCCCCTTTCGCTGGGTTGATGGTCCCCTCCAGCATACCCCGCCACGCCAGTGCCGCACTCTTCATTCCGTGCTTAATTCCGCACCGCTCACCAAGTTGAGCCATCATGCCCGCGCTCCTTTTGCGACAATTGCGCTAACAGGACGAGAGGAGTCGTCATGAAGCCACGTAACATTGCCATCGCCTACGGTGTCGCGGGAGCCGCCGTCGGCCTTGCCGCTGTCACCGGTATCGTTTATCACAAGCAAATCAAGTCCGCCGCGTCGCTCAAACGCTTGACCGACTATGCGGATGGCTATGACCTGTACGCAATCGACATCGCCTACGACTACGATCTTGATCGCATCATCGCCGCTGGCGTGCGCGACGACCAGGCCTACATCGATGCCGTGGTGGCGCAGGTCCTGCCCGGTGTGCCGGCACATGTCCAGGCGCCCCAGTTTGCCTGCAGCGCTTTTGTCGCCGTAGATGTCGAAGGCCGCGTGCGCACCGGTCGCAATTACGACTTTAAGGACGACACCTCGGCGCTGCTGGTGCGTAATCACCCGCGCGACGGCTATGCCTCCATCGGCTTTGCGGCCCTTAACAACCTGGGCGATAACACTCCGTTTGACTCCGTCGCCGGACGTGCCGCTGCACTCATGGGCCCGTTTGCCCAGCTCGACGGTGTTAACGAGTGCGGCGTGTCCATTGCCGTACTCACTCTGGATTCCAAGCCCTGTGACCAGGACACGCAACGCCCCGTCATCAATACCTCGCTCGCCATCCGTCTGGTGCTCGACCGTGCCGCCACCACGCAAAAAGCTGTCGACCTGCTTTCTGCCTACGACATGCACGCCATGGCCGGACGCGACTACCACTTCTTTATCAACGACGCCGCCGGTGACGCGCGGGTGGTGGAGTGGGATCCGCGCGACCCCGACCGCGCATGCAAGGCGACGCCCGTGCGCCAGGTTACGAACTTCTTCGCCTGCTATGGTGCCGAAGTGCTACCCAACCAAAAGAACGGCGAACTGGGCCATGGCAAGGAACGCGCCATCGCCATCGCCGATGTCCTCGACGCCCATGCCGGCGCCCAAGACGAGGCAGTCGCTTGGAAGGCTCTACGCGCTGCGGCGCAAGAGCCCAATCCGGAAGACATCACCAGCAACACGCAGTGGTCGGTCGTCTTTGACAACACCGAGCCCGCTGCCGCCATCACGCTGCGCCGCCACTGGGGCGACGTCGACGCCTTCGCGCTGTAAGGAGCTGGCACCGTCGTCCTTACGCTCGCCTGACGTTGCTTACATTTCTATACATTTGAGCTAACACGTTTTACCTCCGCATCAACAGTGTGCGGGGGTAAACTTATGCGCATGTTGTAACTTGCCCGGAAGGATTCATCATGCTCAGGATCGGTCTTCTTACCAGTGGCGGCGACTGCCAGGCGCTCAACGCCACCATGCGCGGCATCGTCAAAACGCTCATGACCAATAGCGAAGAGCCTATCGAGATCTACGGTTTTGAGGACGGCTACCAGGGCCTTATCTACAGCCGTTTTCGCGTGATGACGCCGGCAGACTTTAGCGGCATCCTCACCCGCGGCGGCACCATCCTGGGCACGAGCCGCACGCCGTTCAAGCGCCTGGATGTTCCCGAGGCCGATGGCGTCGAGAAGGTGCCGGCGATGGTCCACACCTATCACAAGCTGCAGCTCGACTGCCTGTTTATGCTGGGCGGCAACGGCTCCACCAAGACTGCCAACCGCCTGCGCGAAGAGGGCCTCAACGTTATCGCCCTGCCCAAGACCATCGATAACGACACCTGGGGCACCGAGATGACGTTTGGCTTTACGAGCGCCATCGACGTCGCCACCAAGTGCATCGACGACATCCACACCACCGCCTCGAGCCACGGTCGCGTGTTTGTCATCGAGATCATGGGCCACAAGGTCGGTTGGATTCCGCTGTATGCCGGCGTCGCGGGCGGCGCGGATGTTATCCTGATCCCCGAGATCCCCTACGACATGGATAACGTCATCAAGACCATCGAGCATCGCATGGAGACCGGCAGCCGCTTTACGATCGTGGCCGTCGCCGAGGGCGCCATCTCCAAGGAGGACGCGGCGCTGTCCAAGAAGGAGTACAAGAAGAAGCTTGCCGAGCGCACGAGCCCGTCGATCGTCTACGACATCGCCAAGGAAATCGAGGCCAAGACCGGTCGCGAGACCCGCGTCGCCATCCCCGGCCACACGCAGCGCGGCGGTCAGCCCGACGCCCAGGACCGCATCTTTGCGACCCAGTGCGGCGTCGAGGCAGCGCTTGGCTGCCTGCGCGGCGAGTTTGGCTACATGATTGCCCTGCGTGACGGCAAGATGTGCCACATGCCGCTCGAGGAGGTCGCCGGCAAGCTCAAGTACGTCGATCCCCAGAGCGACCTGGTGCGCGAAGCCAAGGCGTTGGGCATCAGCTTCGGCGACGAATAGCCTCGGCCGAAACTGCTCTCATCGGAGGCCCCAGGGCTTACCTCCCAAATCGTCCTCGGACATGTCAGGACCCCGCTGCGCGCTTCGCGCGGCGGGGTCCTTCCGTCCTGCGGAAAGATTTGGGAGGAAAGCCCTGGGGCCTCCTGCGGTAACTAGGGAGGCCGAGGCTATTCGTCTTCTTGCTGCAAGTGCGTGGGCTGAGATTTTGGGATGTTGCAGGCTCTTAGCTGAGAGTAGCACTGACATTTGTCCTGAAATGGCTGGTCGTTAGGGGTTGCTACCGGTAGTTGCGGTAGGGTTGGGGCAGATTCTAACTAGAAATGGTGGTCGCTACCGGTTGTTCTCGGCATACTCGGCTCATTCGATTCGACCATCAAACGAAAGGAACCACCATGGATCTTGCGATGGCACAGCGCCTCGTCGATCGCCGCAAGGCTGCCGGGCTTTCTCAGGAGGCGCTTGCCGCCCAGCTGGGTGTGAGTCGTCAGGCTGTCAGTAAATGGGAGCGCAGCGAATCCTCGCCCGATACCGATAACCTTATTGCGCTCGCCGCGCTGTATGGCGTGTCGCTGGATGAGCTGCTGTATGGGGAGGCGGTGGCTAGCGCTGATGACTCACAGGCTGATGATGAGGCACAGAACAGCAACGCCGGCACCAAAGCTTCAGATAAGGCTGAAGAGGCTGAGGCTTCTACTGAGCACGCTGATTGCAGCGATAAGCCACTTGTCGATATTTCCCTCGCGCGCGGTATCCACGTCATTGATCCCAATAAAGGCGAGGAAGTCCATGTTGGTTGGAGCGGCATCCATGTGACCAACGAGCGCAAGGGCGAAGAGGTGCATGTGGGGCCGGACGGCGTGCATATCGATACGCTTGAGGACGATGGACATAGCGTACGCACCAATGACGACGGCGCCGTCACCATCGACGGCGAGACGTTTTCCAGCTGGAAGGAAGCACACGACAAGCTCGACCATCATGGCAAGCATTTCCACACCAAGGTCGGACGTGCATGGAACAAATTCCCCTTCCCCGCACTTGTCACTCTCGCCTATCTGGTGCTCGGCATTGTCTACGGCACATGGGACATGGGGCTTTTCCTCGTCTTTCTGGTTCCCGTCTACTACGCGATTGGTGACTTCATCGATCGGCGCCACCTGTCTAAGCTGATCGAGGCCATCTACCCGGCAGCCGCCATCGCTTGGTTCCTCTACATGTGGCTCTGTTTGGGACAGCCCCATCCTGCATGGATCATCCTCATCACGATTCCCGTCATAAAGGCGCTCATGCGCTGGTGCCGCAAACAATGGAAGCACCGCAAACAGGCCTAACACGCTCCGACCCACCAGCACCCAACCGCCCCCGCCCTTCTCCTAAGTTGCGGTGAGATAGGGACTGTTTTGAAGCTCCAAAGCGCCAAACAGTCCGTATATCACCGCAACTTACAAACAACTGGGTCAGTTCCGGCACGGAGATTAGCATTGAGCTGACCGCGCGCCAAGAAAAGGGCCTATTTACTACGTTTAACTCGAGAGGGCCGACCATACCCGCCTTTTCCGAAAACTGGCAAGCCATCTACCTGCGGTTTTAATTTCATAATCTTTGTCACGGTCGAGGGTGTGGTAGCAAACGTAGTAGATAGGCCCATTTTGTGGCATACGACCCATACAAGCCCAATCTCGAAGGCCAAAGAGAGCCTCTCATCCACGCCTGCGAGCGAAAACCAAATAGAATGAAAGGCAAATGGAAAGCCCGTTTGACGGGGCAAACGCCGGGCCACCTAATAACCGACAAGACCACAACCATAACTTGCCTTTTCCGTACCAGAGGTTTCAGGCAATTTTCCTCTATCGGCACATAACAGAAACTGGAAGCTCACGTTCAGTAAATCCAACTTATACCTTATATCCGATTAACATTGCGGTTCAGTCGCACCCGATTGCCTTTAGGTGACTTACCGCTTTCCAGCCGTACTGTGTTCCCGTGTCAGCTTTCGCCTTTCGGTTAGGCTGGTTGTTTCCCGCGTTATCTTACGGGGCAGTACCTCATACTGCTTTTCTCATTGCCCTATCCGGGCGTACGTTATGGATATGCCCCTTGTCAATGTGCGTCGTCACAACATATTCATGCTGCCCCTTTGTCACCGCGTCGGCAAGCTGCTTCCCGATTTCGTGGGCTTTCTCATAGTCCACTTCCCCCGGCGCAAAGGACTGTATCAAGTGAAAGGCTAAATTGCTGCCCTTATCCAGTGCTTGCGAGAGGGTATAGCCGAACTCAATGTCTGCCGTTTCATAGGAGCAGCCGAAAGAGGATATGAGCATTTTCCCGTCCGTCTTGTCCGGGTTTTCGATATAGTCAAGGGCTTTGCTTAGGGTGCTTTTAACAGGCTTAATCTTTGTAACCGCCATATCTCCGCAAGCACCCCCTTTATTTCCTCTA
>UREM01000002.1 GCA_900546775.1 uncultured Collinsella sp. | reverse complement strand
TGCTCGCTCTGGCGGGTTTTCGCTGTCGTTGCCAAAACATCGGCGTTGCCTTGGTAGTCATTGGGGACAGACATAAATGAGTAGTCATTGGGGACGTTCTTAAATGACTACTCAGGATGAGTGTCCAAAAATCCGCGCTCGTTCGATTGGCGCATGTCTACGCAGCGTAGGTTGTCGAGCCTGGCCTTCAAATGGATACTGACTGTCGAACCGGTTCACTCCATTTCTTCAATTTGATTGGACAGCCCATGAACCAGACACGGCAAACCAATGCCTCCCATACTTTTTTGGCAGCGCATGCCATCAAGCAGCTGCGCGAAGAGCGCGGCCTCACCCAGCGCGCCCTGGCGGAAAGCCTTGGCGTGACCGATAAAGCCGTCAGCAAGTGGGAATCCGGCCGCGGCCTTCCCGACATTTCCCTCGTTGAGCCTTTGGCCCAGAGACTCGGCATAAGCGTGGCTGAGCTTTTGGCTGGTGACATTCGGGCCAACGCCAACCGTGCAGGCAATATGCTCAAAGGCGTCTTTTACGTTTGCCCTATCTGCGGAAACGTTGTGCACGCGCTCGGAGAAGGCAGCTTTAGCTGCTGTGGCTCCACGATGTTTCCCCAGGAGGCCGAAGAGCCGGACGCGGACCACGCCTTTTCCATCGAGCGCATCGAGGACGATTGGTACGTCACGCTCGATCATCCCATGACCAAGGATCACTACATTAGCTTTGTGGCATATGCGACTATGGACGGCATCTGCTTTAAGAAGCTCTATCCAGAGCAATCGGTGCAGCCGCGCTTCCATATTACCGGGCGCGGCAGGATATATCTTTACTGCAACCAACACGGACTCTTTACGTCGCTGACGCCTCGCAAATAACGGCTGTCTATCCGCCCTCCTCATGCGTTCCCGGGGGACCCAAAATGAGCGTGGATAATCTCCCGGTTTTGGCCTGTGTGCGGGCTCAAAGTGGGAGATTATCCACGCTCGTTATCTGAGTGTCCAAAAATCCACGCTCGTCGCTACTTGAGTCCGGGCAGGCGGGTGTAGGGGAACGAGCGCTCTAAGAACTCGGAGCAGCGGGCGTAATCTTTGGCAAAGTAGCTGCTATAGAGCGAATCGAGTACGTATTGCACGGCGATATGGCTGGCGAACTGCGTGATGCGGTGCGTCATGCTCTCGTGGTCGCTTACCGTGAGATAGGCGGCAAAGCCGGGGTGAATGCGGGCACAGTACGGCGTGCCGATGACGATGACCGGGACATGTCGACTGCTAAGGATCGGCAAGATCTCCTTGAGGTTGGGGGCAAGGCCGCTGTAGGAGATGATGATTGCCACATGGTCGGGACCCGAGGCGAGCGCCGTGCGCACCTGCGCCTCGACGCTGTCGTGGCACGTCGCGCTTTTGCCGGCGGAAAGCAAGCGATCGCGGAACATTCCCGCTGGATACAGGTTATGCGAGCCCGTGTAGATGTCCACGGTGCCGGCGCGCATGATGAGCTTGGCGGCGTGGTCGAGCTGTGCAGGGTCGAGCAGCTCCTGCGTTTCGGCCAAGGTGGTCTGGTAGAGCCCCTCCATGCGCTCCATCACCTGCGCAGGGGTGGAGGTGGCATCGAAGGGAAAGTTGATGTCCACGTCGCGCCGGTTGCCCGCCTCGGTCGCCTGGCGGATGAGCTCGACCTTGAGGTCTTTGAATCCCTCGAGGCCGAGCTTTTTGCAAAAGCGGTGCACGCTCGCGACCGAAACGTTGGCGCACGCGGCAAATTCCTTAATGGAAAGCCCGCGCACATCCTCGCCCATGGCGAGGGCCGTTCGCCCAAGTTGTTGCTCGGTGGGGGTGAGGCTTTTGCCCTGCGTGATCTTTCGCCTGATATCCATATGGCTCCTATGCGTTTGCGTCGCGATAAACCAATCATAGCGATAAATAAAACGTTCGGCTTGGCTGGGAGTTTTGGTCCGCCGGTCTATGAACGACGGACCGCTCGACGCTGTGCGGGCTCAACATAGGGGCGCTGTCCTTGTTGGGCCGTTTGCGCCCGGGGCGTTACCCGAGCACGCGTACGGGCCCCAAGAGACCGCTGGGCTCGGAGGGCTCGGTCATGCCGAACACGTCGGGGACGGCGTGGTCGAGGGTGTTGATGATGTCAATCGTGAGCGCGTGCTCACCGGCTAAAAGTGCGGCGGCCTCAAAGCGGTAAGGCGGACAGATGCGGGTGCCGAGGGATTTGCCGTCGAGGGTGACGGTTGCGGTCTCAAAGACCTCCCCAAGGTCGATGACAGCGCGGCTGGCCGCTTCGCCCAGGACAAAGGAGGCCTGGTAGCGGAACGTGCCGGCCTTGCCGGGGAACTCGGCCGAGGAAAGGTCGTGCAGGTCTGCAAGCTCAACAGACTCGCCAAAGGCATCGGTACCAGGGGCAGAGAAGGCAACCGCCCAGGGCCCGTCGACGCATGTGGCTTCGTCTCCAGCAGTTGCCGCGCCGGCGGAACCTGTAGCCCCAAGGACCACGATGCAGCTCTCGTAGGGAGCCAGCTCGAGCGTGCCGTCAAAGGCGGCGGGATCGGTGCCGTTGAGCAGGTCGAGGCGCGCGCCTGCAACGGGTGTGCCGTCGGCAAGCGCAATCTGAGTGGAGATACCCTGCTTGGGATGCTCGTTGACGAGCATCAGATAGCTCTCGTCCGCCCGCTCGTAGCGCAGTGCGCGCAGCCAGGACTGGGGCTCGGCGCAAACCACGGTCTGCATGCCGGTATTGGCAAGTGTGTCTGCGAGCTCGGTGGTCGCCAGGAGCTTGATGTCGGCGACCGCGGCTGCATCCAGGGAGGCAAAGCCCTCGCGGCCTGCAGTGTCACCGTCGTAGCGCTTGTTCGGCAACTCATCCAGCGCGTACACGGCAACACCTGCGGCTGCGGCACGCGCGGCAAAGTCGAGCACGGCTCCGCCGACAAACTCGGCTCCGGGCATCACCAGGCAGCGGTATGCCTGGCCGTTCACGCTAAAGCCGCTACCGTCTGCGGCAATTTCAACGGCATAGCGCCCTGCGTCCTCAAATGCCTCTGCCGGCACGATGTCAAAGTCGACCTGCGCGCGCAAAAGCTCGGAGGCGGCATGCTGCATAAAGTTCGCCTCGCCTGCCCACTCGGCGTCCGCATGGTAGAGAAGCGCCACCGGGGTCGTTGCGCGCCCGCCGCTCAGCAGGCTCGCCGTACGGTTCATGTAGCTCATGAGCTGCCCAAAGTGTGCAAACTGGGGGTTTTGGCCATGTGCATAGAAATGCGGCGGGCAGTCCCAGTCGGGGAAGGCGGCCATGCTAAAGGCGTGCGGCACAAACCAATTGACGCCGCGCACCAAAAAATGATCGGCGATCCACTTCATCTCGCGTAGGCCTTCGTGCCATCCAAATGCGCCAAAGACCTCGGCCATGCAGCGCCCCTGCTTTTTGGGGTCGAGGTGTGCTGCCGAGGAGCCCAGCTTGGGCAGCACGTAGTTATAGAACTCGAGGTCCCACACGCCGCGTCCGTAGCTGTGAAGGCCGCGGTCCATGCCGGGTACCAGCTGGTTGATCACGATGTCGACGCCCGCCATGTCCTGACCGCCCACGGCGCGGAAGTAGTGCCCGGCGCCCACGCCCAGGCGCGCGTGGCAGTCCTTGTCCTCGATAACGTGGCCGATGTACTGCACGCCGCGCGCGCGGCACCAGTCTCCGAGCTGGTCGCAGAAGCACTCCTTATAGAGGGTGCTCGCGATGTCCATATAGACGTGGCGTACGTGCGCGCCGGCCGGCTCGCGGTCCCACAGGTGCGGGAGCTCGGCCAGGTAGCGCTCGCCCAGTGCCGCGCGTAGGCGACGCTCAAGCTCGGCCGACCAGGGTAGGGGCGCGGTGGCCTTGCCGATGAGCGTGTCCGAGATGCCATCGGGGCCCGTGGTGCCCTTCTCGTTGGCAAATCCGGGCTCATCGGAGAAAAAGCCCAGGATCGTCTTGCCAAACTCATCGCCCAGATGCTCAAAATGCGGCTCGTAGACAGCATCGATGAGCTGCGCCACCGAGGTGCGGTCGACCATATTGATGTAGTCCTCGTTGTAGGAGGTCTTGCCGCTCGTGAACATCACGCATGCCTGCGTGAGGCCCGCAGGTGCATCGAAGACCAGGCGGCTGGGGTTGCCGTCTGCATCGTCGATTACTCGGTAAGCGACGTCGACGGGGCTGCCGTCCTGCATAAATGTCACGCCGTAGAAGCGCTCCGTTTTGTCGAGCATGTTGGCGAGCGCGATGCTCGCGGCGGACGTGGGGCCCACGATGTCGAACGTGCGGTGCGTGAGCACGATCTTGCGGAGCTCGGGCACGGCCTCCTTGACGGCGCCGTTGGCAAAGCCCGTGGGGAAGTGCGCGTCGTCCAAGATCCAGAGCTTAAGGCCCAGCTGCTTGCACTCGTCAATGACAAAGCGCAAGTCGCGCCACCAGCCCTCGCCGCAAAAATCGGGGTGTGGGCGGCTTTCGAGACAGACCTCGTGGATGTCGGCGCCGGCGATCTTTTCCAGATACTCGGCAATGGTCTTATGGCTCTCGCCCTTCATCCACAAAAACGGAAGCACATGGTTGTCGTATGTACCCTCGAGCACCTGCTGATAGTGCGCGGTCATGGATCCTCCTTGGCTCGATCGATCTGCTGCATAGCACAGATTATGGACGCGTCGGCGCGTTCTGCTAATATCTGAATCACGACGAACTATGACCAAATCAACGATTGGCAAGCCATGGAGATCGACGAGCTCGAGCGTAGGCTCAACGAACTGAGCGCCAGTGAGATCGCTTATAAAGACGGCATGGCATTTGATTGGTCGATTATGACCGAGCATGTCGAAATCGACGGATGCCCAGTGCGCAAGATTGGCCAGCCAGGGTTTGCCTATGCCCAGCCCGGCATGCCGCGTGGCCTGACGATAAGGAAAAACTCGCGCTTTAATGCAGTTCCCGAGCACGTGCATGATTACGTGGAGCTGAGCTATGTGTATCGCGGACGCTGCCCGCAGACGGTGGCGGGGGAGAGGCTCGAGCTGGGCCGCAACGAGGTGCTTTTGCTCGACGCCCTCTGCCCGCATGCCGTGGCGGCGCTTGGTGAGGACGACATCATGCTGAGCATGACCGTTTCACGCTCTTTTTTTGCGCCGGAGTCTCGAGTCGAGCCTCTCGCGCGAGAGCGCGGTCTCGCGGTTTTTGTTCAACGCGCTCAACAGCGAGACGGACCATCGGGGCCATGTCCGTTTTCATTGCGGCGAGAGCCGTCGGATTCGGCGCTACATGCAGGAGATGCTCTGCGAGCTGTACGACCCGAGCCCCAACGGTCCCGAGATCGTCTTGCGTCTGTTTCAGCTGTTTTTGGCCGAGCTCATGGATTGCTACGAGCGCGAGCTGGTGCGCGGCGCGGCGGACGGCGCAGCGGGGCCCACTGCCCTGGTGACGGGAATGCTTGGCTATATCGATCGCGAATTCGCTGCATGCTCCCTCGAGGGGATGGCGGCGGAGTTTGGCTTGAGCCCTAATTATGCGACGGCGCTTCTCAAGCGCCATGTGGGCAAGACCTTTAGGCAGCTTGTGCAGGAGCGACGCCTGGTACGTGCGGCCGAGCTTCTGCGCGGCGGCGCCACGGCCGGGGCGGCTGCGCATGCGGTGGGCTATGAAAACATGAGCTTCTTCTACCGTAAGTTTCACGACAAGTATGGCTGCACCCCCGCGGCATACCGCCGGTAAGCGCGGGGCGGATCGTCTTCGCTCCTTCGGTGTCAAAAAGTTTCAGCTGCAGCGCTGTTGCAGCGCGCGTCTGCGAAAAGAAGTGTCGGGTTTGGCACCCCTGCCCCTGCCTGTCGCGTGCGTGGGCGATACTCGGCCTATCGACCCGCAATGCAAAGGAGATGCTCATGGCAAACATCAAGTTCCCCGAGGGTTTCTATTGGGGTGGCGCCACGGCCGCCAATCAGTTTGAGGGCGCTTGGAACGTGGACGGCCGCGGTCCTTCGGTCGACGACCATTTCTTGGGCGGCAGCTACAAGGAGCCGCGTCAGATCACGATCGACATCGACCCCGACCGCTTCTACCCCAATCATGACGGTATCGACTTCTACCATCACTACGAGGAGGACATCGCGCTGTTCGCCGAGATGGGCTTTACCATGTTCCGCATGTCCATCTCTTGGAGCCGCATCTTCCCCAACGGCGACGATGCCGAGCCCAGCGAGGCCGGCCTCGCCTTCTACGACCGCGTCTTCGACTGCCTGCGCGCTCACAATATCGAGCCGCTCGTGACCCTGTCGCACTACGAAATGCCTTATCACCTGGTCGAGAAGTACAACGGCTGGGCGAGCCGCGAGCTCATCGGCTTCTTTGAGAAGTACTGTCAGACCGTCTTCGACCGCTATCAGGACAAGGTCAAGTTCTGGCTCACCTTCAACGAGATCAACTGCGGCACCCAGGACATGGGCAACCTCTTTGGGACCAGCATGATCCAGGGCTTTGAGGGCCCGGCTTCGGCGGTCCACACCACGCCGCAGGCCCGTATGCAGGCCCTGCATCACCAGTTTGTCGCCAGCGGCCGCGTCGTGCGCTATGCCCACGAGCACTATCCGCAGTTTAAGATGGGCAACATGGACTGCTTCATCCTCTCCTATGCCGCCACGTGCGATCCGGCCGACGTGTTCGCCACGCAGCAGGAGATGAATACCATGAACTGGTACTGCTCCGACGTGCAGGTGCGCGGCAAGTACCCGTTCTATGCCAAGCGCTTCTGGGCCGAGAACGATGTCGAGCTCGTGATGGAGGACGGCGACCTGCAGGATATCGCCGACGGCAAGGTCGATTTCTACACCTTTAGCTACTACATGTCCGGCACCGTGGGCACCCACAAGGACCACGAGATGACCGAGGGCAACATGACCTTTGGCGGCAAGAATCCCTATCTGGAGTCCACCGACTGGGGCTGGCAGATCGATCCGCTGGGCCTGCGCATCGCCCTCAACGAGATTTACGCCCGCTACGAGATTCCGCTGATGGTGGTCGAGAACGGCATGGGCGCCTACGATGAGGTCGAGGAGGACGGTTCCATCCACGATCCGTACCGCATCGCCTACTTGCAGAGCCACATCAAGGCCATGGGCGAGGCCATTGCCGACGGCGTCGACCTGATCGCCTACACCTGGTGGGGCCCCATCGACTTGGTTTCCGCCGGCACCGGCGAGATGCGCAAGCGCTATGGCTTCATCCACGTCGATAAGTACGACGACGGCACCGGTACCTACGAGCGCCGCCGCAAGGACAGCTTCTACGCCTACCAGAAGATCATCAAGTCCAACGGTGCCGAGGGCCTGGATTAATCGACAATATGAGTGCCACCGGGGAAAAGCGTTGGGATGGGCTCGCGATTCGAGTCCCCACCTTAGCATTTGAACCATTTGGCACTATAATCACCATAGGCATGCGCATAACGTTGCGCTTAATCAAGAGGAGAAAACGTATGGGTCTGTTTGACATGTTCAAGAAGAAGGCTGAGCCCGCGGCTGCCGCTGCTCCGGCCTCCATCTCTGCTTCTGCCGGCGCCGACGTGCTGTGCTCGCCCGTCAAGGGCAAGGTCATCAAGATGGCCGACGTGCCCGATCCCGTCTTTGGTGGCGAGGTTCTGGGCAAGGGCTGCGCCGTGTGGCCCGAGGACGATCTGGTCTACGCTCCCTGCGACGGCAAGGTGACCGTCACCATGGGTCACGCCGTGGGCCTGCAGTCCGATAGCGGCATCGAGGTTCTGGTGCACGTTGGCGTCGATACCGTCAACATGAACGGCGACGGCTTCGAGGGCTTCGTCAAGGCCGACGATGTCGTTAAGGCTGGCCAGCCCATGCTCAAGATCGACCGCGCCAAGATCGCCGCTGCCGGCTACAAGGACTGCGTCGTCGTGGCTGTGTCCAACACCGCCGAGTTCGCCGACGTCGAGCTCGCCGTCGAGGCTGACTCCGCTGTCTCCGCTGGCGATGCCATCGTCAAGGTCGTCCGCAAGTAAACTGCGGCAACATAAGGATGTTTTGGGGTGGTCGAATTGTCCGACCACCCTTTTTTATTACAATGCGGCGGAACGTTTTATTGCGCGTTGGGCGGACCGGTAAACCGTTCGGACGTTAAATCGAGCCGACTGCGCCTTTGCTTTGCCGGGGGTGTTCGTTATCGGCTAGTATGGCCTTATTGTTACGACGCGCACCGCGTCGGGAAGCGCGGGGCCGCTTGTTGGGAGGAATGTCATGAAGAAGAAGCTGCTGCTTGCGCCCCTGATGGCTGTTCTGGTCGCGTGCGTGGTTGTGCTTTCCGGCTGCGGAGGTCCTTCGGTTGAGGAGCTCATCACCGAGGATCTTACGACGCAGTTTGACGAGGTCAAGAACGGCGGCGACGACTTCCTCGCCGGCCTGGAAGAGGCCTCGGGCGACGAGTTTGAGCAGCTGGGCATCGATCCCAAGGAGTACGCCAAGAGCTATCTCGAGGGCTTTGACTACAAGATCGGCGACGTGACGGTCGACGAGGACAAGGGTACCGCAACTGCCGAGGTCACCATTACCTGCAAGTCCATGAACCAGATCGTTGAGGATTTTGCCACCCAGTACCAGGAGAAGGTCGCCGCGCTCGATTCGATGCCTTCCGATGACGAGCTGTACAAGATGGCCGGTCAGGTTATGGTCGATGTGACCAAGGCTGCTAAGACCAAGGACACCAAGGTCACCTTCAAGTATTCCTGCAATGACGACGGCGAGTGGTCTGCCGACGATTCCGCAACCAACGAGATGATGAATGCCATGATGAGCTAGGGGAGTTACGCGGTAGTTCGTTACGGCGTTTTACCAAACGCCGTAACTGCCCGACGCTGCGCGCCGCCCAGGGCGACAATTTGTCATTCAAAAGGCGAGGCATGACCCGAAGGTCTATGCCTCGCCTTTTTCATGCCAACTTGTTCGTCCTGGACGTCGCTCGCTGTCCGTCCTCTACCCGTGACGTTACCATCGCTGGAGTAGTCATTGGGAAGGCGGTGCTTGGGGACGTTCCTTTCCTGCCGGCAGTTGGGGACACTCCTTGTGCCGGCGTTGCATTGCGAACGCTCGGGAAAATGCGGCCCGGTTTTTGGCCGAATAGTGGGTCGCGGTTTCCGGATGAGGCGGGTTGCGGAAAGTGCGACCCGGAATATAGCTCCAAAACGGGACACAGTTTCCCCGACGCGCCTCAAACGGAAAGCGCATCCCATTCCGGAGCTCCAAAACGGGATGCGCTTTCCTTGCGGAAGAATTGTCGCAGCCGCATGGAGCGGCGGCTTCGTTACTCGCCTAGAATCAGCGCCGCGAGCTCTGCCTGGCTGTCCACCACGTAGTCGGCGCCGGCGGCTTCCAGCTCTGCGCGGCCGCGGAAGCCCCAGCTGACGCCCGCGCTCTTAAGGCCGGCGTTATGACCGGTCAGGATATCGACATTGGAATCGCCCACGTAGAGCGTGGTCGCCGGGTCGGCGCCCAGCGCTTCCATCACATGCAGCGTGACGGGCGCCTCGGGCTTGGGCGGAAAAGCGTCGACACGGCCCTGGACCAGCGCAAAGCGGTCGGGGCCAAAGTACTTCTCGATAAGCGGGGCCGCCGAAATGTGGTCCTTGTTGGTGAGCACGGCAAGCTGGATGCCCGCGGCGCGCAGGCGGTCGAGCATCTCGATCGTGCCGGCGTACGGTGCGGTGTGGTCCTCCTTGTGCTCGCCGTAGTAAGCCCTAAACTCGGCAAGCGTCTGCTCAAACATACGGCTGTCGCCCGCGTACTCGGCGGGCATAAAGCGCTCAACCAGCTTGAGCATGCCGTTTCCCACCTTGTAACGGTACTCGTCAACGGCAAACGTGGGCCAGCCGTGCGTCTCGCAGGTATGGTTGCCGGCGGCCGCCAGGTCCTCGAGCGTGTTGAGAATGGTGCCGTCCAGGTCAAAGATCACATGGGAAAAAGCTGCTGCCATGGGTGCTCCTGCCGCTTGAGTTGTAAAACGCACCCCATGATACTGGGCATGCGTGCCGGGCATGTTTGGAATCTGAATATCTTTAATAGCCCTGAGCCTTTGTCGTTAGCAAATCCTCGGCAGCTGTTCTCCCACGAGCATGTCGAGGATGCGGGTCGAGCCCCAGCCGGTGCGTACGCGCACGGCGGGACGGGCGCCCTCGGCAAGTGGCAGCACGCGACCGACGATGGCGGCATTCTCGCCGTAGCGGGCGGCGCGCATGGCGCTCAGCGCGGCATCGGCTTGCTCGGTCGGCACGACGGCAACCATCTTGCCCTCGTTTGCCACCTGCAGCACATCGTAGCCGAGCATCTCGCAGGCGGCCTGCACGTCGGGGCGCACGGGCACGGCATCCTCGTCGACCTCCATGGCAACGCCGCTGGCCTGCGCAAACTCGTTAAGCGTCGAGGCCAGGCCACCGCGCGTGGGGTCGCGGAAGCAGTGTGTGTCGGGTGCTGCGGCAAGCACATCGGCAATCAGGTGGTTGAGCGGCGCGGCATCGCTTTCGATGGTGCTCGAAAACGCCAGGCCCTCGCGTTGGCTCATGATGGCGATGCCGTGGTCGCCGAGTGTGCCCGACACCAGGATGACGTCGCCGGGCCGGCAGTTGGCACCGCTGAGCGTCACGCCTGCGGGCACCTCGCCTACGCCAGCGGTATTGATGTAGACGCCGTCGGCACCGCCACGCTCGACCACCTTGGTGTCGCCGGTGATAATCTTCACGCCTGCCTCATGTGCCGTTTCGGCCATGGTCTGCACAATCTGGCGCAGCTTGTCCATGGGATAGCCCTCTTCGAGGATAAAGCCGCATGAGAGGTAGCGCACATTAGCGCCCGAGGTCGCGACGTCGTTGACGGTTCCGCACACGGCGAGTCGGCCGATATTGCCGCCGGGGAAGAACTGCGGCGAGACTACAAAGCTGTCGGTCGACATGGCGATGCGCCCGCTCGCGGGCAGCGCAGCGACGCCGGCATCGTTGCCCTCGAGCAGTTCGGGCGACCCAAAGGCATCCAAAAAGACCTCATCGATGATGCGTTTCATCATCTGGCCGCCAGAGCCGTGGCCCAACAGGACAGTGCTATCGGTGGCAGTACGGGACATATCGAAAACTCCAATCGTGGGGGGTCGGCAATAGCTGAGTGTGGCAGAATCGATGTTAAGTAAAAGTCAGCGAGCGCCATTCAGGCGAAGTGAGTTGCCTTGAAAGAGGAGGCTGCTGGGCTTTTGCCCGCAGCCGACGATTGAAAGGCAAATCGCTTCGCCTGAATGGCGCGCAGCGTCGACCGGTCCGCCGTTCGTTAGAACGGCGGAACCTAACAGCCTCGGTAGCGGAAATATGCTGCACAGCTGCCCTCGGAGCTCACCATGCACGGTCCGACGGGATGTTCGGGCGTACATGCGTGGCCGAACAGCGGGCAGTCGCTCGGCGTGATGGCGCCGCGCAGCACGTCGCCGCAGCGGCACCCGCGTGGTTCGACCGTCGGTTCAATGGGTACGTCAAAGCGGGCGCCGGCATCAAAGCGCGCGAATTCGGGCCGGATGGAAAGACCCGAGTTGGCAATCGGTCCCAGTCCGCGCCACGTGGTGTCGCACGGCTCAAATACCTGCTCGACCAGCTGGCGCGCTACGGGGTTGCCGTCAGCGTTGACGCCACGGCGGTAGGCGTTGTCGATCGCCGGCCTTTTCTCGACAACCATCTGGACCAGCATGCAGATACCTTGCAGGATATCGACCGGCTCAAACCCGGTGACTACGCCGGGGGTCTCGAACTCATCGACCAAAAACCCAAAGGGTGCCAGGCCCGTGATGGTAGCGACGTGTCCCGGAAGGATAAAGCCGTCGATAGTGGTCTCGGGATCGTTGGCGATGGCGCGCAGCGCCGGCGGCGTGGTCTTGTGGGCGCAATAGACCGAGAAGTTCTGGAGTCCGCGTGCATCGGCCTCCAAAATGGCGGCGGCGATGGTGGGCGTCGTGGTCTCAAAGCCGACGCCCATAAAGATGACCGGGCGATCGGGGTTGTGTTCGGCGATATCGAGTGCATCGAGCGGGGAGTACACAATGCGAATATCGCGCCCCGCCGCCTTTTGCGCGGCGAGCGAGGTAGACGACCCGGGCACGCGCATCATGTCGCCAAAGGTGGTGATGATGGCGCCGTCCATCTTGGCGAGCGCGATTGCATGGTCGATATCGCGGTTGGCGGTAACACAGACGGGGCAACCCGGACCGCTCAGCAGTTTGAGCCCGGCAGGCATAATGGAGCGAAAGCCATAGCGACCGATGCTCACGGTATGCGTACCGCAGACTTCCATAAGGTTGATGCTGCGGTTGCCGACAAGCTCATGAATACGATCGATGAGCTCGCGAGCCAGCTTGGGGTCGCGAAATGCCGAAAAGTCGATACCGGAGCGAACCGGCTGCGCCGCCGCCACTAGTATGCCTCGGCCGGGTTAGTGGCGAGCTGGTCCTCTTCGGCCAGCTCGGTCATGGTATTGACGAGCTCGAGTGTCTCTTGGGCTTCCTGCTCGTCGACAATCTGAATGCCAAAGCCGGCGTGCACGAGAATATAGTCGCCTACCTGTGCCGTCGGCACGAGGCGCAGCGAAACGGGGCGCTCGATGCCCATCATGTCGACGGTCGCCTTAAGGTCGTCGTCGCGTTTGACCACTTTACCGGGAACGGCAAGGCACATAATGTTCCCCTTTTATACGTTTTGCGCTGGATAGGCGCCTAATTACCCATCAGTTGATGGTAGCGCTCGCGGGAGTCACGAGCAAACGCGTTACACCTGTGAGACGGCGGCGCGCAGGCTGGCAAAACGCCTATCGCGATGCTGTCTGCGCGAGGCGAGCGCGAGCGATGGCGGCCTGACCGTAGGCGATGCAGCCGTCGTTGACGGGCACAGTATGGGGGACCAAGACGGCAAGACCGGCGTCTTTGAGTTCGTGGGTAAGGAGCTGAAGCAAAAGCCGGTTCATGAACACACCGCCCGAGAGCGCGACGGTATCGAGGTTTTCGCGATTGCAGATCTCGCACGCGATGT
Source organism: uncultured Collinsella sp. (assembly GCA_900546775.1). GTDB lineage: Bacteria > Actinomycetota > Coriobacteriia > Coriobacteriales > Coriobacteriaceae > Collinsella. Next base: position 75,908 of record UREM01000002.1, on the reverse strand, counting down.
GGGTCGTAGCGTGCGTAATGGCGATGTGAAACTCGAGGGCGAGCCTGTCGGCCGGCGTGCCTGCCTCAATTCCATTCAGAAGAGATTCGATGAGCGGTTGGGGGTCCAAGATGGGGGAGTCGTCGGCAGACGTGAATACGCCTGCATGATTGCCGTCGAGACGAACGGTCTTACCGCCGAGCGCGGGCCAGGCGGCGGCTTCGAGTTCGATGGCGGGCTCGCCCTCGTAGGTTGCCTTGTCGCAGATGCCCAGAATTGCCGCCGCGGCATCAAAGAGACGCCCCATGCTGCTGGTACGCGGGCTGTTGATGCCGCGCTCGATCATGGTGGCTGTCACGCTGCGCGTTTGCTCGTCGAGGGCGCCCAATAGCCCCGCGGCACCCGGGTGCTCGAGCAGGCCGAGCTCGCTCAGCAGGGCAAAGGCATTGCGGCGGGCGTCGCGCACGGAGGCCGCCCCGCCGGGGAGCGCCCAGGTGCGCAGGTGCGCGGCGCGTTCAAAATCGGCAAGGCCGGCAACAAGAAACTCGCCGCCCCAAATGGTCCCATCGGTGCCGGCGCCGGTGCCGTCAAAGGCGATGCCAAGGACACGCGCGTTGGTTGTAAGCTGGCCCGCGGCGATGGCCTCGGCCATCACGCTCGCGATATGTGCATGATGATGTTGGACTTCGATAAGCGGCAGATTGTGCTTCCGTGCCAGTTCACGCGCCCACTGGCTCGACAGATAGCTGGGATGCATGTCACATGCCAAGGCGGCAGGCGCCAGGTCAAAGAGGTTTTCCAAGCGCGTGCGCGCGGCGTTCCAGGCATCGAAGGTCTCGCCGTTTTCGACATCGCCGATATGCTGCGACACAAAACAGGCCACATGGCCGTCGGCGTCCTCGCGCGTGAGCGCGATCGTAGCTTTTTGCTGCGGCCCGCAGGCGAGCACGCAGGGTGCAGTGCCGTCGAGCGCCGGCAGCGCTAACGGCTGCGGCGCATATCCGCGTGCGCGACGCACAGGCATGGCGGCGCCATCGACCACGCGTACCACGGAGTCGTCGTAGCGCGAGAGAATCGCGCGGTCGTTGCCGAGCAGCGCGTCGGCAATGCCGGCGGCAACGAGGCGCCCCCAGGCAAGATCGTCATCGGTCTCGATGGGCTCTTCGCTCAGGTTTCCGCTGGTCATGACGAGCGCGTGCATACCGCGGGCTTCTGCCGCGGCAAGCAACAGATGCTGAAGCGGGGTGTAGGGGAGCATAACACCGAGCTCTGGAAGGTCGTGCGCGACGGACGGCGCGAGCGCGAGGGCGTCGGGGGAGCCGCCGCTCTCGCAAGCAGCACGTCGGCGCAGCAGCACAATGGGGCGAATGCTGCCGGCCAGCAAGCCGCGTGCAACGTCGTTGACATGGCACAGGCATTCAGCGTCGGCAAGGTCGCGTACCATAACGGCAAGCGGTTTGTTGCTGCGGCGTTTGCGGCGGCGAAGCTCGGCTACCGCCTGCTCGTTGGAAGCGTCGCATGCCAAGTGAAATCCGCCCAGACCCTTGATGGCGACGATACCGCCACCGGCCAGCAGCTCAACACAGCGGTCGATAATGGCGTCGCTGGTCTCGCGCGTGGTGCCGACGGCCGGCAACGCGGCGGCTTCGCCCGGCTCACCGCCCACGCTCGCTTCGCGCCACGTGATATGCGGCCCGCAATCAAAGCAGGCATCGGGCTGCGCGTGAAAACGCCGGTCGAGTGGGTCGGCATACTCCGCGGCACACTCAGGACACATGGGAAAACAATTCATCGACGTGGCCGCTCGGTCATAAGGCAGCGACCGGATGATGGTAAAGCGCGGTCCGCAGTTGGTACAGTTGATAAAAGGGTAGTGATAGCGCCGATCGGCGGGGTCGAACAACTCGCGCAGACAATCATCGCAGGTGGCGATATCGGGTGAGACGAGCGTCGTGTGCGCGGTCTGGTCCTGCGATGCTACGATGCGAAAACCCTGTTCATTGGCGGTATCCCAACCGTGGGCTGCCAGGTCCACAACCTCGACATATTCTACGCGGGCTGCCGCAGGCGCATGCGCAGAAAGCGCGGCAACAAAAGCATCGAGCGCATCGGCCGGAGCGTGCGCCTCGATATGCACGCCGTCGCCCGCGTTGAGCACCCATCCGCAAATGCCATGCGCCATGGCCTCGCGATACACAAACGGCCGCATGCCAACGCCCTGCACAATGCCCGTCACATGAATATGCACATGTCGCATGCGACACCCCTCATCAAAACCGACCAAATAGGGACAGGTGCGCTACAGCCCCAGGCTCTGCTTGGTGGCGGCGCACGTGAGCTCACCGTGCTTAACGCCGCGCAGGCCCAGCAGGCGGTCGGCTAGTTCGTAGACGCGCTCGCCGCGACCCTTGAGCGCCAGAATCTCTAAGCAGTTGTGGTGATCCAGATGCACGTGCATGGTCGATACGATCTCGTCGGTGTAGTCGTGCTGCACTTCGTCCAGACGGCGCGTCAGGTCGCCGGTATGGTGGTCGTAGATCATGGTGAGCGACCCGATAACATGCTCATCGGGCGTGCGCATCTGCTCCTTGGCGATCGAGGCGCGAATCAGGTCGCGCACGGCCTCGGAGCGGTTGGCCACGTCGCCGCGGCGCGCGATCTGTTCGTCAAAACGGCGCAGCAGGTCGTCCGGTGCGGTAACCGAAAAGCGGACCAGCTCGGAGCCGGAGCCACTACAGTGGCAGCCTGCGTCACCGTCCGCCCCGTGCGGATGCTCGTGCTCGTACCCGCAGCCGTGCTCGTGTTCGGCCACGTTACACCAGCTTCACGGAGCCGACGGAGTTGTGGTCGGCCTCGATGGCCTCTTCGTAGCCCTCGAGTGCGTCGTGGGCCTCGTGCAGCGCGGCCATGGCTGCCTCGAGCTTGGCGCCGATGCGCTCCATGTCAAAATTCTCGGTCGCATGCAGCAACTGATGGCTCCACTCGTGAGCGAGCTCGATGGTGTCGTCGACCTGCTTGACGCTCATGGCAAGCTGGCTCATGTTCATTCCAACATCATGCATGGGAAATCTCCTTGTGTGGACGGTAATCCAGTGGTTCAGATTTTACTACGCCCGCTTTGCGCGCAGCTGCATAAGAAAACGGGTACGAGTCTGTGCGACCCGCACCCGTTCACTGGGGGCTGTTTGTGACTACCATACTATCCATGGTTGCACTCGGTGCATCCAGAAGTCCGGCGAGCGGTGCAAAAGCGCTCATGGACGGCGGGTAAGTAACAAGCGTATTACAGATGCTTCTCCAGCAGCGCCTGCAGCCTCGCCTTGGGCAGAGCGCCAACCGAGCGGTCAATCTCTTCGCCGTTCTTAAACACAATCAGCGTGGGGATGCTCATGACGCCATACTTCATGGCCAGGTCCTGGTTGTCGTCGACGTTGCATTTGGCAACGGCAAGCTTGCCCGCCAGCTCGTCGGCAACCTCGTCAACGATGGGCGAGAGCGAGCGGCAGGGACCGCACCACGGTGCCCAAAAATCGACCAGCACGGGCATGCTGTCGTTAACGACGGAATCGAAATTCTCGGGGGTAATCTGCTTAATGTCAGCCATGGTGACCTCCATAATGCGACGCGGCTTGGCCGCGTAAAACTCAGTACGACCGTGCTTATACCCAGCCGCCCGCAAAGCAACCACTCGCGGGCAGCTCTTTTATATAATGGTGGGCACGCAAACGATTGGAGAGCGCATGTCCACGTCACAAAGCCAGAAAAAAGAAGCCATCGCCCAGGCGGCCGAGCAGGAGCTCACATCGCTTGCGGTCCGTGGCGTGCGCATCGTGGGCAACGCGTGCTCGCCGATCGTGCTGGTCAAAGGCGATTTGGACGAGGCCGAGCGTTCGGGCGGCGAGCTGGCTGCCGGTCCGGATGGCGCGGCGTTGCGTAAGGCGCTTGGGGCCATCGGCTACGCGCCCGAGGATTTTTGCGTGCTGGCAAGCGTCGCCGGCGCGGGTGACGGAGCGGTCGCGGTGGGCGAGACTCTGCCGTGCGAGCTGTTCCGCGAGGCACTTGAGGCCTTGGACCCCGAGGCGGTGCTACTGCTCGACAACAACGCGGCTGACGCCATGCGCGAGACCTATGCCGACATGCTCGTGGCGATCGACGACTTTGACACCGCCATGCTCAAGCCCGGCCTGGTCGCCCATGTACAGGGCCGCCGCGTGCTCGCGCTCGACGGTTTTGAGGCGGCACTCACCGACAAGGCCGCTAAGCAGCGCATGTGGGCCTACATCAAGCAGCTGACTCCGGCGGCCGCTCCGCTGTAGCGGACCGGAGCCGGTAAGGCGGCCCTGACGGGTCGAGCGCGGCGCCGGCTTACCGCGTCCCTACATCACGGCGCGAAGCTCAAACCGGTCGCCGTTGATGCAGAACTGGCAGTTGCCGTTCATGCGTTCGACGGCAAGCTTAATGCTCTTGGTTCCAAAGCCGTGTCCGGTGTGCCCGGCTACGGGCATGCCGTCGACCATATGCGGCGGCCGTCCAAATGTGTTGGAAACCGAAAGCAGCAGCTGCCCGTCTTCAAACCGCAGATCAAGATCGACAAAGCGCTTGCCCTCGGGGGCGGCGCTCGCCGCGGCAATGGCGTTTTCCAGGGCATTCGAAAGCACGCTGAACAGGTCGACATCGGCCACATGCACGCTCTGGGGCACGGCGGCGCGCAGGTTGGCGGTAATGCCGCGCTTGCTGATGTCCGAGCCAAACGACGAAAGCGCGATGTTGACGGTCTCGTTGGCGCTGTAGCGGCGCACGGCGGTGCGGTCGTTGGCCTCGCATAGCGTATCGATGCGATCGAGTGCCTCGTCGGTGCGGCCTTCGTCGATCAAGACGGCCAGACCGCGCAAGAAGTGCCGCATGTCGTGGCGCAGAATTGACAGCTCGCGTCCGGACTGGCGCCATGCATCGAGTTCCTTCATGGCCGAGCTATCGCGTGTCTCGAGCATCCAGCGTTCACGCTCGGCAGCCTCTTTTTCTTCGTATTCACGCAGGTAGACAGCGAGGAACATAAGGTAGAACGCGCAGAGCGCAAAGGCCAAAAACTCAACCGTTACCACCGAGCCCGAGTGGAACAGCGTGGTGTAGACGTTGGTGGCATAGTCAAAGACGTAATAGACGAGCGGCAGGATGAGCAGAATCTCGAGCTCGGTAGGGCTTTTGACCGCCAGACGGGGTCCAATGTCACGGGCCCAATGCAGCAGGATCGCAAAGACGGCGACCGTGGTGATAATGCGCGCCACGTAGTACGCGATTTGCGAGTCAGTGGCGGCGAGCGCGGCGATGCCCATCCAGTTGCTGAATTGGCAGCTCAGGTAGGCACTGGTGACTCCCAACATAACGAGCAGCGGGCTCAGACGATAGCGCGCACACAGGTAGACGATAAGCGGCAGGTGCACGACAAGCGGATAAGCCTGACGGGCAAAAAGCTCTCCGCCTACGACATTGGCGATCGAAAAGGCAGCGCCGGTTGCGGCTCCGACCCCCACCAACTCGAGTGCATGGCGTCGATTAATTTCGATACCGCACAGCGCCGCCGAGGCAAAGACGCCAAAGAGTAGCGTTGTGGCGTGGTGGATTGCCCAAAGGACCATTTCGACCGAGGAGATCATCAACGCCTCCCGCCCTCAAAGCGCACCGCAAAGTAGGCGTCTTGGAATCCCTGCTTGCAGCTGCGCGAAAGCGGGATGCACGCGCCCGAGCGCATGACGATGTCCGTGCGATCGAAGTGGTCGATGTTGCGCAAGTTGACCTGGTAGCTACGGTGGCATTTAAAGAAGGTGGCATTTTGCGCCAAGCGGTCCTCGACGCTGCGGAACGACTCGAGTGCCTCGATATCGCGTCCGTCGCGCAGGTGGAAGACCACGTGCTTGTTGCGCGCCTCGGCATATTCGATGTCGGACAGGCGCAGGGCGTGGTAGCCAAAGGACGTTTTGATGACGAGTTCGTCGGTCGCTGCCGGATGCATGCTCGAAAGCTCGTCCAGCAGTTGCACCAGGCGCTCGTAGGCCACGGGCTTGAGCAGATAGTCGAAGGCGCGGACCTCGTAGGACTCCAGGGCGAACTCGGGCGATGAGGTGAGAAACACCAGGCGTACGGCGGTGTCGGCCTGGCGCAATTCGCGTGCGGTGTCCATGCCGTTGACGAGCGGCATGATCATATCGAGCAGGATGATGTCGGCGCGCGATGCGGCATGGCGGGCCAGCAGGTCCTCGCCGCGCGTGACGAGCGCAACATCGACCGCCGTGCCCGTCTCGCTCGACCAACGGTCGATCATCCGGTGCAGTCTATCTAGAAAAGCGACGTCGTCGTCGCAGGCGATAATCTTGAGCATTCGGGCCCCCTTAGTAATTCGATTTTGCCACATTGGGCGCGGACCACTCGCGGGGGAGCGCCCGTTCGTGCCTCACGGTGCGCAACTCGCGCCGAGCGGTATTGCGGTGGCGAAAGATGCCTCCTGCGCTATCGAGAGCTCGGCTATCCTCAGCTTGCCAGTTCGAAAATGGACCTGCCGCATGATTGACTCTTTATTTCAACTTTACACCTAGGTTTACAGCTGTCTTGTCAGCTGTAAACCTAGGTGTCATACTAAAGCCCCAAGATTCGCCAAAAGAGAGGGGCCTTGATGGCACAGAGCGCGAACATGGATGCGTCGGAGCTTGCACGCGATATCGCGGCCGGCCTGGCATCGGCAACGACGGCAACGGAGCGCGCGGCATTGGTGCCCGCAGAGCTCGTCGAGGCCATTCAGCAACTTAAAACCCAGCGCGACGCGGTGATCCTGGCGCACTATTACGTGGCGCCCGAGGTCCAGGCTGTGGCCGATTACGTCGGCGACAGCTTCTACCTGGCAAAGCTTGCCAAGAGCCTGCCGCAGCAGACCATCGTGCTGTGCGGCGTGGAGTTTATGGGCGAGAGCGCCAAGCTGCTCAATCCCACCAAGACCGTGCTGCTGCCCGAGCCGGGCGCGGACTGTCCCATGGCGCACATGGTCAAGCGCGAGACGGTCGATGCGGCGCGCGCCGAGTACGGCGACGACCTGGCCGTGGTCTGCTACGTCAACTCCACGGTCGAGATCAAGAGCTGGAGTGACGTGTGCGTTACCAGCTCAAACGCCGTCAAGATCGTCTCCGAGCTGCCGCAGCAGCACATCTTGTTCATTCCCGACCAGAACCTGGGCCGCTTCGTAGCCGAGCAGGTGCCCCAAAAGCACGTCATCCTCAACAACGGCTACTGCCCGCGCCATCACATCATCACCGTCGAGCAGATCGTTGACGCGACGGAGGCCCACCCCGACGCGCTCGTGCTGGCGCATCCTGAGTGCAAGGCCGACGTCTTGGCCGAGGCCGACTACATCGGCTCCACCGCCGGCATCATCAAGTACGCCGAGGAGTCCGACGCGAGCGAGTTCATTATCGTGACGGTCCGCGGCGTGCTCTACGAGCTCGAGCGCCGCTGCGAGGGCACCGGCAAAAAGTTCTACTTCCCCGCGGTGCAGCCCACCTGCGTCAACATGGATCTCATCACGCTCGAAAAACTCGTGCGCTGCCTGGAGACGGGCGAGGGCGAGGTGCAGATCGGCGTGTCGGACGAGGCCGCCGACCAGGCCAAACTTACGCTCGACCGCATGCTCGAGTACGCGGCGCGCTAAGCCAATGTGACATGAGGGACAGTCCCTTATGTCACATAACAAGGGAGAGGATTCCTGTGGAAACCAAACAATACCCCGACATGGAGTGCGACGTTGTCATTGCCGGTTGCGGCGTGGCGGGCCTGTACGCGGCCCTCAATCTGCCGACGAGCACGCGCGTGATCATGCTCTCCAAGGGCGCTGTCGACGAGTGCGATTCGATGCTCGCGCAGGGCGGCATTTGCGTGCTGCCCGAGGGCTCGGACTACGATGCCTTCTTTGAGGACACCATGCACGCCGGCCACTACGAGAACCGCCGCGAGAGCGTCGACATCATGATCCGCTCGAGCCGCTCGGTCATCAACGACCTGCTGGCGATGGGCGTGGACTTTGAGCGCAAGGCCGACGGCAGCCTCGACTTTACCCGCGAGGGTGCGCACAGCCGCCCCCGCATTGCCTTCCATGCCGACATTACGGGCAAGGAGATCACGACCAAGCTGCTTCAGGCCGTTCGCAAACTGGATAACGTGCAGATTTTGGAGCACGTGGCCATGACCGACATCCTGACGGGCGAGCGTGACGGCGCCACGGTGTGTGCCGGTGTCGTCGCCGTTCCCGTGGACGAGGACAACTCGGTCCGCCCCGCCGACGAGCTGATAAATGCCGCCGAGGGCGCGCATGCCGGCGAGCCGTTTAAGATCCATGCCCGCCACACGCTGTGGGCAACGGGCGGCATCGGCGGCATATACGACCACTCGACCAACTATCCGCAGCTCACGGGCGATGCCTGCTACATCGCTCAGGAGCATGGCATTAAGATGGAGCACCTGGACTACGTGCAGATCCACCCCACGGGACTGTTCTCGCCGCAGCCAGGCCGCACCTTCCTGATCAGCGAGAGCTGCCGCGGCGAGGGCGCGATTTTGCTCAACGCCGCCGGTGAGCGCTTTACCGACGAGCTTCAGCCGCGCGATGTGGTCGCTGCCGCTATTCGCGAGCAGATGAAGCGGGACGGTACCGAGCACGAGTGGCTGAGCTTTGCCCCCGTCGAGCGCGATGTAGTGACCGGGCACTTTGCCAACATTCGCGCACGCTGCTTGGAGGACGGCCGCGACATCTTGGACGAGCCCATCCCCGTTACGCCTACGCAGCACTACTTTATGGGCGGCGTGTGGGTCGACAAGGACGGCCGCACCTCGATGCCCGAGCTCTACGCAGCCGGTGAGACGGCCTGCAACGGCGTGCACGGCAAGAATCGCCTGGCTTCCAACAGCCTGCTCGAGGCGCTGGTCTGGGGTCGTCGCGCCGCGTGGTACATGCGCACCGGCGAGTCGCTCGCCGTGGAGCAGGCGGGCGAGCCCGCGCTCGACGGGCGTCATCGCGCCCTGAGCGCCGACTCCCTGGCAATCGATGATTTGGCCCGTGCCGCCGGCACGCAGGCCGTGGAGGAGTAGACCATGAATCCCATTACCATGAAGCTCGTCGTCGATGATCTGATTCTGCAGGCTCTACGCGAGGACATTACGTTTGAGGACGTGAGCACGGCGAGCGTGTGCCCCACGGCGCGCCCCGCCACGGTGGAGCTCATCGCCAAGGCCGATGGCATCATCGCGGGCTTGGATGTGTTCGCCCGCACCTTTGAGCTGCTGGATTCGCAGAGCTCGGTGCTGTTTGATGTTGCCGACGGTGACGAGGTGCACGCCGGCGACCACGTGGGCCAGGTGCGCGGCGATGCGCGCGTGCTGCTTTCGGGCGAGCGCGTGGCGCTCAACTACCTGCAGCGCATGAGCGGTATCGCTACCTATACGCACAGAATGGCAGCGGCGCTCGAGGGTACCAAGACCGTGCTTGTCGACACACGCAAGACCACGCCGGGCATGCGCGTTTTCGAGAAGGCGGCGGTTGAGATCGGCGGCGGCAGCAACCATCGCTACAACCTGTCGACGGCCGTCATGCTCAAGGACAACCACATCGACGCCGCCGGTGGCGTGGCGCGCGCGATTGAGATGGCGCGCGCCCATGCATCGTTTACCACGACGGTCGAGATCGAGTGCGAGAACCTGGACATGGTGCGCGAGGCCGTGGAAGCCGGCGCCGACATCATCATGTTCGACAACATGACCCACGACGACATGGCCGCCGCTATCGAGCTTATCGCCGGTCGCGCCAAGACTGAGTGTTCGGGCAATGTGGACGCCAGCAATATTCGCGCCCTGGCCGATCTGGGCGTCGACTTTATTAGCTCGGGCGCGCTGACACACTCCGCCCCGATCCTCGACCTCTCGCTTAAGCACCTGCGTCTGCTGGACGGTAAATAATGAATGCCCGCGAGCGTCGCCGTTCCATCATGGCCGTGCTCGAGGAAGCCAAAGATCCTGTCTCGGGCAGTGCGCTTGCCCGCGAGGTGGGCGTGAGCCGTCAGGTCGTGGTGCAGGACATCGCCCTGCTGCGCGCTGACGGGCACGATATCGTCGCCACCAATCGCGGCTATGTACTACAGGAGGCCCCCAGCAGCCCCGCCGTGCCCACGCGCTTGGTCAAGGTTCGCCACAGCGTGGAGCAGGCAGGCGATGAGCTCACGAGTATCGTCGACGCCGGCGGCGCCGTGCTCAACGTGATCGTCAATCACCGCGTGTACGGTAAGATCACGGCCGACCTGGACATTCGCAATCGTCGCGATGTTGAGCGCTATCTGCACGATATCGAGAGCGGCAAGAGCTTTCCACTATTAACGGTGACGAGCGGCTATCACTTCCATCGCATTGCGGCAGAGGATGAGCAAACCCTCGACGAGATCGAGGCCATGCTCAAGGAGAAGGGCTACCTTGCCGATTTAATGCCCTACGAGGATGATTTGTCCTAGAACACATGCAAAAGGAGGCCTCCGCGGCGATGCGGAGGCCTCCTTTTTGTGCACGGTGTACTTGTGAGTGTGCAAGTGAGGGAGTTGTTACTCCTCGACGATCTCGGTGATCGCGCCGGCGGGGCAAGCGTCCTGGCAAGCGCCACAGGCGACGCAGGAGTCCTCGTCAGCGACGGTAGCGACGTCCTGGAGCTCCAGAACGCCAGCGGGGCAGGAGTCGACGCAAACGCCACAAGCGATGCACTCGTCGGCATCAATTACGGGATGAGCCATGGTAGTTTCCTCTCTGTTGACCGACGCTACAGGCGATGCGCGCCGGTTTGATTCGGGCAAAAACATACCACGGGAGCGACCGTTTGCAATACCCTCTGGCCGGCATCTTCATACCGTTCGCCGAGTATGCCAAGGTTTACTAAAAAACGCGCAGGTGGGGCCGTTGAGCTGCGCAAATGTTAGCTATAGGTGACTTGTAATATTGACCTATTGAGCGCGCCTGCGGAAAGGGCATCCCGTTATTTGGCCGAAAACCGGGTCGCAGTTTCCGGTTGGGCCCGCTAGCGGAAACTGCGACCCGGTATCAGCTCTCAAAACGGGATACGGTTTCCGGTTGAGCCTTCAGACGGAAACTGCGACCCGGAATCCACGCTCAAACCGGGATGCGCTTGCCGCAAGACGGCCCCCAGGCACCCCCGGACGCAAACCTCAGCCATCTCTACATAGATCTCAATAGATTTGCCGAGAACTCAAACAGTGCATCTACCTGCACATTTGAGAACCTAAACTCTCAGAGATAAGAAATCTTATATGAATTGACTTAGATTTTGTATATTCCAGCCCATAAGGGGATACACTACATCCTGAAAGACAAGCCGAAGCGCCGCGCGACAGACCGTCGAGGCGACGCGAACGCAAAAGAGAGAGGGAATTTCTAATGAGTAAGATTCTTGGTATCGACCTTGGTACTACTAACTCCGCCATGGCCGTTCTCGAGGGCGGTTCTCCGACCATTATCGTGAACGCCGAGGGCGACCGCACCACCCCGTCCGTCGTGGGCTTCCGTGCCGACGGCGACCGCGTTGTGGGTAAGGCCGCTAAGAACCAGGCTGTCACCAACCCCAAGAACACCGTGTTCTCCATCAAGCGCTTCATGGGCCGCAAGTACTCCGAGTGCACCTCCGAGATCAAGACCGTGCCGTATGAGGTCAAGGAGGGCCAGGGCGGCCGTGCCGTCGTCGACATCGAGGGCAAGGATTACACCGCCGAGCAGGTGAGCGCCATGACGCTCGCAAAGATGAAGGCCGACGCCGAGAAGTATCTGGGCGAGACCGTCACCGACGCCGTCATCACCGTCCCGGCCTACTTCAACGACGCCCAGCGTCAGGCCACCAAGGACGCCGGTAAGATCGCCGGCCTCAACGTCAAGCGTATCGTCAACGAGCCGACTGCTGCTGCTCTTGCCTATGGCCTGGACAAGCAGGGCACCGACCAGCGCATCTTGGTCTTCGACCTGGGCGGCGGCACCTTCGACGTCTCCATCCTCGACCTCGCCGACGGCGTGTTTGAGGTTCTGTCCACCTCGGGCGACAACCACCTGGGCGGCGACGACTGGGATCAGCGCGTCATCGATTGGATGGCCGATAAGTTCCAGCAGGAGAACGGTGTCGACCTGCGTCAGGACCCCATGGCCCTGCAGCGTCTGAAGGAGGCCGCCGAGAACGCCAAGAAGGAGCTCTCCGCCGCCCAGCAGACCACCATCAACCTGCCGTTCATTACCATGAACCAGTCCGGCCCGCTGCACCTCAACTACACGCTGACCCGCGCCGAGTTCGAGAAGATCACCCGCGACCTGCTCGAGCGCTGCAAGCAGCCTGTCACCAACGCCCTGCGCGACGCTAAGCTCAAGCTCTCCGATCTGACCGAGGTCATTCTCGTCGGCGGCTCCACCCGTATGCCCGCCGTCCAGGAGCTCGTCAAGACCATGACCGGCAAGCAGCCCAACATGTCCGTGAACCCCGACGAGGTCGTTGCCGACGGCGCTGCCGTCCAGGGCGGCGTGCTCACCGGCGACGTCGAGGGCATCCTGCTGCTCGACGTTACCCCGCTGTCGCTGGGCGTCGAGACCATGGGCGGCATCATGACTAAGATGATCGACCGCAACACCACGATCCCGACCTCCAAGACCGAGGTCTACTCCACCGCTGCCGACAACCAGACCAGCGTCGAGATCAACGTGCTCCAGGGCGAGCGCGAGCTTGCCCGCGATAACAAGTCGCTCGGTAAGTTCCAGCTGACCGGTATCCCGGCTGCCCGCCGCGGCGTGCCGCAGATCGAGGTCACCTTCGACATCGACGCCAACGGCATCGTCAAGGTCTCCGCTAAGGACAAGGGCACCGGCAAGGAGCAGCAGATTACCATCTCCGGCTCCACCGCTCTGTCCGACGACGAAGTCGATCGCATGGTCAAGGACGCCGAGGCTCATGCCGAGGAGGACAAGAAGCAGAAGGAAGAGGTCGAGGTCCGCAACCAGACCGACAGCCTGTGCTACTCCACCGAGCAGACCCTCAACGAGCTGGGCGACAAGGTTTCCGCCGACGTGAAGTCCAAGGCCGAGGCCGCTATCGCCGACGCCAAGAAGGCGCTCGAGGGCTCTGACGTCGAGGCTATCAAGGCCGCTGGCGAGTCCCTGCAGTCCGTGGCCTATGAGCTGGCTCAGGTTGTCTACGCCGACGCTCAGCAGCAGACCGACGGCGCCGCCGGTGCCCAGCCTGCCGACGATGACGTCGTCGACGCCGACTACGAGGTTGTGGACGACGAGGACAAGTAATCATGTCCGCCCGTAAAGCTCGCACGGAGGCGGCTGCCACCGGCGCCGCCCCCGTTGACTCTGAGGAGAAGGACGTGAAGATTCCCGTAGAGGCCGTCGACGATACCGAGGCCAACGAGGCCGAGGCCGCCGAGGCTGCCGAGAACCAGGTAGAGGATTCTAACAAGGAGGCGACGATGACCGAGGACGAGATGGTGGAAGCTGCTATCCGCGCCGGTGAGGAAGCCGCCGACAACGACTTTAAGCTCAAGTTCGAGCAGGCCCAAAAGGAGCTTGCCGACGTGCGCCGCGAGCTCGATGCTGCGGCAGAGGCCCAGAAGGCCGCCGAGGATAAGGCAAAGGACGCCACCGAGCGTACCGCCCGTCTGCAGGCCGACTGGGAGAACTTCCGTCGCCGCACCGCCAACGAGCGCATCGCCGAGCGCGAGCGCGCGACCGAGAAGCTCGTCACCGCGCTGCTGCCGGTGGTCGACGATATCGAGCGCGCGATCGACCATGCCCGCAGCCAGGAGCTCGCCGACGACTTTAAGCAGTTCGTCGACGGCGTTGACGCGGTGCATGCTAAGCTGCTCGATGTGTTTGCTCACGAGGGCGTTGAGCCCATCGACCCCAAGGGCGAGGCGTTCGATCCGCTCGAGCACCAGGCCGTGGGGCGTGTCGAGGACGCATCGCAGTACGACGAGACCGTCAACGACGTGTACCAGAAGGGCTACCGCATGGCGGACCGCATCCTGCGCTCCGCGATGGTGACGGTGACCTACGGTGGCGAGAAGCGCCCCGCACCGGAGCCCGAAGCGGCGCCCGAGGATGCTGCGGCCGATACGGCTGAGAGCACCGAGGAGTAATTGAGAAGGGCCCCGGGGCAACACCCGGGGCCCTTTCTGGCCTAGTGCCATATGAAAGCATGAGCCGCCGTCCGCTGGACGGCGGATGAAACAGGAGAGGAGCTACGATGGCTGCAGGCAAAACCTTCTATGACATCCTGGGCGTATCCAAGAGCGCCTCCGACAAAGAGATCAAGAGCGCGTTTCGCAAGCTCGCGCAAAAATATCACCCCGATGCCGGCGGCGACGAGGCCAAGTTCAAGGAGATTAGCGAGGCCTACGAGACGCTTTCGGACGAGAAGAAGCGCAAAGAGTACGACCAGATGCTCATGTTCGGCGGCATGCCGGGCGCGGGCGGAGCGTATGGCGGCGGCTACGGTGCCGGCGCGGGCGCCAGCGGCTGGGGCGATATCTTCGACAGCATCTTTAGCGGCAACGGCGCCTGGGGCAGCGATTGGGGCTCGGGCTTTGCCGGGGCCGCGGGCGCTGCCGGTGCGGGCGCGGGCCGCAACCGTGCGCGCAAGGGCGGCGACCTGTCGCTGACTGTCGACGTAACAGCCGAGGACGCGTTTCGCGGCGTGACGCACAAGGTCACCTACCGCATTCCCTCGACGGGCGAGCAGCAGACCATTACGGTCTCGGTGCCTGCGGGCGCCGTGGATGGCGGCAAGCTGCGCTACAAGCGTCGCGGCGAGTATGGCGTTGCCGGCGGCGAGCGCGGCGACCTGGTCGTGACCACGCACGTGGAGGAGCATCCGCTGTTTAAGCGTAAAGGTGCCGACGTGACCATGGAGGTGCCGATCTCGGTCTACGAGGCGGCGCTCGGCTGCACGGTGGACGTGCCGACGCCCGGCGGTGCGACGGTTCGTCTGAAGGTGCCCGCGGGTACCCAGACGGGCAAGAAGTTCCGCTTTAAGGAAATGGGGGCGCCCGACGTTAAGCACCGTGGCCGTACGGGCGCGCTGCTCGTCGAGATCAAGGTGCAGGTCCCCACGAACCTATCCGATGACGAGCGCGATGCCATGACCAAGCTGCGCGAGGTCGACACGCGCGATTATCGCGAGAAGGTCAACCGTTACAAGGCGACGTACTAGGGCGGTCGTGGCGCACACCCGCGCCCGCGGGCTTATGATGGACGATAACGAGACGGAAAGGGGTCAGGTAGCATGGCCGAGGACAATAGGAATAAACCGCTGTACATGATCAGCGTGGCGGCCGAGTTGACCGGCATGCATCCGCAGACTCTGCGCGTCTACGAGTCCAAGGGCCTGGTGAACCCCCAGCGCTCGGGCGGCAACACGCGTCTGTATTCGCGTGCCGATATCGAGCGCCTGGAGCTCATCAACCAGCTGACTGACGAGGGCATCAACCTTGCCGGCGTGGTGCGCATCCTCGATATGAAGGAGCGTGCCGAGGAGCGCGAGCGCGAGAACGAAAAACTCCGCGCACGCGTGCGCCAGCTCGAGGACGAGCTGCACGAGTACAAGATGCAGAAGAAGATCACCGCCCTGGCCCCGCGCGACGGCTCGGTCAACCCCGAGCAAGTCATGCGCAAGCTGCTAGGTACGGGTAGCGACCTATAGCTCCGCCGACGCTGCCGGGCACTCATTGGGGACAGACTTAAATGAGTGCCCGCAGAATGAGAGTGGATAATCTCCCGTTTTTGGCCTGTTTGCAGGCTCAAAGTGGGAGATTATCCACTCTCGTCATTTCGGCGTCTAAGTCTGCCCCCGGCACCCAACTCGTTCTTTGCTTTACTGAGATAAAGTGAACGTACAGATTCGTAACCCGCTGGCAACCGTTCTATGGCACGATATTGAACGAATGTATGCTATGCGCCCAAATCTTTTGGGCAGAGTGGGAGACAGTATGGTCAAGCTGTACGAGGACGGCATCTACCTGCGCGGCGGCAGCGAGGTTGTGCCTGTGGCCGAGGCTGCCGAGCGCGGTATTACGCAGACGCCCGAGGATGCCAAGCGCGGCACCATCGCGTATTCGATCCTTCAGGCACACAATACGTCCGGAGATCCCGAGGCGCTCAAGATTCGCTTCGACGCCATGGCGAGCCATGACATCACCTTTGTCGGCATCATCCAGACGGCGCGCGCCTCGGGCATGGAGCAGTTTCCGCTGCCTTACGTGCTCACCAACTGCCACAACTCGCTGTGCGCCGTGGGCGGCACCATCAACGAGGACGACCACGTCTTTGGCCTTTCCGCGGCTAAGAAGTACGGCGGCATCTTCGTTCCGCCGCACATCGCCGTCATCCACTCCTTTATGCGCGAGAACTTCGCCGGTTGCGGAAAGATGATCCTGGGCTCCGACTCGCACACCCGCTACGGCGCTCTGGGCACCATGGCCGTGGGCGAGGGCGGCGGCGAGCTGGCCAAGCAGCTGCTGCGCGACACCTACGACGTTGCCTATCCCGGCGTCGTTGCCATCTACCTCACGGGCGCACCGCGCCCCGGCGTCGGCCCGCACGACGTGGCGCTCGCCATCATCCGCGCCGTCTTTGCCAAGGGCTACGTCAAGAACAAGGTCATGGAGTTCGTGGGCCCGGGTATCGCGAGCATGACGACCGACTACCGCAACGGCGTCGACGTCATGACCACCGAGACCACCTGCCTGTCTTCCATCTGGGCCACCGACGAGGACACGCACACATTCCTGACCATGCACGGCCGCGGCGACGACTACCGCGAGCTCAAGCCCGCCGATGTCGCCTACTATGACGGTTGCGTCGAGATCGACCTGTCGAGCATCAAGCCCATGATCGCCCTGCCGTTCCATCCTTCCAACGGCTTTGAGATCGACGAGCTCAACGAGAACCTCGAGGACATCCTGCACGAGGTGGAGCTCGAGGCCGCCAAGATCGGCGAGGGCAAGACGCACTTTAGCCTGCTCGACAAGATCGTCGACGGCAAACTGCACGTGCAGCAGGGCGTTATCGCCGGCTGCTCGGGTGGCAACTACGACTCCGTGGTCCAGGCTGCCCGCGTGCTCAAGGGCGCCAACACCGGCTGCGGCGAGTTCTCGCTGTCGGTCT
This sequence comes from uncultured Collinsella sp., assembly GCA_900546775.1. Lineage (GTDB taxonomy): Bacteria > Actinomycetota > Coriobacteriia > Coriobacteriales > Coriobacteriaceae > Collinsella. The sequence continues at coordinate 58,700 of UREM01000002.1, read as the reverse complement.
ATCCCACGAGCCAGCCTGTAGCGCTCGAGCTTACACGCCGTGGCTATATCTACGACCTCATGGAGGCCGGCGCGATTGTGCGCACGGCGTTCTGCGGCCCGTGCTTTGGCGCCGGCGATACGCCTGCCAACAACGGCCTTTCGATCCGCCACACTACGCGCAACTTCCCCAACCGCGAGGGCTCCAAGCCGGGTAATGGCCAGCTGAGCGCCGTGGCTCTGATGGACGCCCGCTCCATTGCGGCGACGGCTGCCAACGGCGGCGTCCTGACGCCGGCGACCGACCTGCCCGAGGAGACTTGGGACGAGGCCTGCGAGTACACCTTTGACGACGCGCCGTACAAAAAGCGCGTGTACTGGGGCTTTGGCAAGGCGGAGCCTGCCGACGAGCTGGTTGAAGGCCCCAACATCAAGCCGTGGCCCGCGATGGAGCCCCTCGGCGACGACATCCTGCTCAAGGTGTGCTCCAAGATTATGGACCCGGTCACTACGACCGACGAGCTCATTCCCTCGGGCGAGACGAGTTCCTTCCGCTCCAACCCGCTGGGCCTGGCCGAGTTTACGCTGAGCCGCCGCGACCCGGCCTACGTGGGCCGCTCCAAGGAGGTCGACGCGGTGGAGAAACGCCGCGTGGCCGGCGAGGCCGCGGGCGACCTGGCGGCGCTCGATGCCGAGCTTGCCGGCGTGTTTGAGGCGCTGGCCGGTGCGGGCGTCGCGGCAGATGCCAAGGCGACCGAGTACGGCTCCATGCTCTATGCCAAGAAGCCCGGTGACGGTTCTGCTCGCGAGCAGGCCGCGAGCTGCCAGCGCGTGATCGGCGGCCTGGCCAACATCGTTCACGAGTACGCCACCAAGCGCTATCGCTCCAACGTCATGAACTGGGGTATGGCGCCCTTCCAGATGGAGGCCGAACCCAACTTTGAGGTGGGCGACTACGTCTTTGTGCCGGGTATCCGCGCCACGCTCGATGGCGACCTGAAGAACATCGCCGCCTATGTGGTGCGCGCCGACGGTGTGGTCGAGCAGACTGAGCTCTACATTGCCGATATGACGGCCGAGGAGCGCGCCATCGTCAAGGCCGGCTGCCTCATCAACTACAACAAGTTTAAGGCCGCTGCCGAGTAACGCACTTAATTGTCCGCCCGGGGCTTACCCTTTCCCGCCCGCTCACGCGCTTCGCGAGGGTCGCGTTCGGGAAAGGGTAAGCCCCGGGCTACATTTCTGCGTTCTCGTTGGGTCTTGAGGGACGCTAATAAATAGACTTACTTGATGCCGCCCCTTTTTATTGGGGCGGCTTCTTTTTGGACCACCACAAAGGTGCCTGTCCGGCGGGTTCTTATTTCGATGGGGTCCAGGTTATCTCATCGTCAAATAGCCAAGTGCGTGCTGAGCCGCTGTCGCGCGCTGTCTGTGGATCGGGCTCGCAGGTTTGTTCGTAGGCATCCTCGGTACACTGATCCATAAAACTGACGACTGCCGTCTGGTCGCCCTCCATGACGTAGATTACGTCGCCATCCGAGATATAGACCCCCGGCCCTTCATTGTCCACATAGCCGGGGTCGTATGAGACGTTGCACAGTCTGCTCCCGTTTGCTGCATCGAGTTCAAGGGTCGAATGATACCCGCCATTCATTTGGCTATTCTTGACTCGATATATTACGGCGCCGTACCACCGCTTAAACGTCTTGCCTTTGAGCAACTTGGCTGCCTTACCGATAAGCTGCTCATCTTTGGTATAGCGCGTGGCCCCAAGTTCGATACGGGGATAGTTGCTGACCCCAAGCGCTGCGGGCGTACCGTCAAAATCGACGGTGATCGAATCGGGTTTGACGATATCGGTGAGGATTTCGATGGGATAGCTTACGGTCTCAATCACCGCCTGCGTTGCAGAGGCGGGGAGAAATGCGAGATAGATAATGCCCACGCCGACTACGGTAATCGCAAACGCTAAGACGAGTAGGCCGATATAGGTGGAGCGTTTCACGGTGGGGCACCTCGCTTACAATATGCAATCATTAAAATAAATGATATCAGCTTGCGACAATATTCAAAAGAAAGCGATCGTTCGAAATGGGGGGCTAAAAGGCCCTATTGGGCTTCGATTTGGGATCGCCAAACGTAGACTGGGCTTGATGCCGCCTCTTTTAATCGGGGCTGATTCTTCTCTGGACCACCACAAAGGGGACAGGCGCCTTTGTGGTGGTTTGCATGTCATGAGAGCACTCAGAAAATCTTATATATAGAGACTTAGATTTGTGTATAAGATCGCGCAAAGCTGGCAACAATACTTCTCGAACAACGTGAAGCCGCCCCGTAGGGCGGCCGCCCCAAGAGAGGTGATTCCATGAGAATCGATAAGCTAGCAATGACGTCGCGCGAGGCGCTGCAGACCGCCATGAGCACGGCTGCCGATGCACAGGCCGGCGCGGTGGAGCCGATCCACCTGCTGTCTGCCCTGCTCGGTGCCGGCGAGCGCAATATCTCCGTGATCATCGAGCGCATCGGTGCCGACCCGGCTCAGCTCGCACGCTCCACGCAGGATGTCATCGACCACGCGCCTAAGGTTTCGGGCGAGGGTCAGCAGATGGGCCTGTCCAACGAGCTCGTCCGCGTCATCGAGAAGGCCGAGAAGAAGGCCACCAAGATGGGCGACAGCTTTGTGGTGACCGAGCATTTGCTGATGGCGCTTGCCGAGGACAAGGGCGAGGCGGGCCGCGTACTGCGCGACGCCGGCGTCACCAAGGAGCGCATCGAGCAGGTCTACGAGGAGCTGCGTGGCGATGACCGCGTGACGTCTGCCGAGGACAAGACCCAGTTTGAGGCGCTGGAGCAGTACGGACGCAACATCTGCGACCTCGCCCGCGCCGGCAAGCTCGACCCGGTCATCGGCCGTACCGATGAGATTCGCCGCACCATCCAGGTTCTGTCCCGTCGCACCAAGAACAACCCCGTGCTCATCGGCGAGCCGGGCGTGGGCAAGACGGCCATCGTCGAGGGCATCGCCCAGCGTATCGTTGCCGGCGACGTGCCGTCGACGCTTCGCGACCGTGACCTTATCGAGCTCGACATGAGCGCGCTGGTCGCCGGCGCCAAGTACCGCGGCGAGTTCGAGGACCGCTTGAAGGCCGTGCTCAAGGAAGTACAAAAATCCGAGGGTAAGGTCATCCTGTTCATCGATGAGCTCCACACCATCGTGGGCGCGGGTGCCACCGAGGGCTCCATGGATGCCGGCAATATCCTCAAGCCGGCGCTTGCCCGTGGCGACCTGCACGCGATCGGCGCGACCACGCTCGACGAGTATCGCAAGTACATCGAGAAGGACGCGGCACTCGCCCGTCGTTTCCAGACCGTGATGGTCTCTGAGCCTACCGTCGAGGACACCATCTCGATCCTGCGTGCCCTCAAGGAGAAGTACGAGATCTTCCACGGCGTGCACATCACCGATAGCGCGCTCGTGGCCGCCGCGGATCTCTCCGATCGCTACATCGCCGACCGCTTCTTGCCCGACAAGGCCATCGACCTGGTCGACGAGGCCGCAAGCCGCCTGCGCATGGAGCTCGACAGCATGCCAGTCGAGATCGACGCCACCACGCGTCAGCTCACCCAGCTGCAGATTGAGGAGCAGGCGCTCATGAAGGAGACCGACGACGCCTCCAAGGAGCGTCTGGAGGCCCTGCGTCAAGAGATTGCCGAGGTCCAAGAAAAGCTCAACGTGCAAAAGGCCGGCTGGCTCAACCAGAAGAACGCCATCGACCACGTGCAGGAGCTCAAGGGGCAACTCGACGAGGCCAAGAGCGAAGAGGAACGCGCGACGCGCAACGGAGACTTGGGCCGTGCGTCCGAGCTACGCTATTCCGTGATCCCGGGCCTGCAGCAGCAGATTCAGGATGCCGAGGCCGCGCTCGAGGCGCAAAAGCGGCAGGACGGCGAGGGTCTCAACGAGCAGGTGACCTCCGATGAGATCGCCGAGGTCGTGAGTGCCTGGACCGGCGTGCCCGTGTCCAAGATGATGCAGGGCGAGCTCGACAAGTTGAAGGGCCTGGAGGGCGAGCTGCATAAGCGCGTCATCGGTCAGGACGAGGCCGTGTCCGCTGTGGCCGCGGCCGTGCGCCGCAGCCGTGCGGGACTCTCCGATCCGGACAAGCCCATCGGCAGCTTCTTCTTCCTGGGCCCCACCGGCGTGGGCAAGACCGAGCTCGCCAAGGCGCTGGCCGAGTGCCTGTTCGATGACGAGCGCGCGCTCGTGCGTATCGACATGTCCGAGTACATGGAGAAGTTCAGCGTCCAGCGTCTGATCGGGGCGCCTCCGGGATACGTGGGCTACGACGAGGGCGGCCAGCTCACCGAGGCCGTGCGCCGTCGTCCGTACTCCGTGATCTTGCTCGACGAGATGGAGAAAGCTCACCCGGATGTCTTTAACGTGCTGCTGCAGGTGCTCGACGATGGCCGTCTAACCGATGGCCAGGGTCGCCAAGTGTCCTTCAAGAACACGATTATCATCATGACGAGCAACGTGGGCTCTAAGGCCATCGCCGATCTTTCGGGCAAGGACGAGGAAGAGATGCGCCACCAGGTCGATGCGGCCATGGCTCAGACCTTCCGCCCCGAGTTCCTCAACCGCATCGACGATATCGTGGTGTTCCATCCGCTCGGCATGGCGCAAATCGAAAAGATCGTCGATATCCAGCTTGCCGACGTCCGCGCACGTCTTGCCAAGGAGCGCATGACGCTTGCCATCACCCCGGCGGCCAAGCAGATGCTCGCCGTGGGTGGCCTGGACCCCGTGTTCGGTGCCCGTCCGCTCAAGCGCCTAGTCCAGCGCGAGGTCGTGGACGCCATCGCCGCCGCCATCATCGACGGCACGGTGCGCGAGGGAGATCAGGTGACGGTCGATGTCGACAAGGACGGTGCTTTTACCGTCGTGTGCGACAACACGCCGGCGGCCACCTACGAGATCCCCGACGCCGAGTAGATTTTTGGGATATGCCTTAAAATCTACCAGTCGTCTCTAAACACCAAGGGCGGCGGATCCAATTGGGTCCGCCGCCCTTTTTCGTGCGACAATCGATGGTACTGATCGTGAGTACATGGTAAGGAGATGCGCAGATGAAAAACGAGAACGAGACGAATGCACCGGCGACCGATGCAGCACCCGCCGCACCCAAGCCTGCGCCTAAGCCGGCACCCAAGCCGCGCGACCCCTATATCCGCGCCGAGAACGAGGATGACGACGGCTACGATCCCTACAGCGATCGCCGCCCCGAGCGCGAGCCCCTCTTCGAAGCCGACCCCTGGCGCTAAGTAGCTCATTTGGGACGGGGCTCTTTTAGCTACTTGGGCTGCTATGTGAGCCAGCATCTAATAGGAGCCGCTAGCCCTGGCCTTTGATGTTCGGCAACAGAAAAACTTGCTTAGCTACTAATCAAGTTACACGTAATCTTGCTCTCCTGCTAATCAAGAATCGATATAATCTTGATTAGCATATAAGCAAGATTGGAGAATCATGGCATTCAACGACTTGGTGGCCCAGAAAATAAAGGACTTTGAGCAACAAGGAGTTCCACAGGTCTTTGAGCGCGACCTTGATCTGGGAAACCCGCAGGAACCCAAGCGCGACAACATCGTAAATCTGATTGTGGGAGCCCGTCGTTGTGGAAAGACGTATCGCCTGTATCAGGAGATGCAGCGGCTTCAGGGTCAAGGTATCGAGCTTGACCGGATGCTTTATTTCAATTTTGAGGATGAGCGCTTGCGTCCGTATGAGCCGTCGCTGCTAGCGGACGTGCTCGATACATTCTATGCGCTATATCCTGCTGCTCGAACCGAGGGTGCCTACATTTTCTTCGATGAAATCCAGGAAATTCCCGAATGGGGTGCGTTTCTGCGGCGTGTGGTCGATACGGAGAAAGCGACCGTCTACGTGACGGGATCTTCTTCTAAGATGCTGTCCTCGGAACTTAAGAGCGAGTTCAGGGGCCGCTCTCTTGTGCGAGAGCTGTTTCCGTTGAGTTTTTCGGAATACGTCCGATATAAGACGGGGAGCGTTCCTGAGCCGGATGCACCCTTTTCATCGAGCGATGCAGCACTGCTTCGACATCATCTGATCGGATATCTTGAGCGAGGGGGATTCATCGCGACGCTAGAGCAGACGCCCGCGGACGCGATTCAGCTGCTACAGGAATATGCGTCGCGAACGGTCGCCATGGACGTCGTTGAGCGCTACGACATCAAGAACCCTCGTTTGGCTTCACTGTTCCTGACGCGGTGTATGGCATCTTCGGCACGAGAGCTGTCAGTGAACAAGGTGTACAACGAGTTCAAAAGTAGGCAGATACCCGTCAGTCGTAATTCGCTCGGCGACTTACTTGAGTATTACGAGGACGCCTACCTGTTGTTTTCGGTGCCGGAGTTCACGCGCTCACTTGCAAATAATGCGCGGTCCGCATCTAAAGTCTACGCTGTCGATCCTGCGATGTTCGGAGCATTCTCTCCCGCATCGGCATTTGATCAGGGCCAGAGGCTCGAGACTGCGGTGTTCAATGCGCTCAGAAGAAGGGCTCCAGCCGTGCGGTCCGGTTCGGTCTGCCGCCTGCTGATCAAAGAGAAGAGCAAGAGCCATGAGGTGGACTTTGTGGCTGGGGATGCACTGCTCATGCAGGCTTACGGCCTGATTCAGGTAAGTGTGGATATGACAAGCGAGAAAACGCGCGAGCGCGAAATTGCCGCGCTTGATGCCTCGATGGCCCAATTCGATCTTGGTGAGTCGACAATCGTTACCATGGATGAGCAGGCCGATATTCCATGCAAACACGGCGTGGTACATGCTGCGCCCGCATGGAAGTGGCTCCTTTCCTAATCGTCTATGGATTTGCGAGGCCAGGACTCAGGTGTCATGGTCCGCTAGTCCTGGGCTTTGATGCTCGGCATCAGAATCTGGGCGAGGTAGTCGGTCTCGAGTTTGGTCGCGGCGTCGGCTTTGCCCTCTTTGCCGACCAGTACGTTCTTGATCTGGCTATAGGTGTAGCGGTTGCCGGTCGTAAGCTCGACAAGCTCAATGGCCGTGTCCATGGGGTAGGTTGACACGGGATTCTGCGTCCGTCCGTTGATGGTCTGGGGCACCACGTACGGATAGACGGGGCCGCTGGCGTAGACGGTATAACCGTTGCCTAGGTTGGCCGCACCCAAAACCGTATCGCCCTCATCGGGCGTAAAGCTCTCGCCCTCGCGCACCGCGACGAGCGTCACAATCGGCGTGTTCGTGTCGCCGGCAAGATAGATGCACAGCGTGCTGCCATTTTGCCAAGTCTCGACCTTGCCGTACCATTCGACGGGGATATCGAGCTGGTAGAGGTCGGTTGCCTTGTGACGGGCGTCGGCATCACGGGCGGACTGTGCCTCGCTTGCGCTTACGGCGTTGGCGGCGGCATCGCGGCGCGTAATTGCCGCCTGCTGGAGTATCTTTGCCGCGGCGGCAGAGCTCGCGCCGCCTTCTTCGGCATACTTGGCGGCGGCATCGATCTGGTCGTCAGTCACCGTGTCGGCCGAAGGCACCTTGAGCTTAAAGGTGGCCTGGGCACTCAAATCCTGCCCATCGCTCTTGATCGTGACCTGCGCCTTGGTGGTCGGCACGGTATAGACGGTACCGTCGGACGTGATGGGGGAGGCGGCGATGGAGAGCGTGTAGTCACCGGGTAGCAGTTTGATGCCACGGCCGTGCTCGTCAACATAGAGTGTTTCGCTCACGGAGGATCCGTCAGAATCCTGGCCACTCACTTGTACGGGAATCTTGGAGCCGGCGGAACAGTCGAGTCCCGCGGCATGTATGCCAATCTGCACCGACATCATCGTGTGGGCATTGGCGGCGGTGATGGCAGCCTGCTCTTGCCGGTATCCGTTCCAGGCTGCGTAGCCTGCGCCGCCGGCGACGAGCGCGACGGCCACAACGCCGGCAACCATCAGGTTGCGGCGCTTGGGCGACATCTTGCGATGACGAACCTCGGCTTCGCGTGCCGAAGGAACGGACGGTAGGGGAATATCGCCCATGGCGATGGTCTCGTCCACGACAGGAGCAGAACCTAGGCCGGGGAGCTCGCGGGTCAGCGAATCCTCGGTCGGTAAGCTGTCGAGCAAGATGGTTTCCTCGCTCGTATCGGATTCGGTCTGGTCGTCGGCCTCACATTCGGATTCCTCGTGCCCCGCCTCGTCTTCGGTGGGCGCGGCGCCATCGTCTTTTGCATCCTGATCATCGGGCTGCGCCTCGATTTCCGGCTCATCCTGCACATCAATGCTCGAATCGTCAAATGCAATCTCGGCCAGCGCGATCTGGTCTAGGCTCTCCAGGGCCTCGGCACACGCTTCTGCATCTTGGGCCGCGTCCTCTTGGCCTGTCGTCTCATCTTTCATATATCCCCCAAGCTCAATATCGGGACAACACTGTACCCAAAAACGGGACCCCATAGAGCCGCCGCATGATTTGAAATCCGATTTTATATATGCGCATGTTTTTGAATAGATGAATAGGGACGCAACGACAAAAGCCCCCGAAAAGCGAGCGAAACGCTTTCCGGGGGCTCTGCGAGACATTGGATTGAAAATCCTGGCGGGCGGGCCTATGCCCAAGCGCCAACAGCGACCAACATGTTACTCGGCGTGCGCGTAATCCACCTTGGCGCGGCGGGCGGTGGCCTTCTCCCAATCGCTGGTGCCCTCAAAGACATCCTGCTTGTAGGGATTGCGGCCGAGCTTCTTGGCGCGGTAGGCGATGTAGATGATCGCGGCGACGTTGGCGACCAGTGCGGCGATCGAGACCGCGGTAGCGGCGCCGGGGTCGAGCGTGGAGTGGGTCACAAAGATGGACTCCTCCTGGAAGTAGGGGAACACCTGGGCAAACATGCACCAAATGGCAAGCGTAAAGGCGCGATTCTGGATCCAGCCGCCCTTGTTCCAGATAAAGGCGGCGACGGTGGGCGCCAGCAGCAGCGCAAAGCCGCAGAACCAGGAGTGGGTGGGCAGGCAGTTGTAGGTGTAGCAGAAGTTCCAGATATCGTAGGCGATGATGTAGACCCAGGTCATGTCGGGCCACAGCATGTCGGTCTTGTCCTCGGAGGCGTAGACGCTCCACCAACCGGTCATGCAGAAGATGTTGATGATACCGGCGATGCCGTTGAACACGTTGTTCCAGCCGGCAAGCTGCGTAGCACCTTCGGAGGTGACCCAAGTGGACTGGCCCAGGACAAAGAAGTGATAGGCGCTCTCAAAGTCGGACACGACGGCGATCATGATGTTGATGGCGACGATCACAAACGGCCACGCGCGGAACCAGTGTGCCTTGCCGATCTTGCCCCACTGATACTTAATGGCGATGAAGCCCCAGCAACCGGCCAACGCCGCGTAGACCTTGGCGTAGTGGAACCAGCTGTTCTGGTACACATGGGTGGGGTTGGTGAGCGCCCACTCGGCGCCCTGCGAAACGCCGATGGCGATGGCGACGCAGTAGATGGTCATGGCCAGCGGAGCCACGCCAAAGATGATGGCCGCGCCCAGCTTGGTGCGGCGGCCGACCTCGTTGAGCACGATCAGGCCAATAAAGACCATGGCCCAGCCGGCCCAGTGGATAAGGGTATCGCTACCCCAAACATCGAACAGCATGCTGCTCTCCTTTCACACGCCCGCGGCCCCTCTTCCGATCGCGGGCAGTTTGGACAAATGTCGTCAGTTCTGGGGCTTGCGCTCCGGATACTTGGCGGTATAGCCCTCGATGTGGAGTGTCGAGGCGATGATTTCCTTGACCGTCTCGTCGGGCACATCGGGGTGCGTGCGGATATACATCAACAGTCCCATGATGAGGGTGTAGAACGTCTCGTAGACATGGTCGATGCGCAGCTCGTGATGGGCGACAAAATCCACCACGGTGGTGTCGCAGATATACTGTGCCACGCGCTGGACCACGTTGTGCAAAAAGCCGCCGTAGAGCGCGCCGCTGCTCGAGGTGAGCGTACTCGGCAGCTCGTGGCCGCTGGCGACCAGGCGCTTAAAGAGCGGGGCGACGGTGTCGAGTGCGCCCTCGATATCACCGACGATGCGGCTGGCATTCCACTGCTCGAGCTCGGAGATAAAACCGTCGATTGCCTCGTCCATGACGGCGGTGACGGCGGCGTCCATATCGGCAAAGTAGTGGTAGAACAATGAACGCGTGCAGCCGGCTCGCTTGGTCACGGCCGATACCGATAAGTGGGACACGCCCAGCTCGGAGCTTACGGTGCGCACGGCATCGAGGATCTCGCGACGGCGTTCGTCGCCCGTCAAGCGCTTTGCCGCGCTGTCGGGTGCGGGGACGGCGTCGGCCACAGAGGTATCTGCTGTGTTGTTGCCCATGTTTTGCCGCCTTTCGTCCGTTTGAGCCCGACCGTTCACCTAACAGTCTTGAATATTGTTGACGGTTCGTCAATACTGTTTTTGACACAATGTCAACAATGGCGGGTGAACGGCATGGGGGGCATGCCCGGCCTGCAAAAAAAGAGGGGCGCTGCGGCCTCGTCGGGCTGCGGCAAGAGAAGGGACAACCATGATTCTCAACGGACCGGGGATTAGCTACACCGAGCCCGATATCGGCGCGGAGTTCGTGCCGCCGCTGCCGGAGCATCCGCGCGAGGCCATTGTCAAGCTGTGTGAGCACTGCACCAACCGCCTGCTGCATCGCGACGAGCTGCTGGGCTACGAGTACTGGTCGTTTGCCGAGGCCGCAACCGACGAGCAGGCCGAAGTGCTCTGCAAGATGAAGATGCGCCGTCCCTATACGCTGCCCGAGATGGTCAAGCTCACCGGCATGCCCGAGGCCGATATCGAGAAGATGCTCGACGACATGAGCTACACGGGTCTGCTCGAGTACAACTGGGAAAATCCCGAGCGCGCCAAGCAGTGGGTGCTGCCCATGCTGGTGCCGGGTTCCGCCGAGTTCCTCAACATGCGCGTGAGCCAGCTCGAGGAGCACCCGGTCTATGCCAAGTTCTTTGAGCAGGCGTCCAAGGGACCGCTGTCCAAGGCCACGCCGATGGTGCCGCCCGGTGGTGCCGGCATCGGCATGCATGTCATTCCGGTTGAGAAGGCCATCGATGCCGCGAGCACGTCGGTGCCGATCGAGCATATCGAGCATTGGCTCGACAAATACGAGGGTAAGTATGCCGCCAGCACCTGCAGCTGCCGCGCGAGCCGTCGTGTGATGGGCGAGGGCTGCGCCGACGACCCCGCCGACTGGTGCATTGCCGTGGGCGATATGGCCGACTATGTGGTCGAGACCGACCGCGGCCACTATGTGACGCGCGAGGAGGTCTACGACATCTTGCGCCAGGCCGAGGACAACGGCTTTGTGCACCAGATCACCAACATCGACGGCGAGAACAAGATCTTCGCCATCTGTAACTGCAACGTCAACGTGTGCTACGCCCTGCGCACCTCGCAGCTGTTCAACACGCCCAACCTGTCGCGCTCGGCCTATGTCGCCAAGGTCGAGAAGGACAAGTGCGTAGCCTGCGGTCGCTGCGTTGAGGTGTGCCCGGCCGGTGCCGCCAAGCTCGGCCAGAAGCTCTGCAGCAAAAAGGCCGGCGGCAAGGTGCCCGAGTATCCGCGCCAGGAGCTGCCCGATGCCACCAAGTGGGACTACACCAAGTGGTCGCCCAACTACCGCAACGACAACCGCATCGAGACGCATGAGTCCGGCACGGCGCCCTGCAAGACGGCCTGCCCCGCGCACGTTGCCGTTCAGGGCTATCTGAAGCTCGCGGCGCAGGGCCGCTATGACGAGGCACTGGCACTCATCAAGCGCGAGAACCCGCTGCCCGCTATCTGCGGCCGTGTGTGCAACCGCCGCTGTGAGGATGCCTGCACCCGCGGTCGTGTGGACGCCGCCGTGGCTATCGACGAAGTCAAGAAGTTTATCGCCCAGCGCGATCTGGACGCTGCGACCCGCTACGTCCCGCCCGTGGTGACGCCGACGCGCGCTGGCGGCTTCGACCAGAAGATTGCCATCATCGGTGCCGGCCCGGCCGGTCTGTCCTGCGCTTTCTATCTTGCCGAGAAGGGCTACAAGCCCGTCGTGTTCGAGAAAAACGAGCGCCCGGGTGGCATGCTCACCTACGGCATTCCCAGCTTTAAGCTGCAGAAGGATGTTATCGAGGCCGAGGTCGAGATCATTCGCCTGATGGGTGCCGAGTTCCGCTATGGCGTGGAAGTCGGCCGTGACGTGACGCTCGATGAGCTGCGCACGCAGGGTTTTAAGGCCTTCTACGTGGCTATTGGCTGCCAGGGCGGCCGCCTTGCCGACATTCCGGGCGAGGACGCCGAGGGTGTGACCGTGGCCGTCGACTTTTTGCGCGAGGTCAACAGCGGCAAGATTGACGCGCTGCCCGGCCGCACCATCGTGGTGGGCGGCGGCAACGTGGCCATCGACGTTGCCCGCAACGCCTGCCGTCTGGGTTCCGAGCACGTTGAGATGTTCTGCCTGGAGAGCGAGGCACAGATGCCCGCCAGCGAGGAAGAGCGTCGCGAGGCCATCGAGGACGGCGCGCACATCAGCTGCGGTTGGGGTCCCAAGGAGGTCCACCTGGACGAGGCCGGTCGTGTGTGCGGTATCACCTTCAAGCGCTGCACGCGTGTCTTTGACGACGAAGGCCGTTTTGCGCCCGAGTACGACGAGAACGATCTACGCCGTGTCGATGCTGACCGTGTCGTCATGTCCATCGGCCAGTCCATCGTGTGGGGCGACCTGCTGGCTGGCTCCAAGGTGGAGCTTGGCCGTGGTCAGGGTGCCCTTGCCGATCCCCAGACCTACCAGACCGCCGAACCCGACATCTTTGTGGGTGGTGACGTCTACACCGGTCCCAGCTTCGCCATCGACGCTATCGCCGCCGGTCACGAGGCTGCGGTGTCCATCCACCGCTTTGTGCAGCCGGGCTCCACGCTCACCATCGGCCGCAACCAGCGCCGCTACGCCGCGCTCGACCGCGACGATGTCGTGATCGAGAGCTATGACAACGCGAGCCGTGAGGTTGCCCACGTGGACCACGAGCGCGAGAAGGCCGCGCCCTTCAGCGAGTACGTCGAGACCTTTACCGAAGAGCAGGTGCGCGCCGAGACCGCCCGTTGCCTTGGCTGCGGTGCCTCAATCGTCGACCCCAACAAGTGCATCGGCTGCGGCCTGTGCACCACCAAGTGCGCGTTCGATGCCATCCATCTGGATCGCGATCGCCCCGAGTGCTCCACGATGGTCAAATACGAGCAAAAGCTCCCGAGCCTTGGCAAGTATGCTTTAAAGCGTGCAATCAAAATCAAGTTCGGTCGTAAATAGGTAACCATGGCGGGTAAGGGGACGGCGCAGACTAGATTTCGCCGTCCCCTTGCTTTGAGTTTGCATCGCATCAACCGTTGTTGAAAGGTTTCTACCTTGCATGAATTGGGAATCGTTTATCACATTATTCGCGATGTTGAGAACGTGGCGCGCGCCAATGGCGTGCGTCGCGTTTCGAGCGTCACGCTGCTGCTGGGCGAGGTCTCGGGCGTCGTTCCCGACTTGCTGCTCGACGCTTGGCGCTGGGCGGCAGATAAAAAGTCCATCACGCAGGGCGCGGAGCTTATCGTGGAGCCCGTCGAGGCCGTGACGCATTGCGAGGCGTGCGGCCGCGACTATGCGACAGTCGAGCACGGCAAGACCTGCCCCCATTGCGGCAGTGGCGATACCTATTTGCTCCAGGGCCAAGAGGTCATGATCAAGCAGATCGAGACCCCCGACGAGGACCCGGCAGACGCTGCCCCCGACGGCCCCTCTGACGCCCCCGACGCCGTCGACGCCGCTAACCCTCTCCACATCGTCTAGCCCCTAGTCGTTGGGGACGTTCTTGTTTGACTAGTCGTTTAAGAACGTCCCCAACGACTACTTGCGCTAGAGCATAAGTTATACAATTAGTCAAGTTATGTCTGTTTAAACAAAATAGCGGCACGCAGGCGCATTGGGATTAACCTAAAAGCGGCGTTAATGAACAGCGTGTCTGTATATATCTGTGGAAGTAATTGGGAAATCACGTTTTAGTAGGCAATGAGCTGTAAATCAGCAACGTAATCAATTTGTAACAAACTTAGACGTTTAAACAAATAATGCAACCGTTTGCGAATTTAGCTATAAATCCACAAGGCGAACAGGTATACTCCATTATTGTCGTGTAGGAAATACGTAGACAAAAAGGAGGTTATGTGATGGTAAGTATTGTTCTTGCTAGCCATGGTGACTTGGCGGCTGGAATCAAGCAGACGGGCTCGATGGTCTTTGGCGATCAGCCGTCTGTAGCCGTGGTCTCGCTCGAGCCGAGCATGGGCCCCGACGACTTCCGTGCCAAGGTCGAGGAAGCAGTCGCTTCCTTCGAGGACCAGGAGCAGGTGCTCTTCCTCGTTGATCTGTGGGGCGGCACGCCCTTCAACCAGATCAGCGGTCTCATCGAGGGCCATGATTCCTGGGCTATCGTCACCGGTGTCAACCTGCCTATGCTCATCGAGGCATATTCGCAGCGCTTTGACGCAAAGAACACTGCACATGCGATCGCAAAACATCTCGTGACTGAGGCTAAGGCCGGCGTGCGCGTCAAGCCCGAGTCTCTGGAGCCCGAGGAGAAGAAGCCGGCTGCGGCCGCCGCTGCTCCTGCAGGCGCCATCCCTCCGGGAACGGTCATCGGCGACGGGCACATCAAGATCGCCCACGTCCGTATCGACACCCGTCTGCTTCATGGTCAGGTGGCCACCACGTGGACCAAGCAGATCAACCCCAACCGCATCATCGTGGTTTCCGACGGCGTTGCTCACGATGAGCTCCGCAAGACCATGATCGAGCAGGCTGCCCCTCCGGGAGTTCATGCCAACGTCGTGCCCATCAAGAAGATGGCCGAGGTCGTCAAGGACACGCGCTTTGGTGACACCAAGGCCATGCTGCTTTTCGAGAACCCGCAGGATCTGCTCAGGGCCATCGAGGCCGGCGTCGACATCAAGGAAGCCAACATCGGTTCCATGGCCCACTCCAAGGGCAAGGTCGTCGTCACCAACGCTGTCGCTATGGGCGATGACGATGTCAAGACCATCGAGGCTCTCAAGGCCAAGGGCGTCAAGTTCGAGGTCCGCAAGGTTCCTTCGGATTCCTCCGAGGATCTCGACGCCATGTTGAAGAAAGCAAAGGCCGAACTGGCCGCTCAAGCATAGTAAAGGAGGGTCCGATACATGTCTGCAATCACTATTCTGCTTGTTGCGATTGTCGCGTTGCTTGCCGGTATGGAAGGCATTCTGGATGAGTTCCAGTTCCATCAGCCGCTCGTGGCATGCACGCTTATCGGTCTCGTAACCGGTCACCTTCAGGAGGGCATCCTCCTGGGCGGTTCGCTCCAGATGATGGCCCTTGGCTGGGCTAACGTCGGCGCCGCCGTCGCGCCTGACGCCGCTCTGGCCTCGGTCGCTTCTTCGATCATCATGGTGCTCGCCCTCAACGGTGGCGCCACCGATTCGGCCAAGGCCGTTACCGCCGCCATCGCCGTCGCCGTCCCGCTGTCGGTCGCTGGTCTGTTCCTGACCATGATCTGCCGTACCCTGGCTACCGCTATGGTTCACGGCATGGACGCCTGCGCCGAGAAGGGCGACTTCGCCGGCATCGAGCGTTGGCAGTACGCCGGCATCCTCATGCAGGGTGTTCGTATCGCCATCCCGGCAGTACTTCTGTGCATCATCCCGGCCGAGGCTGTTACCAACGCGCTTAACGCTATGCCCGATTGGCTGTCCGGCGGCATGGCTGTCGGCGGCGGCATGGTCGCTTCCGTCGGTTACGCCATGGTCATCAACATGATGGCCACCAAGGAGACCTGGCCGTTCTTCATCCTCGGCTTTGTCCTTGCTGCCATCCCTCAGCTCACGCTGATCGCCCTTGGCCTCATCGGCATCTCCCTTGCCCTCATCTACCTTGGCCTTAAGGATCTGGCCAAGCAGGGTGGCGGCATGGGCGGTGGCTCCGGTGACCCGCTCGGCGACATTCTGAACGATTACGAGTAGGAGGGGAGTGATACATATGGCAGAGAACAAGATTCAGCTCACCAAGGCTGACCGTAAGAAGGTTTGCTTCCGTCATCAGTTCCTTCAGGGCTCGTGGAACTACGAGCGTATGCAGAACGGCGGCTGGTGCTTCGCAATGATCCCTGCGATCAAGAAGCTCTACACCAGCAAGGATGACCAGATTGCCGCTCTTAAGCGCCACCTGGAGTTCTATAACACCCACCCTTATGTTTCCGCCCCCGTCATTGGCGTTACCCTCGCTCTCGAGGAGGAGCGCGCCAACGGTGCTCCGATTGACGACGTCGCCATTCAGGGCGTCAAGGTCGGTATGATGGGCCCGCTCGCCGGCGTCGGCGACCCCGCCTTCTGGTTCACCCTTCGCCCGATTCTGGGCGCTCTGGGCGCTTCCTTGGCCCTGTCCGGCAGCATCGCCGGTCCGCTGCTGTTCTTCTTCGCGTGGAACATCATCCGTTACGCCTTCCTGTGGTACACGCAAGAGTTTGGCTACAAGGTCGGCTCCTCCATCGCCAAGGACCTCTCCGGCGGTCTGATGGGCAAGGTCACCGAGGGCGCTTCCATCCTGGGTATGTTCATCATCGGCGCCCTGGTCGAGCGCTGGGTGTCCATCTCCTTCACCCCGGTCGTCTCCAAGGTCACGCAGTCTGCTGGCGCCTTTATCGACTGGGCTAATCTGCCCTCCGGTTCTGAGGGTGTCAAGGAAGCACTGACGATGTATAACTCCATCGGTGCTAACGCCCTTGATCAGGTGAAGGTCACCACGCTTCAGGCTAACCTCGATCAGCTCATCCCCGGCCTTGCCGCCGTGTGCCTGACCCTGCTGGTCTGCAAGCTCCTCAAGAAGAAGGTCAGCCCGATCGTCATCATCCTGGCTCTCTTCGCCATCGGCATCATCGGTCGCGTCTGCGGCTTCATGTAAGCACGTTTCGGCTTAAGACCGAGAATTGCTAGGCAAGGGCTTTTGAGCCATTGAAACGGACCGCACCCGGTGGGTACACTGGATGCGGTCCGATTGTTTTATTTGGAGGGCGAGGCGCGTATGGCGCAATCTCAGAACAGCACGGTCGATCTGGCAACGCCGGCAACCTGCCTGATGGGGCTTACCAGTCACGGTAACGTAATGGTGGGCAATAAGGCGTTTGAGTACTATAACGAGCGCAATCCCGAGGATTTTATTCAGATCCCGTGGGATGAGGTCGACTATATTGCCGCCGAGGTTTTGCGCGGCACCAAGAAGATTACGCGTTTTGCGATCTTCACCAAGGACAATGGTCACTTTACGTTTTCGACGCGCGATGACAAAGAGACGCTTCGCGCGGTCCGTAAGTACGTCGACGAGGATAAGCTCGTGCGTTCGCCCGACTTTATCGATGTGACGGCCAAGGGCGCCAAGAGCATCCCCTCCGTTATCAAAAACCTTTTCCACAAAGGCAAGTAGTCATTAAAGAGCGCCCCCTCAAAGTGGGGCGCAGTCTCCCATGTGGCTCGATCGGGAAAGTGCATCCCAGTTCGAGCGTCGATTCCGGGATGTAGTTTCCGGAACGGGGTCGTTTGGGAAACCGTGTCCCGTTTCGAGCCGAAATTCTGGGTCACAGTTTCCCAGCGAGGTCTCATGGGGAAAGTCTGACCCAGAATTTGCCTGGATAGTGGGACGTACTTTCCGGAGGGCTGTTCCACCGCAACTTCGAAGAGTGGGTATACGCTGCATTACAGCGGCGTAAATCTGCTACACTAATACAACATGCCTCCGTAGCTCAGGGGATAGAGCACCGCTCTCCTAAAGCGGGTGTCGACGGTTCGAATCCGCCCGGGGGCACCAGAGATTTGTCGAGCCCGGTACCACCACGGTGCCGGGCTCTTCTGGTCTAAGGGCAGGGTTCGAGCCGTCGACACCCGCGTCACCAATTTCCCGCTGGGGGGGTTGAATTCGCCCGGGGGCACCAGAGATTGATCGAGCCCGGTACACCGCCACGGTGCCGGGCTCTTCTGGTTCATGCCATGTCAAAAACGAAGCGCCCGCTTGCTGGGGGAGCAAGCGGGCGCCTGTGAGTGAATATGTTTGCGGCGAGAGCCGTAATGGGCGGTGGGGTGGCGACTAGTTGACCGTACCGGAATCGTCGCCCGTGCCCGAGCCCGAACCCGAACCCGAGCCAGAAAGTGCGACCGTCAGCGTAATCGTGCTGTCGGTAGACTGCTTGCCGGTGGGGGAGACGCCCGTAACGGTGGCGTTTTCGTTGCCGCTCACGGGGTTACCGTTCTGATCGCAGAATGCGATGTTGTAGAACCCGGCGTTGTTGAGCGCGGTAACGGCGGCGGAGATGCTCTTGCCGTACAGGTTGCCCGGAACGCTGGCTTTGCCGGACTTCTTGGCAATGACGACGGTAATCGTGGCGCCAGGCTTCTGCTTGCCGCTGGGGTTCCAGCTAATCACGGTGCCCTCGGTAACCGAATCGTTCTCCTGGTAGCTCACGTCGACGCCAAAGCCTGCCATATCGAGGGCGTTGCGCGCCTGGGCCTCGGTCATGTCGGTCAGATCGGGGACGGAGGTGGTGTCAGGACCGCTGGAGACCTTGTACGAGATGGTCGTGCCCTTCTCGACTTCCTTACCGGGTTCGGTGCCCTGCTCAAAGACCTGGCCCTCATCGGCCTCGTTGGCCTCCTCGGAGGCGTTGCCCTTCAGGCCAACGCTTGCCAGCGCGGCTTCTGCCTGGTCCTTGGTCAGGCCGACAAGCCGGGGAACCTCAACCTTCTCGGAGGGCTTGGGGCCCTTGGAGATTACCAGGTTCACCTTGGTGCCCTTGGCCTTCTTGGTTTTGCCGTTGGGCGTCTGCTCGGCGACCTTGCCCTCGTCGATATCGTCGTTGTAGCTTTGGTCGATGGTGCCGACCTCGAGGCCGGCTTCCTTGATCTGCTCGACGGCAGTCTGCTGGTCCTTGCCCAGCACATCGGGCACGGTGACCTGCTCGCCGCCAAAGAGTCCTGTGGCAAAGGCCACCACGATACCGATGACGGCAACGGCTGCCACCACGGCGGCGATGATCTTGTTCTTGTTGGATTTGGGCTTTTCGACCTCGTAGGAGCCGGTGGAGCCCGAAACCGAGCTACGGGCGGTATTCTGGCCGCTCACGCCCGAGACGGGACGTACCATGGCGCGCGTCTGATCGGAAAGCTCGCGAGTCTTGGTGGCGCCCAGCTCACCGGGTGCACCGATGATGCGCGTGGGCTCCGAGATGTTGACGGCACGGCCCGACAGGTAGCTGTTGAGCACCTGACGCAGCTCGTCGGCGGTCTGGAAGCGGTTTGCCGGGTCCTTCTCCATGCACTTGAGGATGATGCGCTCAAGGTCGGCGTCGACACCGGAGTTGATCTGGCTCGGCGGAATAGGCAGCTCGTTGACCTGCTTGAGTGCGACCGAGATGGCGTCATCACCGTCAAAGGGCACGCGGCCGGTGGCGCACTCGTACATCACGACGCCCAGCGAGTAGATATCCGAGGTGGGGCCGAGGTCCTGACCACGGGTCTGCTCGGGACTGACGTAGTGGGCGGTTCCCAGCACGTTGTTGTCTTGCGTGAGGTGGCTGTTCTTGGCGCGCGCGATGCCAAAGTCCATCACCTTGATGTTGCCGTCGGGCAGCACCATGATGTTCTGCGGCTTGATGTCGCGGTGGATGATCTCGTGCTTGTGGGCGACCGAAAGCGCGGAGCTGATCTGCGAGCCGATCTGGGCGACCTTCTTGGGGTCGAGGGCGCCGTGGCTCTTGATGCCGCTCTTAAGGTCGGTGCCGCGCAGGTACTCCATGACGATGTAATAGGTGTCGCCGTCCTTGCCCCAATCGTAGACGCCCACGATATAGGGGGAGGAGAGACCGGCTGCTGCCTGGGCCTCCTGCTTAAAGCGTGCGGCGAAGGTTGCGTCGCCAGCATACTGCGGCAGCATGATCTTGACGGCAACCGTGCGGTCGAGGACCTGGTCCTGTGCACGGTAGACGGTCGCCATGCCGCCTGTCCCCACCTTATCCTTGAGGAGGTATCTTCCCCCGAGGACCCTCTGTTCCATTCCTGCTCCTAACATAACTATTCGCTCAACGATGTGTGTAGTACCTACGATGTGGCCGCTGGGGCCGTGTGGCGCGTTGCCGCTAACTCTTCGGCCGCGGCGCGCCTCGGGTGTCCGATTCAATCATGGGCATCACGCTCCCTGTGCGGCGAGCGCCGCGGTCAGGACGATGCCGGCAATCTTGGCCGCCTTGACGTCGTGTTTGTCGTAATCCTCCAAGGCCACCGAGATGGCGACCGTGGGTGAATCGTAAGGTGCAAAGCCAACGAACATCGAGTTGACGTTGGTGCCGCCGGTCTCGGCCGAGCCGGTCTTGCCGGCGACCTTGACGCCGGGGACCTGGGCATCGGTGCCGGTACCGGACTGGACGACGGCGAGCATGGCCTGCTTGACCTGGTCGGCCGTGGCGGAGCTGACGGCCTGACCCAGCGAGCGGGACTGCGTGGTCTTGACCACAGTTCCGTCCGGGGCGAGTACCTGGGCTACAAAGTACGGGTCCATGACCACGCCACTGTTAGCGATGGCGGCGGCAATCACGGCGTTTTGCATGACGGTGGTCTGCGGGCCGGGCGTGTGGTCCATGCCGACAGGCTGGCCGGCGCCGGCCCAAGCGGTCTCCCACTCGGTCATGAGCGACGGGTCTGCCATGATGGAGGCCGCGGAGGTCAGGTCCTGGCCGAGCTTTTGGCCGTAGCCAAAGGCGTTGGCAAACTGCACGAGCGTGTTTGCGCCAACTTCGTTTGCCACCTGGCCAAAGACGACGTTGGAGGACACGGCAAAGGCCTGCTGCAGGCTGATGGTGCCGTAGCTCTCGTTGGCATAGTTGGTGACCGGTGCGTTGCCGATGTCCATGGAGCCGGGCGCCTGGTAGGTGCTGGTAAGGCTGGCGGTGCCGGTCTCGAGTGCCGCGGAAAGCGTAACGACCTTAAACGTGGAGCCCGGCGTGTACAGCGCGTCCATGGCGCGATTGTACATAGAGCCGTCCTCGCCGCCGCCAGCCTGCAGTAGGGCGTCGATGTTGGTGTTGTCGTAGGTGGGCGAGCTGGCACATGCGAGCACCGCGCCGGTACGCGGGTCGATGACCACTACAGCGCCCTTAAAGCCCTTGAGTGCCTGCTCGGCCGCCGTCTGGATGCGCGAGTCGATGGTGAGCTTGGCGGTGTTGCCCGGCTGGGTCTGGCCCGCGAGCGACGCGATGGCGTTGTTCCAGCTGGAGTAGTCCTTAGAACCGGTGAGCGTGTCGTTCATGACGCTCTCGATGGCGGTGGTGCCATACTGCTGGCTCACGTAGCCAACCACGTGCGCTGCCAGGTTACCGTTGGGGTAGGAGCGTACGTAGGTGCCGTCCTCCTGCTGCAGCGACTCGGCCAGCGTCACGCCGTCGGACGTGATGATGGAACCGCGCTGGATGTACTTGGAGCGGGCGATGGTGTGGTTGTTGGTCGGCATGTCCTGATAGTCCTTGGCCTTGATGACCTGGACATAGGTGAGGTTGCCGATAAGGATGGCGAACAGCGCCGTAAAGGCGAGCACCGCACGGGTTAGACGGTTGGCGAGCGCAACACGGCCGAGCACACCGGATTCAGGCGTGTCGAGCAGGCGACGGCGCATGCGCGAGCCGACGGAATGGCTGCCGCTGCCGTAGGAAGACGAGGTGGCAAAGCGCGTGCCCGTCGGGGCGGCGGCGGATGCGACCTGATCATCGGTGATGGCGGTCATGGTGCCGGTGCCAGTAAGCTCGGCCTCGCGTCCGGTCGCTTCGTCACCGGCGCGCAGCAGGAGCGCGACGATGATAAAGCTTGCCAGCAGCGAGGAACCGCCCTGGCTCATAAAGGGTAGGGTGACGCCGGTCAGCGGGATCAGGCGGGTAACGCCGCCCACGATTAAAAAGGCCTGGAAGCTGATGGCGGCCGTAAGGCCCGTGGCACTAAAGGCGGCGAGGTCGGATTTAGCGCGGGCAGCCGTGGTGAGGCCGCGAACGGCAAAGAGCATAAACAGGATGAGCACGGCGCCGCCGCCCAAAAGGCCCATCTCCTCGCCGATGGCCGAGAAGATAAAGTCGGACTCGACGACAGGGATGTTGTTGGCCATGCCGTTGCCGATACCAACACCGACCAGACCGCCATCGGCAAGCGAGAAGAGCGACTGGACGATCTGGTAGCCCTGGCCCTGGGCGTCCTTAAACGGATCGACCCAAACCTGGAAACGCACCTGAACGTGAGACAGGAACTTGTAGGCGCCCACGGCTCCAACGGCTAAGAGCGCAAGGCCGATAACGACATACGAGAATCGTCCCGTGGCAACGTAGAGCATCAGCAAGAAGATGGTGTAGAACAGCACGGCCGAACCCAGATCGCGTTCGAAGACGACGACGAGCAGGCACACACCCCACACGGCAAACAGCGGCAGCAGCAGTCGCAGGCGAGGGATCTTAAAGCCCAGGATCTTGCGGTTGGAGATGGAGAGCAGCTCGCGGTTCTCGGCCAGGTACCCGGCCAGGAACAGCACGATAAAGACCTTGGCGAACTCGCCGGGCTGGATGGTAAAGCCCGCGATGCGAATCCACAGCTTGGAGCCCGAGATCGTGGTGCCGATAAAGATAGGCAGCATCAACAGAATGATGCCGATAATGCCAAAGGTGTACTTGTAGCGCATGACTACGTCGAGGTTCTTAACCAACGCGAGCGTTCCCACCATCAGGGCCACCGAGACAAACAGGATGATGAGCTGTGAGATGGCGAGAGCGGGGGCGAGACGCGTCACGAACGTGATGCCGATGCCCGAAAGCACAAAGACAATGGGCAGGATGGCGGGGTCGGCACCGGGCGCCAAGATGCGCACGGCAATGTGGGCCGCGGCAAAGGCGGCAAAGAGGCCGATCGGTACGGCGAGCGTCTCAAAGGAGATGGCAGCGCCCGCGGTGAGCACGTACATCGCATACAGCAGGATGACGGGGAACGCCGAGGCGATGAGCAAGAGCAGCTCGGTGTTGCGGCGACTCATAAGCGGCACTCCCTTTCTAATTCTTATCGGAGGCTTCGGCCTCGGCGGACTGTTCGGCGGTTTTCTCGGAATCTGATTCGGAGGTCGATCCCTGATTGGTGTTGTCGCGAATCGTTTGCGCGTCGATCACCTGGCGGGTCTGCTCCTCGTCGATCTGGTGGCGGTACTTGGATATCGTGTCCTGCGCATCGTCGACACTTGTTTGCGGAATGCCCGCCTTGAGGCGGTTTTGCGTGTCTTCGGGCAGGTCGGACAGCTTAATGCTGGTTTCGCTCTCGAGCCAGTGGAGCTTGAGTCCGAGCGGCTTGCCGGGCAGGCCGCGCCAGACGGCGACATTGCCCTGGTAGGTACCCAGGTAGTACGAGCCGGTGACACCCGTGTAGGCCCAGATGCCAGCTGCCAGCACAAAGACGAGGGCCAGGATGGCGGCGATAGTAATGTTGCGGCGACGCACGCGCTGCGCCTCGCGCATAACGCCATCGTCAACCAGGTCAACGACTACTACGGTCACGTTGTCGTGGCCGCCGGCGGCAAGCGCCGCGTCCACTAGATTGTCGACGCAGATTTGCGCGGTTGAGGACTGCGTGGCGATGTTCTCGATATCGCTATCGGGAATCATGCTCGAAAGGCCGTCGGAGCACAGGATCAGGCGGTCGCCTTCCTCGATATGCAGAGTGAAGTGGTCGGCATACATGGCGGGGTCCGAGCCCAGCGCACGGGTGATGACCGAGCGGTTGGGGTGGACGCGAGCCTCGTCTGCCGTAATCTCGCCGGCGTCCACGAGCTCCTCCACGTAGGAGTGGTCGCGGGTCACGCGGATGAGCGTGCCCTCGTGGAGGAGGTAGGCGCGAGAGTCACCCACGTGGGCGATGGCGAGCGTGTCGTTTTCGATATAGGCGCAAGTGGCTGTGCAGCCCATGCCAGGCTTGCCCAGGCCGTTCAGGGCCGCCTCGATTACGGCGGCGTTGGCTGCCTCGACGGCTGCGGCCAGGCGTGCTGCGTCGGCGGACTGCGGGGCCGTCTTGGCAATAGTCTCGACGGCGATGGAAGAGGCTACCTCGCCGGCGGCGTGACCACCCATGCCGTCGCATACGCAAAAGAGCGGCGACTGCACCAGGTAGGAATCCTCATTGTGCGGGCGCACACAGCCAACGTCGGAGCGGGCGCCCCACATGAGTTGCGTGGTGGTGCCGGCATCATAGGTCGAGTCGGTCTCGATGCGCTCCTCGGTCAGGGGCTCAAAGCTCATGGTCGAGCCGGGGTCTTTGAGCTTGGCCTCAACGGCGGCAACGTCGATCTCGGCTGTGTCACCGGGAGAGACGGTGTCGGTCTCGGCGTTTGATTCGGAATCGTCGGTGTCCGGGGAGCCGGGCTCTTCGGACGCGCAGGCGGTCGACTCGTCGTCTTGCGGGCTGACGTCTATAGGCTCGGGCGTCGCAAAGTGCGACGGCGCGGGCGTGCTTTGCGACTGGGCGGCGGGCTCGGTCACGGCATCGGACTCGCTTGCGGGCGCAGGCTGCGGGGCCGTGGGTGCAGGGCCGTCCTCGGGGGATGGCCCCGCCTCGGGCGCCGGCGTAGACGCGGGCGCAACCTCGGATGCCGGGGCTATGGGAAACGCCGGCGCGGCGGGCTCGGGTGCCGCAAACACCGCAGCGCTCTCGTTGATTGCCGCGGCGACGGGCTCTGCAAAGTGAGCCGGCGCCGAGGTTGCTTCGGGCGCTGTGGGCTGGTCCGCAGCATGTGCGCCGATGGGCGCCGCTACGGCATCCTCTTCGTCCTCGTTATCGGCGAGATCCGAAATATCATGCGTTACATGCGAAAGAGGCAGGGAGAACACGGTGTCCTCGGGTTCCACGGGTGCGGAGCCCGCCGGAGCGGCGTGGGCCGGCGCAGCTGTGGCGGCAGCCGGTGCCTCGGTCATAGTCGCGGACTTGTTCTCCTCGTCGATCATCGACGGTTCACCTTCATGACCACATCGCCAATCTGGACTTCGTCGCCCTCGCGCAGCGTTGCGGGCTCCACAAGCTGGCGGCCGTTGACGAGCGTGCCGTTAAGCGAGTTGAGGTCCTCGATGATGAGCGCCGGGCCCTGCAGCGAAAAGCGCGCATGCGAGGCCGAGACGAATGGTTCGTTGATGCAGATGTCCGAAGACGGCGAGCGACCGACGATGACGGGGCCGAGCATGTCTACGTGGATGCCGCGGATACCGCGCGGACCCTTGTCCACATCGATCGTCCAGATAGCCGAGTCGCGGCGCTGTCCGCGCACAAGCCCCACGCCGGTCTTCATGACGGCGAACAGGAAGATATAGAGCAGGGCGACCAGGACGATGCGGCCTGCAAAAAGGACGATATCGATGTTCATAAGCGACTATCCCCTAAATTCAAAGGTGCTCAGGCCAAACG
Source organism: uncultured Collinsella sp. (assembly GCA_900546775.1). GTDB lineage: Bacteria > Actinomycetota > Coriobacteriia > Coriobacteriales > Coriobacteriaceae > Collinsella. The sequence goes on along the minus strand of UREM01000002.1, from coordinate 33,147 downwards.
TCAGCAGATCGCCGTTGCGCAGCGGGCAGCGCGTAATGCGGCGGTTGTTGACGAGTGTGCCGTTGGTGGAATTGAGGTCCTCGATCGACCAATCCGAGCCCGTAAAGGTGAGCTGGGCGTGGCGGCGCGACACGTTGGGGTCGCGCAGGGCAATGTCGGAAACTGAGCGCTCGCGACCGATGGTTACCTGTGCGGAGGTGATGCTATGGCTCTCGCCGCTCACGACGTCGACGAGCTGGGCGAGCGGGCGCTGCGGGGCGCGAGTGCTCGCCATGTTGGAGGCGATGCCGGCTGCGGCGCCTAGGCCCACGGCGGCACCGGTCGCGGCGGCTCCGCCCATGCCGGCAAGCGCGTCGCGCGAGACGGTCTGCGGCACCGGGATGGGTGCGGCGGCGGGGTCGGGGACGCTAGGCGCGAAGGGGTCTGCCACGGCAAGCGGGTCGGGAGCGGCGGCGCGAGGCGTCGGCTGCTGCTGGGGCATGGCAGCGGGGCGCTGCTGCTGCGGGGCAGCAAACTGCTGCTGGCCGGCGCGCGGGGCGCTGGCGGCACGGCTTGCCGCGGAGTTGTTCTGGCCCAGGCCGTTTTGATAGGCGCGCTCTTCTTCGTACAGGCGGCCGAGCGTGGGGGCATCGACGTTCTCGGCAAAGACCGAGAACTTGCCGGCGCGCAGCTGCGGATCGATCATAAAGCGCACGAGGGGCTCGCCGACAAAGACATAGCGGCGCTTTTCGGCCTGCGCTTTCACAAACTCGCGGACCTCGCGCGAAAGCTCGGGGTAGAACGGGGCGAGCATGGGATCGTCGTCGGCGGCGATCAGGATGGTATAGAGTGCCGGCGCCGTGTTGACGCCGTTGATCACCAGAGTCTGATCCTCCATGTCGCGAGCGGCCTGCTTGGCAAGCTTCTTAAAGGAGAACGGGGCACGGGTGGCACCGAAGATGCCGGCCACGTGGTCCTCGAAGATGTTCAGGAAGTTCACGAAAGATCACTCTCCGTATAGGTTCTTTGGTATCCGAGCAAATATAGGCATATCCCAACGATTATAGAGGATAGGGTTCCCGCAACCGCCGCCTTGGCGGCGACCGCGGCTGCAAGGCTGGCAATTTCCATATGGTGTGCAAGACAGGATGCCGCTGCGCAGCCGATGCCGGTGACGGCGATGGCGGCGATTGCGGCAAGGTTTGAGCCCTGGTCGGCACGCTTGGCATGGGCATTGAGCAGCGCAGATGACGCTGCGGCAGTTGTCGCGACCAGCACAAAGGCAGCCCAAAGGAGCGGGTCTTCCAGCGCTGCGGCAACGTTACCGAGCCCCAGCACGCCTCCGGCTGAAAGCGCGACCGTCGCCAGACGGGCAAAAAGCACGCCCATGCCCGTTGCCGCGGCGGCGCTTGCCGGGCCGAGCCAAAATGACGCGACGCCGGCGGCGACCCCAGCTGCCAGGAAGGTATTGCCAGTCAGACAGCCAAGCGCGAGTGCACAGGTGAGCGCGGCGCTCGCGGCAGCCTCGGTGCGACCCCAGGCGATCCACCAACCGGACATGGCGGCGGCAAAGATCACCGCGACGGGCAACATCGACAGGATGCCCTGCGCCTGCATGGTGGCGTTGGCCATGAGCACCAAAAAGCCCACAGCCGAGATGGCCGAGCCGATCTGGGGGGCCAGGCCAGCCGCCGCTCCGATCGCGATAGCCGCAATGACCAGGCCGGGAAGCGCCGCGACCCCGGCCGTTTGCATCAGCAAAAAGCTAAAGGCGCCGCACGTTAGCGCCGAGATAGCGTGCATGGTGTAGTCGCGCGCATGGCTCCAGCGCGTGCCCGCCCAGCCGAGCGCGGGGTCGACCTCGATGGCGTCGTCCTCGTAGTACGACGGCTCGATATCGTCGAGCTCCTGCTCGTCATCCGAAAGCTCGCCAACCATTTGCTCCAGACTGCGACGGCCCTCGCGCACGCTGCCCAGACCGGCAAGGAGTTGGTCGCAAAATGCCTCGATGCTGTTGGGGCGGTCCTGCGGCATGGGGGAGAGCGCGCTCATGAGCGCGGCCTCGGCTCCCGGGGGAAAGTGTGGTATCAGCTCGCTGGGATAGGTGGCGCCGCCGATGATGCGGTCGAGCGAGTCGGCGGGCGTGGCCGCCATAAAGGGAGCGCTGCCGCACAAGCCCTCATAGATAACGCAGGCAAGGGCAAAGACATCGGCGCGTTCGTCGACCGTGCCGGTCTCGATATCGAGCTGTTCGGGCGGCATGTAGCCGATGGTGCCGCCGCGCGAGCCGCCAAAGCCACCGGCGGACGACAGTCGCGCCATGCCAAAGTCGGTGAGCTTTACATTGCCCGAGTGGTCGATGAGCACGTTGGCGGGCTTAATGTCCAGGTGGAGTACGCCATTGCTATGGGCGAAGGTGAGCGCCTGGCCCAGGGCATCGGCAATGGCCGCGGCCTCGTCAAAGGTGAGCGAGTGGCCGTCCACGCGATGCAAAAACTCGGCCAGCGACATACCGTCGACATACTCCATGACCAGGTAGGCATAGGCGGTGTCATGCGTAAAGTCGATGACCTGCACGATATTGGGATGTTGAAGCATGGCGGCAGTGTGCGCCTCGCGCAGGACATCCATGATGTCGCTGGCGGGCATGCCGGCGCCGTTGATAAGGGGGATGCGCTTAATGGCGACGCGGCGGCGCAGGTGCGTGTCGCGGCAAATCTCGATGGAGCCAAAACCGCCGGTCGCAAGTGTCTCGAGCGGCTGGTACCGCTTGAGCAGCTCGCGAGAGCTGGTGCCCTCCAAAGGAACGTCCGGCGAGAACCGGGCGGTATGTTGCGAGAAAAGCGGCATGGCCAACCCTCGTGCGTTTAAAGTTCGTTTGCGAGTGGCGGGCGCGGAGCCGAGCCGTTCGCGGTGGCATAGATGCTGCTAGTGTAGCACGCTCGGGCGGATGGCGAGGATAACGGGATGTGAGGCTGCCTGTCTGGCTTGGCCTTAGTGCTTCTTCTTGTTCTTCTTCTGCTTGCGCTGCTTGCCCTTGGTCTCCTGGGGCTTGTCGCCCTGCTTGGCCTCGGCGGCGGCCTTCTCGGCCTTCATTTTCTTCTTCTTGGTCTCGATGCGGAGTTTTTTGTTGATGCGGGCCTTGAGGAAGGGACCGAACTGCTCGGCATCGCCACGGACGAAGGTGTCCTTGGGGATCGTCACGCCCTGGTCGGCGAACATGGCCACAAAGATGCGCTCGCCGTCGAGTACGTGGTCGAGCTTGTCAAACGGGAAGAACTGCGACTTGCCGCTCTTGCCCCAGACCATCAGGCCGTCCTCGTTGGCGGCGACGCGGCGATAGCGGCCACCCATGGACTCGTCGGCCTCGACGGCATCGATAAAATCGCGGGCGAGCGTGTGGTGCAGGTTCTTGCTCCACCAGGCCAAAAAGGCGCCGAACACGATCAGCACGACGCCGAACTTGATCCAGCTGCCGCCGGCCACCAGCATGCCGATGCCGATGAGCGCGGCAATCACGGCGGCGACGTACAGGGAGCCACGGCGCCTGGGCGAGGCGACCAGGCGCGCAAAGTCGGTGACGAGGTCGTTTTCGTACTGATACTCGTTGAGGTACAGGATGCCGTCGTCGGCTGCTGCCTGCGCCTCGAGCGCGACCTCGACCTGGTCGGCTGCTTCGGAGGGAACGAGGTTGCTCTCTGCGTCTGCCATGCTCTTTGGACTCCTATCGCGGCGGGCTCGCCGTACGGGTTATTATGAATGCAGTATGCCGTGCGACCGCATGGCCGTCGCGGCAACAAGTCTCAGTATACCCGGGGGAGCACCCATGGAATCGTTGTACCGAAAGTATCGCCCGCTCACCTTCGACTCCGTGGTGGGCCAGCAGCATATCGTCTCGACGCTCGAGCACGCTATCACCGAGGGACGCCTGTCCCACGCCTACCTGTTCTGCGGACCGCGCGGCACGGGCAAGACCACCATGGCGCGCATCCTTGCCAAGGCGCTGCTGTGCCGCAATGCCGAGGCGGCGCGCGCCGAGGGTGCAAGCGGCTGCATGCCCGACGGTACTTGCGAGGAGTGCGAGCTCATTGCCGAGGGCAACCACCCGGACGTCTACGAGCTCGATGCCGCAAGCCGCACGGGCGTGGACAATGTGCGCGAGGAGATCATCAACTCCGTCAACTTTGCCCCGGTGCGCGGCAAGTACAAGATCTATATCATCGACGAGGTCCACATGCTCACGACGGCGGCGTTTAACGCGCTGCTCAAGACGCTCGAGGAGCCGCCGGCGCACGTGATCTTTGTGCTGTGCACCACCGACCCGCAAAAGATTCTGGAGACCATCCTCTCGCGCTGCCAGCGCTTCGACTTCCATCGCATTGGCAACGAGGATATCGAACATCGCCTGTCCTACGTTTGTGAGCAGGAGGGCTTCGATTACGACGACGAGGCGCTGGCCATCGTGGCGCGCCATGCCAAGGGCGGCATGCGCGACGCGCTCTCCACGCTGGAGCAGCTGAGCGTTTTTGGCAATGGTTCCGTGCATGCGGACGATGCCCGCTCGCTCTTGGGCGAGGTTTCGGACCAGATCCTGGGCGAGTTTGCCCGCGCCATTGCCGAGCGCGATGTTGCCGAGCTCTATGGACTCATTCGCGCCCAGGTCGAGGAGGGCAATGACCTGCTGGAGCTGACGCGCGACCTGGTGGCGCACGTGCGCGACGTGTACGTGGCGTGCGTTGCCGGTGCCCGTGCCGAGCTGTTTGAGGGCGGGGCCGAGCAGGCCGAGGCGCTTGCTGCTGAGGCTGCTGTCTTTGGCGAGCATCCGGCCGACCGCCTGGCCCGCGTGCTGACGGTGCTCGACGATGCTGCGCTGGAGATGAGGGGCGCGAGCGATGTGCGCTTGGTGCTCGAGATCGCCTGTACGCGTCTGGCACGTCCCGAGGCCGATCTGACCATTGAGGCCCTGGCAGAGCGCGTGGCGCGCCTGGAGGCCATGGTTGCCAACGCCGCAGTTCCGGCGAGCGTGGCTGCTGCCGGCGCTGCGCCTGCAGCTGTTACGGCTGCGCCCGTGGCGTCACAACAGCCGACGCTGATCTCGGGTGCCCGAGCTGCCACCCCTGCCCCGTCCACTGCCCCCGCCGCTGCGCCCGCGCAACAGGGCGGCATGCCTTGGGACCGCGGTGTCGCCGCTCCGGCGGCCCAGCCTGCGCCTCGTCCTGCGTCCGTGGCGACTCCCAAGCCTGTGGCGCCCGCGCCCCAGGCTGCCCCGGCTACGGCTCCCGCGCCTGCCGCCGCTCCGGCACCCAAGCCCCAACTCAACAATGCCGCCCAGGTTGCTGCCGCCGGCGCCGCCGAGACCCCCGCGGTCGAGGATGCCGGTGAGCTCCAGCGCAAATGGGCCGAGGTCGTCGAACGCGTCAAGGCTCGTCAGGCCTCCTACGCGGGGCTTTTGCTTAACGCCCGCGCTACGGCCGACGACGGCTCCAAGCTCACGGTCTCGTTCCCCGCGGGTTCGACCTTTGCCATCAAGATGCTCGGTCGCGCCGATACGCAGTCGGTGGTCTTGCCGACAATCAGCGCGGTCTTCGGTCGTCGCACCGTCGACTATGTCCTGGATGGGGGTGGCACGCCGGCTCCTCAACATGAGGAGCATTCTCCATCTGCACGGGCTGCGGCATCTGCGGACCCGCAACCCGTGTCCTCGGCGGCCCCTGCATCCTCGAGCGCCAACGCGACGCAGCCAAAAACAGCACCGATAGCGGCACCGACCCCGTCGGCGCCTAAGCCCGTCGCGGCCAAACCGGCTGCTCCGGCACCGGCACCCAAGCCCGCTGCCGCGCCTGCGCCCAAGTCATCCGATCTGGGCAAGGCCCCCTGGCTGCGCTCCGACAATCCTGCCGGCGCTCCTGCCACGGGCAAGCTCCCGACCGAGCCTGCGCCCCGCGCGCCCGAGCGCACGTCCGTTCCTAAGGCTCAACCGTCCAGGCCGTCTGCACCGTGGGAATCCGAGCAGGTGCCCTACGACGACGCCATGGTCGCCGGCTTTGCCACCGATGCGGGCGGGGACGATCTGCCTCCGTTCGACGTGCCGGCAGCGCCCGCAACCAAGCCCGCAGCTGCGGCTGCGGCTCCCACGGCCCCCGCGCCCGTGACGCCTGCTCCCGCCGGCGACGACGCCCCCGCGGCCCCTTGGGAGTCCAACCCCGGCGCCGGCAGTCCCTTTGGCCATCAGGGCGCAGCCCCGAGCATCCCGCAGACCGAGGACGAGGCCAAAGCCCTCATCCGCAGCGTCTTTGGCCAGTCCACCATCTTCAAACCGGTGGAGTAGTCGTACTGGCGGGTATACTGCTCAAGAAGAGACTTCTTGGAACGGAGCGAGCTTATGGTGTGGGAATATGTCCGCCTCGAGGACGATACGCAGGTTTCGTATTCCGAAGTCCGTGAGGACAACACGGTGAAGGTCGTTGTGGAGCGCCCGCGCGATTGGGGCTTTGACACGGCGGAGTGCATCTTGCCGGCATTCAATTGGGTGTCGCACGAGGGCTTTAGCGAAACGGACCTTAAAGAACTCGATGATTTTGTGCGTAATAACGCCCCGCTCATCTTGCGTTTTGCTTACGAAGGCGGACGAGTCTATGCCTAGTCTTTTCCGACTCGGCCATATATCACTTTCTTTTGTCCGGGCGCATCTGTATTTCGTACATGTGTAGCGTGGTGCCGCGTGTCTCGCATTCGAGCAGGCAGATGCGTGACGGTCGGCCTAGGGTGCTGAGGTCGACACGATACGTCGCGCGGCTGTCCGTGTACTCGACTTGCTCGGCGTCGAGGGTTGCTCCGATTGTCAAGAAAGCGCCTGGTTCGGCACCGACAATCTTGGAGTTCTTTATCTTGACCTTGAACTCTTGGTAGAGGGACGGGCTGTTGTAGTAAACGGTTCGTGTTCCGTCGGTGCACTCATCGGTCGCTTCCCATTTGACGACGGGCTGGTCCGAGCTGGCTATCAGCAGTTCTGCTCCAAAGGCTATAGCATGGGTGATGACAACCAGTAATGCCCAGCCGACAAAGAGATAGAGAACCACATATGCAACGGGGTGTTTTGAGCGGATGTTTTGGAGCGCGTCGGGGGCATTCATGGGGGCACCTCCAAATTGCTGTCTGTGACAATCAAATTATACCCTGCCATCATGAGCGCCGCCTCGAGCAGCGGTTCGGCATTTTGTTATCTAGCTGGATGCAGAAAATGTCGGATTCCGGCTCTACAAGATTTAGCTTTCAATATTATGCAGATGCGAATTATTCAACTTCGCATAATCTTTGGGTGCGGTTTGCACTCCAGGACATGTATATCGACTGAGGTAGCGTGTCCGCCCCGCTTGCTTGCCCCGCGCCGTGGTACGATTTTTGAGTTTGAAAGTCCCGTCGCGCTCCGGCTGCCCTTGCAGCTTGTCGCGCGGCCGCACGTAAAGGAGCCATCATGGCCGGTATGAACATGCAGCAAATGATGAAGCAGGCTCGCAAGATGCAGGAGCAGCTTGCCGCCGCGCAGGAAAACCTTAAGTCCCAGACCGTCGACGTCTCTGCCGGCGGCGGCATGGTCAAGGTGACCGTTAACGGCGAGATGGAGCTCGTCAACCTCACCATCGACCCCGATGCCCTCGATCCCGAGGACGTCGATATGCTGCAGGACATGATCATGGCTGCCGTCAACGAGGCCGTCCGCGGTGTCAACGAGCTTGCCAACAAGCAGATGGGCGCCATCACCGGCGGCCTCAACATCCCGGGCATGCCGTTCTAAGACACGCATATATATGAGTGCCAACCATAGTCTGCAAAAATTGCTCGATGAGCTGGGCCGTCTGCCGGGCATTGGTCCCAAGTCGGCCCAGCGCATCGCCTATTACCTGCTCGAGGCCGATGCCGAGGAGGCGCGCCGCCTGGCCGAGGCTATCCTGGAGGTTAAGCAGGAGGTTCACTTTTGCAGCCGCTGCTTTAACTACGCCACGGCCGACGAGTGCTCCATCTGCCAGGATTCGATGCGCGATACCACTCGCATTTGCGTGGTGGGCGAGCCGCGCGATGTCCAGGCGATTGAGCGCACGGGCAGCTACCACGGTCTCTACCACGTATTGGGCGGCGTGATCAGTCCCATGGACAAGATTGGTCCCGAGCAGTTGCACATTCGTGAGCTGCTGGCACGCTTGGGCCACGAGGACATCCACGAGGTCATCATCGCCACCAACCCCAATATCGAGGGCGAGACCACGGCGAGCTACCTGGCCCGCACTATCAAGCCGCTGGGCGTTGAGGTGTCGCGTCTGGCGAGCGGCCTTCCCGTGGGCGGCGACCTGGAGTATGCCGACGAGCTTACGCTTGGGCGCGCCATTGAGGCCCGTCGCACGATTTAGGTGGCGAGCCTGCTCCTGCCGTATGTTTTCCTGGCGACGCACGGGGCAGTCATAATTTCCCCGTGCGACTATAAGTTTGTTGTGCAACAAAGATACTTTGTATCCGCTTATCGCATGGATGCTTCCATTCGCATCCTTAATTTGCTCATTCGTTGCGCAACCTTTTGGGTTCGCTGATACACTCAAATATGGATTCGAATGAATGCGCCGCTCCCGAGCGGCGTGTTTTTGTTGGAGGAGAACGCATGCGGCCCGGTGGCACTCAGACAAAGCGCGGCGCCGCGGTGCGCATGCGACGCCGACTGGGCTTGGCGCCGCGGGCGTACGCACTGCTGTCTTGCTCGCTGGTGCTGGTCATAGCTGGCGTTTCTGCCTATGGCATGACCGTGCCGTCCATGATGCAGGCACATGCCGCACGCGAACCGCGCGTGGGGCATGAGGTCAAAAGTGATCTGGGCACCACGACTGGATATGCTTGGGCAAGTGTGGTCGCGCATATTGTGTTTGGCGCCGACGACGCGGACGGCGCCGAGGCCCCGGACAACGAAGTCACGCTTGCCAATGGCAAAACCATCGTGCTCACCAACACCAAGATCATCGATCGATTGTCCAACAATAGCGTGGCGGCAACGGTGAATAAGGTCGAGCGGCAGAAGGAGCAGGACGCCCAGCAGTCCGGAAAGCCCGGTAGCTCGGATACTTCTGGCTCCGGCTCGGATTCGTCGAGTTCGGGCGGCGGCTCTGGGTCGGGTTCCTCTGCCGGAGGGTCTGGAAACGGCGGCTCGACGGGCGGCAACGCTGACAACGATGCAAACTCCGGTGGCCTTTCCGCTGCTGAGGAAGAGAGCATTCACAGTTGGCTTGTGACCAAGTACAACATGCTCGACGGCTATGTTTCTCGTGCCAATGACGTGGTCTCGACCTATAACTCTACGGGAGATCCCAGGCCGTGCGACAGCCTGGTCGGGGAGATGTTTGTCATTCGAGCCGAGTTTGGTCGTCAGACATTCTCGCCCCGGTCAAAGTGGTATCAGCAGTATGCCAATCTGTGGGGCTGTTACACCAACCTATGTCAATGGGTCGGCCATTACGGCGATGATGACGTCGCGCTCGGTAACTTCAACAATAACGTGGCGGCGCTTGCCCTATGATGACCGATCTTGCATCCACCACACCACAATCGCTCGGTCGCGATCCCATGGTCGGCTTGCGCCTGGCGCGTGTCGACGGGTTTGAGCCGGCCATTGCGCTCGGTCAGGACGAACTGCCTGCCTATCTGCGTCGTTTTACGATACTGTTTGCCGACGATGCCACCATGCGCCGTGGCGGTATCGGCCGCGTGACGCGTGCCGTCAACGCCCAAGGCGAGGCCGTAGCACTCAAACAGCTCATCTTGCCGACGCGCGATGAGTTTGACGACGATGCCGCCCATGAGGCGCTGGTCGCCAAGTTCAAAGCGGCATTTCGCGAGGAATATGAATGCCATCGCGCCCTTTCGGGCCTTAAGGGCTTTCCCCGCCTCTATGGCTGGGGCGAGGTTGACGGTGTGCCTGCAATTGTCATGGAATGGGTCGAGGGCGAGACGCTCGCCCGCTTGCGCTCGCGCTTTGCCGTGGACGATGCCGGCCGCCTATCGCCGCTTGTGGCGGCGCGCTTGGGGCGCGACCTGTTCGACCTGCTCTGCCGCATGAGCCTGGTGGGGGAGGGCTTTGTCCATCGCGATATCTCGCCCGCTAATATTATGGTGCGTACGGCGCGTCTACCGCTTGACCGGCAGCTTGCCGAGGGCACCTTTGACCTGTGCCTGATCGACTTTGGCTCGTCGCTGGCGCTCGAGCCTGCGTCGGCCGTGGCCGGTACCGGCGGCAAGGCGTCGTTTACGGAGCGCTATGCCACGCTGCGTCGCGCGACGGTTGCCTATGCCCCGCCCGAGATGCTCACCGACGATATTCCCGACCTGCGCGCTTTGCGTATGTCGCTGGCGATCGACGTCTATGCCGCAGCAAGCACGGTTTACGAGCTCATTGCCGGCGCCGCGCCATACGAAGCCGCGCCGAGCACTTCGGGCACCTCGGGTTCGCGCAAAAAGACGCGCGACATCGCCAGCCCCTACCGTCTCAAGATGGACACGCTGCCCGACTATCCCATTGGTGCCCATGCGCCCGGTTGCGATTTGACTCAGCTGCTTCGTCATGAGCCCGATGTGGCGCTCGCTGCGGCCGAGCAGGCCCAGCAGCTGGGGCTTGAGCCGGATTCCGAGGAGCTACGCGATGCGCTGGCGTTTGTCGATGCCCAGCTGTTCGACGTGGTGATGGCCTGTCTGTCCAGCCATCAAAAAGATCGTCCCGAGCCGGCGGCGGTCGAGGCGGCGCTCTCGGCGTTTTGTGACCACTATGCGCAAAATGTCGGTCGTTCGCTCCGCGGCGAGCCGCTCACGCCGTGCCCCATGGATGCGTCTGGCCGCGCGGTTCGTCGCGCGCTGATGGTCGGCGCGGCGGTCGTCTGCGGCGTGGTTTGGGCTGTGGTCGTGGTTTCGGCCGCGCTGCTGGCGTCGGGCGCTCGCGTGACGGCGACTTTGGGATCGCTCGTGTGGTCTGGGTCGCTACCGGGTATTATTGCCGCACTGGCGTTGGCGCTGCCAGGCATAGCCGGCGTTGTCGCGGGGGCACTTGCGCGCAATCGGCGCTCGGGCTTCCTGCAGGGTGTGCTTGCGCTTTCTGCCTGCGAGGTTCCGGTGCTGGTTGTGGCTGCATGTAGCGTATTTTCCCAACGCGCCGTGATGGGCGGCCTTGTTGCCGCTCTGGTTGCAACCTATACGCTTACGTGGTTTTTGCTTGCGATGGGCTTTGCCTTTGAACTTCCCGTTTCGGCACCGCGACGCACAAAAGTCCAGATGGCGACTCCGCTTGCCGGTGGAGCCGCAGCTGCCCGTACTTTTGGCGGACCTGTCGAAGTATCGTCCGATTCTATTTCTACGACCAAGGAGGCCTAGGTCATGGCATCTCAAGTTGAGCTCACCCCATGCGGGGCCATGTTTGACATCTTTAAGCGCGCGGCGCATCTGAGCCATATCGAGCTGTGCGGCTTGGTGCTTTCGTCCCGTCCGCTCGCCGACGGCCGCAGCCCGCAGAGCCGGGCCGCCGATCGCTCTTGGGTTTCCCGCTTTATCGTTCGCGCGCCGGTCGGTACGCTTCAGCAGCGCTACTTTGCCGAATACGGTACCTCGGCTGCGCGTATTATGTCGCAACTGGCCCTGCGCCAGCGCAATCCCATGGACTCCACGGCTGTGATCAATATGGTGTGCGGCCCCGCAGGTGAACCGATGGTACGCGCGCTCGAAGAGTGTCACCAGGACACGAATCTCTATCGCAACGCGCTCGATCGCCTGTCCCAGGCGGCGGAACTCATGCCCGCCGAGCGCGCCGAGGCCGTGCTGGTGCTGTTTGTCGCCGTCGGTTGTTCGGCGGATGTGCGGTCCTCGGTGAACTATGCCATCGACTACGCGCACGCGACCTGCGGCGGAGGCACCTCCACGCCGCGTTCGCTTGGCATGTCGATGACCGCAGGCGAGCGCGAACCCGCCCCGGCGCACCCCTTGGGCTTGCTGCGCGTGCAAAACAGTTTTGTCGTGAGCGCCCCGCGCTGGATTCAGCCGAGTGAGCAGGGCGTTGAGATTGGCGCGCTGGCCACTGGTGAGGGCGATATTACCGACGTCGGCGACGATGTCTCGGCCCGCCATGCCCATATCTGGTGCGATGCTCAAAATATCTGGCACGTCGAGGACTTGTCGTCCACCAACGGAACCGTGGTGGTAAACGGGGCCACGCGCGTCTGCATTCAGGTCGAGCCCGGTCGTTCCGCCCAACTCAATCCCGGCGACGAGCTCAAACTCGGCGAATCCACTACCTACGCCATCCTCTTCGGTGCCCTCTAGCCAGTCCCGCCAAATGGTCCCTCCGTCCCCAAGGGACCATTTTGGCCCTTGGCGGTCACCCGAGGTAAACCTTTACCGCCCGCCTATATTTGCCGAAATTACACTTGACGGCGGGGTACAATAAACCCGCATGCGGATTTCCGTTGCGGGCGCTTCCCATCGCCGGGGCGTGCCCGGGAGCATCCGGCATGCGGCCTTTGCGGCGCTCGGTCATGTGCAAGACGGGCGGTCGGGTCTGTGGGGCGCATCAGCTGTCCCTCGCCTCGGCATGTCTTCTCTCCACGCCACGTACCTGCTGCTGAGCCTGCCTGCCAGATGATTGGAAGCAACAGCGTAAATCCCATCACGCCAACATCCCGGCGATCGCCGGGGCCTGTATACCTATATGAGAGGAGAGGGGTATATGGCGCGTAAGTTTAAGTCTATGGACGGCAACGAGGCGGCCGCATATGTTTCGTATGCGTACACCGAGGTAGCGGGAATCTATCCCATTACGCCGTCCAGCCCGATGGCCGACCATGTCGACCAGTGGGCGGCCCAGGGTCGCAAGAACATCTTCGGCACCCCGGTCAAGGTCGTCGAGATGGAGTCCGAGGCAGGTGCAGCCGGTACCGTTCACGGTTCGCTGGGCGCCGGTGCTCTGACCACCACCTACACGGCTTCTCAGGGTCTGCTCCTGATGATCCCGAACATGTACAAGATCGCGGGCGAGCAGCTCCCGGGCGTCTTCCACGTCTCCGCGCGTTGCGTCGCTTCCCACGCCCTGAACATCTTCGGTGATCACTCCGACGTCATGGCTTGTCGTCAGACCGGCTTCGCCATGCTCGCCGAGGGCAACGTCCAGGAGGTCATGGACCTCTCGCCGGTGGCTCACCTTGCCGCCATCGAGGGTAAGACCCCGTTCCTTAACTTCTTCGACGGCTTCCGCACCAGCCACGAGATCCAGAAGGTCGCCATGTGGGACTACAAGGATCTGGCCGAGATGTGCGACATGGACGCCGTCCAGGCTTTCCGCGACCACGCGCTCAACCCTGAGCACCCGCATACCCGCGGCAGCCACGAGAACGGCGACATCTTCTTCCAGAACCGCGAGGCCTGCAACAAGGTCTACGACGAGCTTCCCGCCGTCGTCGAGGGCTACATGAAGAAGATCAACGAGAAGCTCGGCACCGATTACGGCCTGTTCAACTACTACGGCGCTCCCGATGCTGATCGCGTCGTCGTGTGCATGGGCTCCTTCTGCGACGTGCTCGAGGAAGTCATCGACTACCTCAACGCTCACGGCGAGAAGGTCGGCCTGGTCAAGGTTCGCCTGTTCCGTCCGTTCTCCATCAACCACTTCGTCGACGTTCTCCCCGAGACCGTCCAGAAGATCGCCGTCATGGACCGTACCAAGGAGCCGGGTTCCATCGGCGAGCCGCTCTACCAGGACGTCGTCTCCGCTCTCTACGAGGCTGGCAAGACGGGCATCAAGGTCGTCGGCGGTCGTTATGGCCTGGGCAGCAAGGACACGCCTCCCGCGTCCGCTTTCGCTGTCTTCGAGGAGCTCAAGAAGGACGAGCCCAAGCGCGAGTTCACCATCGGCATTGTCGATGACGTGACCAACCTGAGCCTGCCCGAGGCCGAGGATGCGCCCAACACCGCAGCCCCCGGCACCATCGAGTGCAAGTTCTGGGGTCTGGGTGGCGACGGTACCGTCGGCGCCAACAAGAACTCGATCAAGATCATCGGCGACCACACCGACAAGTACGTCCAGGCCTACTTCCAGTACGACTCCAAGAAGACCGGCGGCGTCACCGTCTCGCACCTGCGTTTTGGCGATTCCCCGATCCGTTCGCCGTACTACGTGACCAAGGCCGACTTTGTCGCTTGCCACAACCCCAGCTACATCGTTAAGGGCTTCAAGATGGTCCGCGACGTCAAGCCGGGCGGCACCTTCCTGGTCAACTGCCAGTGGAGCGACGAGGAGTTCGCCGAGCACATGCCCGCCGTGGCCAAGCGCTACATCGCGAACAACAACGTCAACGTCTACCTGATCGACGCTATCGACCTGGCCGCCAAGGTCGGCATGGGCAAGCGCACCAACACGGTGCTCCAGTCCGCCTTCTTCGCGCTGGCCAAGGTCCTGCCCGCCGAGGACGCCCTGCAGTACATGAAGGACGCGGCTACCAAGTCCTACATGAAGAAGGGCCAGGCTATCGTCGACGCCAACCACAAGGCCATCGATGCCGGCGCTACCGCCTTCCGTAAGTTCGAGGTTCCGGCCGACTGGGCTACCGCCGAGGATGCCGCTCCCGTCGAGCTCTCCGAGGAGACCAAGTCCGCTATCGCCCAGCAGGTCAAGAACCTGCTCGAGCCCATCGATCGCATGGACGGCGACAGCCTGCCTGTTTCCGCCTTCGTCGATTGCGCCGACGGCCAGTTTGAGCTGGGCGCCTCGGCATACGAGAAGCGCGGCGTCGCCGTGGTCGTTCCCCACTGGGACGAGACCAAGTGCATCCAGTGCAACCAGTGCGCCTACGTGTGCCCGCATGCCACCATCCGTCCGTTTGCGATGACCGAGGACGAGGCTGCCGCCGCGCCCGAGGCTACCCGCACGCTCGACGCCATGGGCCCCAAGGCCAAGGGCATGAAGTTCACCATGGCTGTGTCCCCGCTCGACTGCATGGGTTGCACCAACTGCGTCAAGGTTTGCCCCAAGGGCGCCCTCGAGATGGTTCCCACCGAGCAGGAGATGGACCAGCAGCCCGTTTGGGACTACATGGTCGAGAACGTCTCCGAGAAGAAGGAGCTCATCGCGGCCAACGTCAAGGGCAGCCAGTTTAAGCAGCCCTACCTGGAGTTCTCCGGCTCCTGCGCCGGCTGCGCCGAGACCGCCTATGCACGCCTGGTGACCCAGGTCGCCGGCGACCGCATGTTCATTTCCAACGCCACCGGCTGCTCCTCCATTTGGGGCAACCCCGCTGCCACCGCTCCTTACTGCAAGGACAAGGACGGTCACGGCCCGGCGTGGAACAACTCCCTGTTCGAGGACAATGCCGAGCACGGCCTGGGCATGGCCGTTGGCTATGAGGCCGTTCAGCACAAGCTGATCGCCGCTACCCAGGACATCATCGCTGCCGATGGTCCGTCCGATGAGCTCAAGGCCGCCGGCCAGGCTTGGATCGACTCCGTCAACGACGCCGAGGCCTCCAAGACCGCTGCCGCTGCCTACGTTGCCGAGCTCGAGAAGTGCGGCTGCGACGCTTCCAAGGCGATCCTCGCCGACAAGGCTTACCTCACCAAGAAGTCCTTCTGGATCTTCGGCGGCGACGGCTGGGCCTACGACATCGGCTTCGGTGGCCTGGATCACGTCCTGGCTTCCGGCCACAACGTCAACGTCTTCGTCTTCGACACCGAGGTCTACTCCAACACTGGCGGTCAGGCCTCCAAGGCTTCGAACCTGGGCCAGGTCGCTCAGTTCGCCGCTGCCGGTAAGGTGACCAAGAAGAAGTCTCTGGCTGAGATTGCCATGAGCTACGGCTACGTCTACGTGGCACAGGTTGCCATGGGCGCCAACCCGGCTCAGACCCTCAAGGCCATCCACGAGGCCGAGGCCTACGACGGCCCGTCCCTCATCATCGGCTACAGCCCCTGCGAGATGCACTCCATCAAGAAGGGCGGCATGCAGAACTGCCAGGCCGAGATGAAGAAGGCTGTCGAGTGCGGTTACTGGAACCTCTTCCGCTTCAACCCCGAGGCTGCTGCCGGCAAGAAGTTCTCGCTCGATTCCAAGGAGCCCGCAGGCGGCTATCAGGAGTTCCTGATGAACGAGGCCCGTTACGCTTCGCTGACGCGTTCCTTCCCCGAGCGCGCCGAGGAGCTCTTCAAGGAGAACGAGCAGGCCGCTATGGATCGCTACGCTCACCTGCTGAAGCTCAAGACGGTGTACAACGAGGCTTAGGTCTCCCACCGCAGGATCTGAGGGCTGACCTTCGCGGACGTCCTCGGACATGAAAGAACCCCCGCTGCGCACTACGTGCGGCGGGGGTTCTTTCGTCCTGCGGAGTGTCCGCGAAGGTCAGCCCTCAGATCCCGCTACGACTACGTCCTTGGATTGTGGGGCTGGATGAGGGACGTGGCTGATGGGGCCTTATGTCCCTTTCGCTGTTTCGCGGCTTTGCCGCGAAACAGCGCGCCACTTTGGGCATAGTGGGGGAGCTGGTTGTGGCTTTCTGCTGTCCCGGTGCTGTTTCGCGCTTTGCGCGAAACAACGCAACACTTTGGGCATGGGTGGGGGCTGGGTTGCGGATTCAGATGGCCTAGAGGGATATGGGTGCAAACGAGAAATCGTTGTTGGGGTCGTCCTTTTCCATAAACTCATCGAGACAGAATGTCATATAGATTGGAACGTACAGGACCTTGCCCTCTTTGCTGAGGTTCTCGTGGCTTAGCACAACGGCCTCGGGAATTTTGTACTCGCCCACGCTCATCAGACGGTCGAGGGCCGCATGGGCTCGAACCTTCTTGCCCGATTTGACCTCGATTGGGACAACGTGCCCGCGAGCGCCTTCGACCACAAAGTCAACTTCACCGACCTCACGCGTCTGGTAGTACCACGTATCCACCCCAAGGGCAACAAGCTCCTGCGCGACCACGTTCTCATAGAGGCCGCCGAGGTTGGGAGTTTTCATGTCAAGGTAGACGGCGCGTGCCGTGCTGCCGGGATACCGCGATGCGAGCATACCTGTATCGGACTCGTATAGTTTAAAGGCCGTCGTTTTCTCCGTCCTCTTGAGAGGACTTCGTGCCTCCGTCACCTGGGGGACCATCAATCCAACGCCTGCGTTCACCAGCCATAGGAAATCCTGCTCGTATTTTTGAAGACGAGCTCCCTCGCCTAGAGACGAGACGATAAAGCGATGGGACTCCGCCTCAAGCTGAACGGGAATTTGCTCGAAAATGGAGCGAACGTTAAACGCTCGAGTCGATGCATATTTAGAGATATCGCTTTTGTACTGATCGACTAGCTGAATTTGAAGCTCACGCGTTCTCACGAGCGAATAGCCCGAATCGATATAGTTCTGAACGACCTCCGGCATGCCGCCGCAAACGATATAGGCTCTAAAGTTTTTGAGCATCGCCTCATGAATATAGTTTTCGACGGGACGTCTCTCGACAAGGCGGCTGCGAATATCTGCAAGCACATTTTCGCTGACGCTGTTTGCCCAACAAAACTCTTCAAAATCCATCGGCCGCATAACAATGTGCTCGACATACCCTACCGGAAAAGAAGAGATCCCCTTAAACTCAGTCCCAAGCATAGACCCCGAGAAGACATAGCTAAAGCGTCCGTCCTCGACCAGCGCCTTCATAAGTGTAACGATCTGCGGATACTCCTGAATCTCATCGACGAAGATAAGCGTGTCTCCTTCAACAAGCGGTGCATCCGCAAGAAGGGCCACACGGTTGATGAAGTCAATGGAGTTCTTAGCGCCAACAAGTACGTCTCTTGCCTCGGCATCAAGTAGCAGATTGACCTCATAATACGAAGCGTAGTTGCTCTTTCCAAACGCGCGAATCGCATAGCTCTTGCCAATCTGACGCGCACCGGTAACAAGCAGGGCCTTATGGGAGTTATTCTTCCAGCTCAAAAGCCTATCAGTGACCTTGCGGCGTAGCATTAAAACACCTCATTGACAAAAATTGGCAAATAGATTTGCCCCTAATCATACAAAAATTGACAAATAGATTTGACCCAAATCATACAAAAATTGGCAAATAGCAAAGCTCACTTAGGCCTCAAAGCCAGCGAGCCAGCACGGTACTTTGCGAAAAGGCTGGCGGCGCCGTTGTTGAGGGTGGCCAGGTTGACAGTGGCGCCGTTAGCGTTCTCGGCTGCTTGGGCGCGCAGGAGCGAAAGGGCGTCGGCAGCGTTCATGCAGAAGCCGACGGTAAAGTTCCATACTGCGAACTCGCAGTCGCTTGCCGCGGGGTGAAGCGCGATCGGGTATCCCTTATGTTGGATGAAAAGCCCCATGTTTTTGCAGGGGTGCATACTCGTCAAATTAATGTATAGAATCGCGTATAGTGCGAGTAAGATATTGCGCTGTCCGTTTTGTGTTTAGCAAAGATATAGTTTGCATAATCTGGTCTAATCCCTGCTCTATTTAAATAAAGTTGCACGTAAATGGCGTAGATATGCCTGAACTGGGCTTCTTTACGCTGAGCGGGTAAAATCGACCGTTCGCCGCTTAGGTATTTTCAAAATGAATAAAATGAGCGATAAAGAGAATATAAACCTTAATAAACTCGCGTATCGCACGGACGCGGGTTATTAATGGGTTGTAGGCCTTTTACAGAAAGGATTCCAGCAATGTCTAAGCCTCTTGGCAAGCCCGATCGTATTGTCGTCGCCCTTGGCGGCAACGCCCTCGGCAACAACCCCGTCGAGCAGATCGAGGCCGTGAGCAACACCGCCCACGCTCTCCTCGGCCTCATCGAGCAGGGCAATGAGATCATCATCACCCACGGCAACGGCCCGCAGGTCGGCATGATCCAGAACGCCTTCGCCGCTGCCCACGATGCCATCGGTACCCCCGAGATGCCGCTGCCCGAGTGCGGCGCCATGTCCCAGGGCTACATTGGTTATCACCTGCAGCAGGGCATCGGCCGCGAGATGCACAAGCGCTATAAGCGTTGGCACGCCGCCACCGTCGTCACCCAGATCGAGTGCGATCCCGACGATCCCGCGTTCAAGAATCCGACCAAGCCGATCGGCCCCTTCTACACCGAGGAGCAGGCCAAGGAGTTCATGGCCGAGGATCCCTCCAAGGTCTTCGTCGAGGATTCCGGCCGCGGCTGGCGTCGCGTCGTCGCTTCCCCCGATCCCAAGAAGATCGTCGAGGCTGACTCCATCCTCAACCTGCTCGACAACGAGTTCATCGTCATCGCCTGCGGTGGCGGCGGCATCCCCGTCGTCCGCGACTACGAGAACAAGGGCTGCTACAAGGGCGTTCCCGCCGTCATCGACAAGGACCTGGGCGGCGAGCTGCTGGCCGAGGACTGCGACGCCGACGTTCTGTTCCTGCTGACCGCCGTTGAGCATGTCGCCATCAACTTTGGCAAGCCCAACCAGGAGGAGCTCGAGGACCTCACCGCCGACGAGGCCGAGCGCCTGGCCGACGAGGGTCAGTTCGGCAAGGGTTCCATGGAGCCCAAGGTCCGTGCTGCCATCAAGTTCGCTCGTTCCCGCAAGGGCCGCACCTGCATCATTGGCGCTCTGGACAAGGCCGCCGAGACCATGGCCGGCCTCTCCGGTACCCGCATCCACGAGTAGTCTCTACTCTGTTGCCTCTCTCGTGGGCGCCAGGCAAAGCGCCCACAAACTAGCCTCTCTTCATGAGCCCCGCAGTCCGCTCCGGCTGCGGGGCTTTTGCTATTGAGGTAGCTGTTCATGGGTAGTGCTGCGGGCCGCGCCAAAATGACGAGAGTGGATAATCTCCCACTTTGAGCCTGCAAACAGGCCAAAAACGGGAGATTATCCACTCTCATTCTGCGGGTACTCATTGGGGACAGACTTAAATGAGTAGCCGTTGGGGACGTTCTTAAACGACTGGTCAAAAAATGACTACTCATTTAAGTCTGTCCCCAATGAGTGCCCCCAATGAGTGCCCAATGACTAGTAGTAGGCCCACATGGCTTCGACTTCGTTGAGGACCTCTACGACGCCCCAGCGGCGGGCGCTGCGGCTGGCCGAGTTGGGGTCGTAGACGCCAATCTGGTTGGCATCGTCGATGCCGTAGAGCACGATGTAGTGGCCTACGTTGGTAAACGTACCGGGGCGCACTGCGGCGATAACGGGCGCACCCGAGCGAAGTGCTTGGGTAATCGATTCGCAATCGTTATAGAGCTGTGTTCCGTTGAGCCCCAGCTGCCACGCACCGCCTGTCATAAACGACCACTCGGTGGCACCAGTGGGGGCGTAGTTGCCGGCTTCGGCCAGTGCGCATATATCGACCGGCGTCTTATCGGTGTGGCCGGTCTTAAAGATATAGACCATGGTGAGGCAAGTGGGGCCGCAAGCGTTTTCGCGAATAGTGCCACCGGCATAGGGCAGCTCCGACCATGCGGGGTCAATTTGGTAGATGTGGGGCATGGTGCCGGCCTGCCATTGCGAGCGTGGGGTCGAGAACGCAAAGGAGTAACCGGGCGCGACGGGAGCTTTAAGCAGCTTGTCCTCGGCAGTGGGCTCAAGACCGGCTGATCCGTGCGAGATACAGGATCCCAAAAACACAAAGACGAGGCAGGCGGCAATGGAGCAAAGCGCAAGGCGTAGACGGCGGGCTGGAAGTGCGTGGCTTGTGGTGTGCGACGCGGGGCGAGGGGCGGAATTGCCGCGATTGCGTTGAGGTGGCGAAAAGGAGCGCTTAACGTAGTGGTCGGTCGTACGGCAATCGTAGCGGCGCGGCTGCGATGTGTCGGTCTGGCGTTGGCGTGTGCTCGTGCTCACGCGGTCTGACTGCTGCGCGGTACGGCTTTGTTGCCGAGAAGAAGCCCCGGGCTGCTCTTGGGGGCGCTGCTGGTTGCCGTTGTCGGAGGTGCTTCTGGGCGTTGGCGTGGTGCGGCCGGCAAGGCGCACGCTTTGTGGCCGTTGGTCGCCGTCATTGTATCCGTATGCCATTCGAATCACCTTGCCTCGTGTGTAACTTGTCTATCCTACATAAAAAGATGCACGACACATGGGTATGTGCGCCAAAAGCCTGACAAATGGTATGAACGTTGCCGCGCCGCGCGCCAAGCGTCACGGCAACAGGTATTCAAAAGCAGACAAGATGAAAGCGTCCAGGACGAATGACGTCTCCCGCCGTTCGTCCCAAAAACGGTGCCGCTCGTTTTGCAGTTCTGCCTTCGGTCGAGCTGCGAGCGGCGCTGCTGCGCCAAGGCCGTATCTTAAAGCCATGGAATAAAAGCGCGCGGCAAAACGGACCGCGCAAGGGGTGACGCCAGGGGGCGTCAAAAAGGAAAGGAGGGGAACAATGGCGGACAAGAACGCAGAAGTTGCAGTCGAGGACAACGGCGGCATGAAGAAAACGCTTTCGCTCTGGAACTTCTTCACCATCGGTTTCGGTGCCATCATCGGTACCGGTTGGGTTCTGCAGGTCGGCGACTGGATGGTCGTGGGCGGCGGTCCCGTTCCCGCTATGATCGCATTCCTCTTGGGTGCAATCTTCCTCGTGCCCGTCGGAGCTGTTTTCGGTGAGCTCACGGCTGCTATCCCCATCTCGGGCGGCATCGTCGAGTATGTCGATCGTAGCTTTGGCCGTACGATGAGCTACATCACCGGCTGGCTCCTGGCCCTGGGCAACGGCATCCTGTGCCCGTGGGAGGCCATCGCCATCTCGACCCTCGTGTCCGAGATGTTCGGCAGCCTGCCCGGCCTTGAGTGGCTGCGCGCCGTCAAGCTCTACACCATCCTGGGCGCCGACGTTTACCTGTTCCCGACGCTAATCGCGCTCGGCTTTGCAACCTACGTCATCTTCCTCAACTTCCGCGGTGCCAGCTCGGCCGCCAAGCTGCAGGCCTTCCTGACCAAGGCCCTGCTCTGCGGCATGCTGCTCGCCATGGGCGTCTCGCTGTTCACCGGCTCGCCGGACAACGCCATGCCCGTGTTCTCCCAGGTCACCGGTGCTGGCGGCGGCAAGCCCGCTACCGAGGGCACCAGCCTGTTCGCAGGCATCGTTTCGGTCCTGGTTCTGACCCCGTTCTTCTACGCCGGCTTCGACACCATTCCTCAGCAGGCTGAGGAAGCAGCCGAGGGCCTCAACTGGAACAAGTTCGGTAAGATCATCTCCTTGGCTCTGCTGGCCGCCGGCGGCTTCTACATGGTCTGCATCTACTCGTTCGGCACCATCCTCGACTGGCATGAGTTTGTTAAGAGCCCGGTTCCCGCGCTTGCCTGCCTCAAGGGCATCAACATGCTCCTGTACCTGGCCATGCTCGTCATCGCCACGCTTGGACCCATGGGCCCGATGAACTCCTTCTACGGCGCCACGAGCCGCATCATGCTCGCCATGGGCCGCAAGGGTCAGCTGCCCGAGAAGTTCTCCGAGGTCGATCCCAAGTCCGGCGCTCCCAAGCTCGCCTGCGTCGTTCTGGGCGTCATCACCGTCGTCGGTCCGTTCCTGGGCAAGAACATGCTCATCCCTCTGACCAACGTGTCGGCCCTCGCCTTCATCTTCTCCTGCGGCATGGTCGCCCTCGCTTGCCTGCGTATGCGCTTCACCGAGCCCGACCTGCCTCGTCCCTACGAGGTGCCCGGCGGCAAGTTTGGCATCAGCCTCGCTATCGTTGCCTGCGGCACCATCATTGGCCTGCTCGTGATCCCGTTCTCTCCCGCCTCCCTCAACATGGTGGAGTGGAGCATCGTGATCGGCTGGCTGGCTGTTGGCCTGGCCCTCATGGCCTTCACCAATTCCCGCAAAAAATAACGCCTAGCCGGGGCGGATCGGGTGCGCGGGGCCCTCTCTCCCGCGCACCGAACCCGGCACCACTTGGGTAGTTTTGTGAGGCCTTAACCCAACGCGGCCTCGCCCACTATATGGATCCATAAGGAGGAACCATGTCCACTAAGTATGCAATCGTTGGCGGCAAGCTCATCGACGGTACCGGTGCCGAGCCGGTCGAGAACTCCCTCGTTCTCGTCGACGACAATGGCAAGATCGAGTACGCCGGTGTCATGCAGGACCTTCCCGAGGGCGTTGAGGTTATCGACGCCGCCGGCAAGACCGTCCTTCCCGGCCTGATCGACACCCACCTGCACTTCTCGGGCAACCTGACCGACGATGACACCGACTGGGTCATGCAGCCGCTCCTCGAGAAGCAGGCCGTCGCCGTCAAGCAGGCCTACGACTGCCTCACCCACGGTCTCACCACCGTCTGCGAGATCGGTCGCTTTGGTATCCAGATCCGCGACTGCATCGACAAGGGCGTCTTCAAGGGCCCGCGCGTTCTGGCAACCGGCCTTGGCTTCTGCCGCGTTGCCGGCCACGGCGACTCCCACCACTGCAGCCAGGAGCTCAACAAGGAATCGCACCCCTGGGGCGATCAGGTCGACGGTCCTTGGGATCTGCGTAAGGCCGTCCGTCGTCGCCTGCGCGAGAACCCCGATGCCATCAAGATCTGGGCTACCGGTGGCGGCATCTGGCGCTGGGACTCCGGCCGCGACCAGCACTACTGCTCCGAGGAGATCCAGGCCGTGGTCGAAGAGGCAAAGATGGTCGGCATCCCCGTGTGGAGCCACTGCTACAACAACCACGCCGCTGCCTACGATTCCGTTCGCTTTGGCTGCGAGCAGTTGATTCACGGCTTCGATATCGATGAGCGCACCATGGACCTCATGGCCGAGCAGGGCACCTTCTTCACCCCGACGATCGCCTTCCTGCCCACTTGGTACGCCACCTATCCGCCCGTCTACGTCCCCGAGCTGCACGACAAGTACGAGGGCACCCTGGTCGAGAAGGAGCTGCAGCGCAACTACGACTGCCTGCGCGAGGCCAAGAAGCGCGGCGTCGTCATGACGATCGGCTCCGACTCCTTCTCCTTCGTCACCCCGTACGGCACCTGCTCTATCGAGGAGATGTACGAGTTCGTCGACAAGATCGGCTTCACCCCGGTCGAGACCATCACCTGCGCCACCCTCAACGGTGCCAAGATGTGCCACATCGAGGACGAGACCGGTTCCATCGAGGCCGGCAAGTGCGCCGACCTGCTGGTCGTCAACGGTGACGTCGCCGCCGACATCCACGTGCTCAACACCGACAACATGGACGTCATCATGAAGGACGGCTGGATTGTCGAGGCTGGCACCTTCGGCGAGGCAAACAAGTACAGCGCCTAAGCTACCGTTCATCGATGGCTTGATGTAAAACACAGTATTTGATTGCATAATGCAATGGAGAGGGTCGCTTGCGGCCCTCTTTATTGCTATGGGGTGCGTCAGTAAGAAGGAGATGACGGTGGATCTCAATAGGGTGATTCTGGGCAAGAGCTACAACTCTACCAAGGTCTTTCGTACCGCTCAGCATGTGGTTCAAGCCATCTTGCTCGGTATTGTCGTTCCGCTGCTTATCCTGCTGCTCATCTGGGATCTAACCGATAATCCCAATCCTGTTCCGGCCGTTGTCGTCATTGCCGGCTTGGTCATGCTGTGCTTCTTCTTCTCGTACGTCTTTGTCGTTCCCGACGACCTCACATCGAGCGCAACCGACCGCACGCTCGCCATCGCGTCGAAAATATTCGCCTACACGTCGCGCGGCCTTACGCCCGAAGCTGCCCTGGGTGCCTCTAAGATCATCCTGTCCGAAACTATCGCCTCTGCCATCTGCTTTACCGACGGCAAGCAGGTGTTGGCAAGCTGGGGTGAGGACTCGGCAAAATGCCCCGCGGGCACCCCGGTGGTACTGCGGACTACGCTCAACGTGATCAACAGCGGTGAGCAAAGCGTTTTCTCGCGCGATGCCTCGACCGAGACAGGTGGCTACTTTCCGCGCCTGCGCGCCGGTATTGTCGCACCGCTTACTGTGCGCGGGCATTGCGTGGGCACGCTCGAGCTGTATTATCCCCGTCTGAGCAGCATCGATATGCGCCAGACGGCGCTTGCCTCGGGCTTTGCCGACCTCATTTCCACGCAGCTTGCGAGCTTTGAGCTCGAGCGCCAGGACGAGCTTACGGCCCGCGTGGAGCTGCGCGCCTTGCAATCGCAGGTCGATCCTCATTTTCTGTTTAACACCATCAGCACCATTGTGTCGCTCGTACGTACCGAGCCGGACAAGGCCAGGTCGCTGCTCATCGACTTTTCCAATTACTACCGTCAGACGCTTTCTGATTCCGATACCCTCACAACGCTCGAGCACGAGGTGGAACAGGGCACTCGCTATATCAATCTTATGCAGGCTCGTTATGGCGACGGCCGTCTGCGCGTCTCGGTCGATATCGACTTTGAGGTGCGCGACAGCCTGGTGCCGCCGTTTATCTTGCAGCCGCTGCTCGAAAACTGCATCAAGCATGCGCAGCGCGAGACCGAGCCGCTTTCTATTCATGTTAGGGCTTTCGAGACCGATGACGGTTTGGAGATCATCGTCGAGGACGACGGCATCGGTATGAGCGAAGAGGTCTGCGCGCATCTGTTTGAGCAACATCGCCGAGAGGAGCCCGAGAGCATTACCGCCGACGGCTCCGTCAAGCGAGGTTGCGGCCTGGCGCTCTTCAACGTGCTTCAGCGCATCCATTTCTTTTACGGAGAAGATTCCGGCATGCGCGTGAAGTCCCAGGAGGGCGTGGGAACGCAGGTCATCGTCGAGCTGAACGGCGAGCCGCATGAGCCCGCGCCGTTGACGGCGTAGCACGCGGTTGGATTGAGAGAAAAAGAGGGGAAGCACATATGTCCGAAGGCTGGAACATCTTGGTGGTTGATGACGAACCTCCCATTAGGGCTGAGCTACGCTATCTGTTGGAAAAGGATACGCGTGTGGGCCAGATTGCCGAGGCGGGCAATGTCACCGAAGCCGTAGAGTCGATTCTGTCGAACAAGCCCGACGTGCTGTTTTTAGACATTACCATGCCCGGTCGCTCGGGAATTGAGCTTGCCGAGACGCTGCAGAACCTAAAGACGCCGCCGGTGGTTGTGTTTGTGACGGCGTTTGCCGAGTATGCGGCTGATGCCTATAACCTCGATGCCGTCGATTATGTCGTCAAGCCGGTCGAGGACGCACGCCTGTCAAAGGCACTCGACAAGATCAAGGCAGCCTTGGGTGTCCGTCGTGTTATCCACGCTCCGCGCCAGCCTTTGCGTCTGACGGTGGACCGCGGGGGCAAAAAGGTGTTCATTCCCGCCGCAGACGTCTGCTACTTTGAGGCGCGCGCCGATTTTTGCAACGCCATCTGCGCCGAGGGAACGTACCTGATCAATGAGTCGATCTCTTCGCTCGAGCGTCGCTTGGACTCCGAGGGCTTTATTCGCGTTCATCGCAGCTACCTGGTCAATTTGGAAGACGTGCACAATGTTGAGATTGGCTCCACGGGGTTGATGGAGCTCAGGCTCGACCGCGTGAACTCGACGGTACCGGTGTCCCGTCGTCGTGCCGCCGAGGTCAAGTCGCACCTGGGGCTTGCGTAAGAGGCTTGCGTGCTGTCGTTTACCATCGCAGGTTTGGCATGGGCGCGCGGTGGGCATAATGGGTGGCATCGAATGAAATCGAAAGGATCATTATGCCCGCGCTTATCACCCATCATCTGTTTGGCGAGGAAAGCATCGACCGTCTTCCGCAGGGCGTCATAACGTCCGATGAAGAGCGCATTGCCTTTATCTTGGGCAACCAAGGCCCCGACCCGTTTTTCTTTCACATTCTGACACCGCGTGTTTCCGACTGCACGCTGCTGGCGCAGGTCATGCATCGGTCGCGCATGTCTCGCCAGTTCGCGTGCCTGCGCGACGGCGTGTCGCATCTGCTGCCGCGTGACGCCAGCTTGGGTCGTGCCTTTGCGCTGGGCCTGCTGTCTCATTACGTGCTCGACCGCAACGCTCACCCCTTTGTCTATGAGCAGCAGTTTGGCATCGTGGAGTCCGATTCAGAGCTTGAGGATTCGAGCAGTCAGGTCCATGCCGTGATCGAGAGCGACCTGGATGTACTGATGCTGCAGCTTAAACGCGATGGCGCTACGGTCGACGATTACCCGCCGGCGGGCGAGATCGTCACCACCGATCGCATCAATCGCGTGGCCGGCGTGCTGATGAGCTATGTTGCCGGACGCGTGTACGGCATTGACATTCCGGCGGGGGAGTACGGTGCTGCCGTTGCCAATATGCAGCGACTTTACCGCGCGATTGAGCCGGCCGGCTCCGCAAAGACGCGCGCGATCTCGCTGGTTGAGGGCTTGGTGCACGACTACTCGCTGCTCGACGGCCTTGCGCACCGCGTGACGACCGAGCTGCCCGAGCGTACCGGCAACCTGGGCCACTTGGCATGGAAGAACCCCTTTACCGATGAAGTCTCGACCGAGAGCTTCCCCGAGGTCTTTGACCGCACGCTGCTCGATTACGAGTGCACGGTTGCCCGCTTTATCGAGACCGGCGATATGGAAGCCGTGACCAACCATGTCAATTACAGCGGTCGCGTGCTCAATGCCGATGAGGAGTTCGACCGCGAGGAATAGGGCTCATGCGTGCCCCTTTGCCGAATCCTTACCGGTGCTTCTGGACAATTGGGGTACGATGAACTAACTGCATATCGGGTAAATACGAAGGGTCCCTGTCCATGAAATACACCAAGCTCGAGCGTAACTGGGTTATGTACGATGTGGGCAATTCGGCCCTCGTGCTGCTCAATACCTCGGTGGTGCCCATTTACTTTAACGCCATCAATACCGGCGCTTCCTCGGCCGACCTGGTGGTCGCTTGGGGCAATGCGCAGACGATCGCCTCGCTGGTCATCGCCATGCTCATGCCCATTCTGGGCGCACTTGCCGACTACGCCGGCATCAAGATCAAGTTCTTCTTGGGCTTCTTCCTCACGGGCCTGGTGCTTTGCCTGGCGCAGGCTATCCCAATGTCCGCCATGGCATTTTTGACCGTGTACGTGCTGTGCACCATCGGCCTTAACTCTTCTATGACGTTCTACGACGCCATGCTGCCCGACATTACCACCGACGAGCGCATGGACGCCGTGTCCAGCTCGGGCTATGCCTGGGGCTACATCGGTTCCACCGTGCCGTTCGTCATCTGCCTGGCGCTCATCATGGGTGGCCCCGCCCTTGGCGTCCCTACCATGCTGGCAACGCGTCTGTCGTTTATCATCACTGGTGCCTGGTGGCTCATCTTTACTCTGCCGCTCATTCGCACCTATAAGCAAAAGTACGGTCGCGAGCGCGGTCCCGAGGATACCATCGGCCACATCGTGGGCGGTGTGTTCTCCGAGGTCGGACACACCATGCGCGAGATTGCCCACAATAAGACCGTGCTGGTCTACATGATCGCGTTCTTCTTCTATATCGACGGTGTGCACACGGTCATTTCCATGGCCACCAGTTACGGATCGGCCTTGGGCATCGATTCGACGCAGCTGGTGCTGGCGCTGCTCGTTACGCAGTTCGTGGCCTTTCCGTCCGCCATCATCTACGGCAAGCTCGCCGGACGCGTGGGCACGCTCAACATGATCCTGGTGGCGGTCGCCGCCTACATGGGGATTGTGCTGTTCGCCGCGTTCTTCCTAAAGACCGCCTTTGAATTCTGGGTGCTTGCCATTATGGTCGGCCTGTTCCAGGGCGGTGTGCAGGCGCTCAGCCGTAGCTACTTTGGCCGCATTATCCCCAAGGAAAAGTCCAACGAGTACTACGGCTTCTTTGACATCTTTGGTCGTTATGCAAGCGTTATGGGCACCTTCCTGGTGTCGGTCGTCACCTCGCTGACCGGCAACCCGTCGCTGGGCGTCCTTTCCATTGGTGTGCTGCTGGTCGTTGGCTTTATGCTGCTGGTCCGCCTGTCCCGCATGACTCGGGCGGCAGAGCATGCCGCATAGGAGTGAGCGGCTATTGTGCCTGTCCACGGTACTCTTTTGGGGTTATCCGCAATAAACATTGCGACTTGCGAGCAATGATTTGCCCAAGTGGGTATGATGGAATCAGCTAGGTCGCGGGGCGTCGCCTGTGTTTGGCGGCGTCCCGTTTTTGTGTTGCAGGGAGGGTAAGGCATGAACGCCACGGTCGTGATTCCAACGTATTGGGCGGGCGATGACGCTCGCGCAAACGCCCCTGGCACCTATGACCATTCGACACGACTCAACGCCGACAATCCCGAACTCGACCGCTGCCTGGCCTCGCTTGAGCAGGTGCGCGACATCCCGCGCATCATCCTTTTGGTGGTCTGTCCCGTTTCTGCCACAGCCGATGTGTCGCTGCGCGTGCACGAGATTGTCGACGCGCATCCCACGCTCAAGGTCACCGTTGTTACCAACACCCAGGCCTCGCGCATCGCAGACCGGGTTGCTCAGATCGCGCCCAAGGGTTCGGGCGAGTGCGTGAGCCTGCGAGGCTACGGTGCCATCCGCAACATGGGGCTGGCCTGCGCTGCGGTGCTGGGGCATGACGCGGTTATCTTTTTGGATGACGATGAGACTGTCATCGACGCCGACTTTATGAAGCGCGCGACCTATGCGTTGGGGCAGCAGACGCGTCAGGGCTTGCCGATCTTGGTCAAGAGCGGCTATTTCTACGATCGCGACGGCTCGCCGTTGGCTCCCACGGACAAGGCGGGCATCTGCCATCGTTGGTGGACCAAGCGCATCGAGTTCAACCGTTGGATGAAAAAGGCGCTCTCGGGCACCCGCATCTCGCGCTCCAACTACGTGTGCGGCGGCCTGATGGCCCTGCACGCCCGCGCCTTTACGCGTGTGGCCTTTGACCCGTTTATCACCCGCGGCGAGGACTTGGATTACCTCTTTAACATGCGCATGTTTGGCTACGACGTGTGGTTCGATAACGAGTGGACCGTGCGCCATCTGCCTCCGGAGTCCGAAAAGCGCTCACCGCGCTTTATGCAGGATGTATACCGTTGGTACTACGAACGGGCCAAGTTGACATTTGCCGCGCATCAAAAGGAGCTCATTCCCGTTACGGCGGCATCGCTCATGCCCTACCCGGGCCCGTGGATTTCGCGCGAGCTCGACGACCGCGTGCGCAAGACCGCCATGGTCCGCAGCATGTTTACCCGCGAGCACGAGGGCTACCTTCGCATTTGGCGTCACGGTATTGACGAGGCAAAGACCTACGCGCGCCAAAACGCCGCAAGCTACCTGCGTTTCCAGAGCTTTTGGCCCAAGATTATGGACGGTCTCTGGCGTGACGCACAACTGACCAGCATCCTGGAGGGGACTGAATGATCGACCGCCGCGCCCAGCGCGATAGTTCAATATCAATCTTTCGTATCATCGCCGTTGGCTGCGCCATTTGCGTGCTGATGTACTTTATTTTTGCCTTGGTGACCGGTATCGAGCCGATCGCCACGGTGATTGCCTGCGCGCTGCTGTGCATCTTTCTGTGCATCTTTATCTTTTTGACGCTCAATCCCGATTCGGTGCGCTCTCAGTACACCGAGGAAACGCTCTCGGTGGCCTCGGCCATGCTCGAGGACATTAAGGGCGGTCTGACGCAGGAGTCGGCGCGTTTGGTGTGCCAGCGCATTTTGCCCGAGACGCGCGCCATGACGGTGGCCATTACCGACGAGGACAACGTGCTTGCCTGCGCGGGCGAGTTTGAGGAAAAGCTATTGCCAGATTCTCCCATCCACACGCTTGCCACACGCTACGTTATCGAACATGGCATCGTGCAGTCGTTCAACCGTATGGTGGATGTCGTGGGCTCGGACGGCTCGCACAACCAAGTCCCCGCCGGCATTATCGCCCCCATCAAGGTGGGCGATCGTACCGTCGGCACGCTCAAGTTCTACTACAAGACCCCGCGCGCCGTCGACCGTACCCAGTACGCGCTTGCCTCGGGCTTTGCCGAGATTTTGTCCACGCAGCTCGCCATCCACGAGCTCGAGGTGCAAAAGGAACTCACGGCGCGCGCCGAGGTGCGTGCGCTGCAGGCGCAGATTAACCCGCACTTCCTGTTCAACACGCTGAACACCATTGCATCGTTTACGCGCACCGACCCGCTGAGGGCCCGCGAACTGCTTCGTGAGTTCTCATCGTTCTATCGCGCCACGCTCGACAACTCGGGATCGCTTATTCCGGTCTCGCGCGAGGTCGCACAGACCAAGCGCTACCTTACCTTTGAGAAGGCCCGCTTTGGCGAGGACCGCGTGCTTGCGACGTTCGATGTGTCCGAGGACGTGGAAGATACGCTGGTGCCGGCGTTCGTGATCCAGCCGATTGTCGAGAACGCCGTACGTCATGGTATGGGCGATGACGACGCCCTGAGGATCGACGTGACCGTTCACCAAGACGGCGAGGATGCAATCTTGATTGCCGTGGCCGATAATGGCGTGGGCATGGATGAGGGTACCGCCGCCAGACTGTTTGACGAGCGCTCTGCCCGTCCCGACGCCAGCTCTCCCCAGGGTGGCGGCGCCGGTGTGGCCATGCACAATATTTCGGAGCGCATCCATCGCTTTTTTGGGCCGCACTCCTATACGCGTGTCGAATCGGCGCCGGGCAAGGGCACCAAAGTGCTTCTTCATCTTGATTTGTCAGAGAGCATCTTTGACATTCAAGAGTAAAATAAAAGGCTACGGGCTCAACGTCATGCGACGGATGCCCGGCGTAGTTAGTTGACGAAAGGTTTTATCCCTATGCTGCGTGCGATGATTGTGGATGATGAGGCGCCGGCTCGCTCGGAGCTTCGCTTCTTGCTCGAGCAAACGGGCAAGATCGGCACGATCACGGAGGCGTCGAGCGTCCGCTCCGCCATCGAGATGCTTATGGAAAGTCGCGTGGATGTCGTGTTTCTCGATATCTCGATGCCCGGTGCCTCGGGCCTGCAACTTGCCGAGGCGCTGCATAAGCTCAAAAATCCGCCGGCGATCGTATTTGTGACTGCGTATAGCGACCATGCGGTCGAGGCATTCGACGTGGATGCCGTCGATTATCTGATGAAGCCGGTCGAGGAAGCTCGCTTGGATCGCGCGATCGAGAAGGTCATGCAACGCGCCAAGCCGGTTACGGACAGCAAGGTGACCATCGAGCGTATCCCGGTGGAAAAGGGCGGCCGCAAGGTGCTCATTCCCGTGGACGACATTCGCTTTATCATGGCCAAGGACGATTACTCCTGCATCTATACCGTCGATGATCGCTTTTTGTCGACGACCTCGCTGGCGCAGTTTGAGGCCAAGCTCTGCGACTTTGGCTTCTTCCGTGTTCACCGCCGCTATATCGTCAACTTGGCGTGCGTTACGGACGTCGAGACGGTGCCCTCGGGCGCCATCCAGCTGGGCATTACGGGCGTCGACGAACGCGTGCCGGTTTCGCGCCGCCGCGTCGTGCCGCTCAAGAAGGCCTTGAGTCTCTAGCACACTGGCCCCGCAGCCCTGTAGACCCATCGTCTGCGGAGCCGTGGGGCCTTTTTTGTATGTATCTGCCGAATCGTTTTTTGCGGAAGGGATCCCATGAACAGTGCAAGCGCCAAGCGTATCGACATCATCTCGGACACCCACGGCTATTTATCGCCTGCGCTCTTGGATGAGCTTGAGGGCGCAGACCTGATCATCCACGCTGGCGACCTCACGTCAGAGATGGACTACGAGCACCTGTGCACCATCGCCCCTGTGCGGGCCGTATTGGGCAACAACGATTACTACCGCGACTACGGCCCCGATGTAGACCGTCTTGCGCTCTTTACCTACGAAGGCCTCAAATTCGCCGTAGCCCACTACCGCGAAGACCTTCCGGTGGGATCCGTAGACGTAGCCATCAACGGCCACACCCACGTAACCAAAGAAGCCCAGGTGGGCCGCTGCTTAGTCCTCAACCCGGGCAGCGCCAGCTACCCCAGAGGCAGCCGAGGCCCCACCATGGCCAGAATGCTCGTCAAAGACGGCAAGATACTGACCACTAAGTTTATTGACTTGGACTAACCGCAACAAAAACGGGGGATGCACAACGCATCTCCCGTTTTTCTTTGAGCCAAAGTCAGAAGTCCAACCAGAACAATCAGACCAACCCCGCCGGGAAGCACGCGGGCTAGCCGCGCAGCGGCGCACGCCCGCAAAACTGGTTGAATAATGTGACGGCAGGGAGGGTCTCCGGGGCTGGGGGCGGGGGTTAAGTTTGTCGCGAGTTCCGCACGCAAAGGAAAGCA
>UREM01000001.1 GCA_900546775.1 uncultured Collinsella sp. | reverse complement strand
GCAGATCAATATCCCGTACCACAAGATCCGACTTTGTGCAGATCAGAATATCTGCATCGCTGCCAATCAGCTGCTCCAGGAGTTTCCTGGTATTCCCGAATCGCTCCTCCTGTGGATTGTAGCCATCCGTCACAGAACCGATAACCACCCGCTGTCCAGCGTATTTCTTCGGATTCTTGATTTCCGGCCAATGCTTCACATCAAGAAAGGTGCCCCATTCCTCCTTGTGTCCGGTAAAGCGCTTCATAAAGGAGGCATAGCAATACTTGCAGGCATGCGTGCAGCCTACATAGGGATTGACCGAGTAGCCGCCTACCGGCAGGCTGGACTTGGTCATGATGTTCTTTGCTTCCACCTCATTGATGAGGATTCTATCGATCACTTCCGCCATGTTCTCTGCACCTCCAGCACTCTTTCGAATTCTTCCGGTAATTCCTGAATCATGTTTTCGTCCCCTATGACAGAGACGAGGTCTTCCTTCATAAACATTGGAATGCCAAGCGCGTGCGCCTGGTCCGTCAAAGACCATGCCCACTCCGGTTCCGTATGAACCTTCCTGCTCTGCGCCCCGGTCATGGTACCGACGACGATCCAGTTGATTCCGGAAAGGTCGACCGTACCGGGATCGTCGAATAGCGGCTCAAAAGTAACGAAGAAGTGATTTGCTTTGAGGTTTTTCCGAAGGGCGTCGATACGCCACAGCTCCGCTTTTCTCGTCACCGTAACGCCGAACCATGCGTTTTCCAGGTCGGTATCTAAATCCAGCAAATCGGGTCTCTTGGTCAGGAACAGGAACTGATGCTGTGGATTCTCATGGATCTTTGCAAATACCTCGTCTCGCCATTCCAGCTTCCACCCGGAGAGATCGCTCATGCCGGTAAGGAGAAAGTTCTGCGGGCGTTTCTTTTCCATCATCTTGAGCTTGCTCGGGAAGAACGCAGGATCAGCGAAGTCGTCAATCATATGCCAACGTTTCACATTGTTACGGGCATAGCAATATGGACACCCCACCGTGCAGCCGATGACGATATTCATATTCTGAATCTGATTTTTGATGCAGATGCTCATAACGCCTGCCTACCTGCCTCTCCCGTAAACACGCAATCAGCCTCCTCCACCTTGCGGGCAAAAGCCTCGATATCTTGCTTGCAAGCAGCAGGCTCGCAATCGCTCAAATCGTATGACGTGCCGCCGTTTCGATAGACGGACCGATGGGAAAACGATCGGCTGACAAGCCCGATGCCGAGTTTCTCGCACAGGGTCATCCGTACTCCCTTTCAGCTATAATAAACAGGTGTCTATAAACAGTATCCTTGTTGATTTTCTCAGGGGCAATGAACAAACGCGTGCACCTGTCGATAAACGAACAGCTACTGGACATTGTCAAACGACTCAGATTGGAGAGGCGATGGGAGAAACCAAGATCGACCACCGGCGGCGCTACACCCTCTCGGTCATACAGGAGGCGTTCTTCGCGCTGCTGGCCGAGGTCGGCTTCGCGAAGATGACGGTGGCGGACATCTGCCGCCGCGCCGAGATCAACCGGGGAACGTTCTATCTGCATTACGAGGATAAGTACGCGCTGCTCGATGCGCTTATCGACGAGGCATTGGCAGCGGCTCCCCCGCTTGAGGGGGTTGAATCGGCAACGCTTTGCCAGCGTCCGCCGGCAGATGACGATTATCGCCTGCTTTATTCGGACAGCGACGCATACGCTCGCGTAGCCCAGCGCGTCATAGAACGCGGAGCGGAACAGATGGTTCCCTGGGTCATGGAGAAAACAGGGCTTTCACGCGAAGACGCCTTCCTGCTCTTCGTCCACAACGTCCAGGGCAATCTGGCCGTCAACCGCCTGCTCGGCTGGAGACGAGGCCCCGAGTTCGCCCATGCCCAGGAGCTGCTCAACGCCTATTCCGAAGGGGGCTTACTGGCGGTATCCGCTCTTCACGATTCCGATAACCCATCGTGACCTGCGATTCAGGAATACCAGCCTCCGAGCCCTCTCGTTCGGAGGCTGCGGCTAAAACCTCATTGCGCGTCTACCGCTCCGCGTTACTCGCCACCTGCCCGCGCCACCGAGAGCAGGGCGCCCAAATCGGCTTGGATCGCCTCTGCCTTGCTTCCAAGCTGCAACGGAGCCGAGTCGCCCGAGATGTTTACGCTCAAAAGGTGCGCATCCGGCAGCTTCGCGGTCATGCTCCAGAACGGGAGCGTGATGATGCCGGGGGTCATCTCGCCTACGCCGAGCTCCAACAACAGCACGCGGTGATCGCTGTGCTCGCACACGAAGCGCTCGTATCGTCCGAGGCTCTCGCGCCAGGCCGCACCCTGCAGAAACGTGTCGTCGCGCACCCACGGCACAAGCTGCCAGCCGCAATGCGGGCATCGGGGGATATCCTCGCTGAGGACCTCGAACCCCGCCATGCCCGCGAGCATGCGTTCGACGTAGGGGCTCGCGTCGAAGAGCTCGTCACAGCATGGCTGCTTGCACTGAAGGTGCGCGAAGCTTCCCTGATAGTTACAGGTTCTCTCGTCGGGAAACGTCTTCTCGACTTGGGTGTCTACATTGGTGCTCAGGATGAAGTAATCCTTATGGCCGATGAGGGACCGTAGGTCGAGATAGGGCTGCGAGGTCGGCTCGCGCAGCATGAAATCGATATATCGCGCGTAGTAGGCCCATTGCTGCTCGAGGCTGGGGTAGAGGTGGTAGAAGCCGTCGAAAAGGCTCTTGAAGCCAAAGGCTTGCTGCCAGTCCGCCATTCCTGCGCGCGCCATGCCCGCGCGGTTGTAATGGTTGAACCCGGCGGCGCTCGACATGCCCGAGCCGATGCCGACGATGATGGCGTCGGCATCGTCGATAAGGCTTCGAAGCCTACGCGCTTCTCTTTCTAGGGGTGGCATCGGGCGATCTCCTCGAAAGCCGGGGCCATATCGCCGTCAACGAGAATCGTCTCGCACGATGCATCGGGCGCCATAGCCTGGCTGTAGTTGAACACGATGTAGGTGGCGTGCTCGCAGACGTTCGCGATCTGGGCGAGCATGTGCTTTATGATGCCGTTGCGCAGTCCCACGCCAAGTTCGAGGATGGCGACCCTGCCGTTGCGATGGGCTTGCACAAGGCGCTCGAGCTCCTCGAGCTGGGCCGTGGCGAGGGCGTCTGGATGGGCGAGACGCCGCTCGTCGATCGACGTGCGTATGCTCCCCTCCGTTTCGAGCACGCGCTCCTCGTCGAACCCGGCGCGCGCGAAGTGCCCGTCGATGTTGCATGTGACCACGAAGGTGTCGGCGTGCTCCGTAAGACGCCGCAGCCCGTTCATGAGCGAGCCGGGCTCATATTCGAGATACTCCTTTTGATGGAACCGCTCGGCCCATCGGCGTCGCACGCTGGCATCCGGGGAAGCGAGCCCCTGCAGTATGCAGCCGATGCCGTCTGCCTGGGCGAGGTCCCCGTACGCCTCTTGGAAATGAGCATCGGCGCAGAAAAGGTTGAGCCCCTCCGCCATGTCGAGTCCGTTGCTAGCGCCGATGATGACAAGATCCGCTTCGGCTAGCGCCCTGCCTATGCGAACTGCTTTCGCCGTCTCCATGCGCTACCTCCCCAGCGTCTTGCGCACGTCGGCGAGCACGTCGGCGATGTCGGCGCGAACGGCGAGCCCCCGATCCTCGATCGCGCGGGGGAGAAACTGCGTCTTGTTGTTTACGGCGATGTAGCTGGCCTGCGGTAACTGCGCCGTGAGGGCCCAGAACGGCTCCTGGATAAACGCGGGCGTCATGCGGCCCACACCCAGCTCGAGGAAGAGGATCCTCTGCCGTGCGTGCGCGTCGAGCCAGTCGGACACCTTGCGGTACTGCTCCTCGTAGAGTTCGCCCTGCAGGAAGTTGCCGTAGCCGCGAACCCAGGGGAACGCCTCTGCCCCGCAGTGCGGGCAGCGCGGCACGAGCTCTGTCGGAACCTCAAGGCCGCCTCCCATGGCCTCTACCATGTTGGAGACCGGCTCGACCGCATCCCACACCGCGTCGGTGCAACAGCGGGAGCACTGAAAGAAGCGGTGGTCGCCTTGGATCTCTGCCACTTTCTCCCAGGGATAGAGCTTCACAAACTGCGTGTCCTGGTTGGTGGTGAGCACGAAGAAATCCTTCTCGGCGAGAATGGCGTCGAGGTCCTTGTAGGGCTTGCGCAGCGGGGCGTTGAGCGTGGTGTCGAGGAAGGTGGCGAGGTATCCCCAGCGCGCCTCGGCGGTGGGCCAGCGGTAGAACGACCCCTCGAAAGCGCCCTTGAAACCGTAGCGCTCGGCGAATTTGCCGAAATGCCTGCGATAGGTTGCGTTGTCCTCGTAATAGAAGTCGCCGCCGCCCGCCGCGGAGAGCCCAGAGGCCCCGCCCACCAGCACGCAATCGGCTTCCTCGATCATGCGGGCGAAGTCCCTGATTTGCTGGTCGTAGGGCTCGGGCTCGCGGTCACTCAGCTCATAGGGCGTGCCGCCGCTGCGGTAGGCGGCCTGAAGGGAAAACGATTGGTTGGTGAGCTCGATAACGAGCTGCTCGTACAGGGTCACTGGATACCTTCTTTCAGCTATTATAAACAGGTGTCTATAAAAAGTATCCATGTCGATTTGCTTAAGAGCAATGAACAGCTTCGGCCTGCTGTCGATAAACGAGCGTTTGCCGGGCATTGTCGAGCGTTGCAATTGGAGGGGTAATGGAAGCGGGGAAGATCGATCGTCGCCGACGCTATACACTCTCGGTCATACGGGAGGCGTTCTTCGCGCTGCTGGCCGAGGTCGGCTTCGCGAAGATGACGGTAGCGGATATCTGCCGCCGCGCCGATATCAACCGTGGCACGTTCTATCTGCACTACGAGGACAAGTTCGCCCTGCTCGACGCGCTTATCGACGAGGCCTTGGCGGCGGTGCCGCCGCTCGAGGGAACGGAGGCGGGTGCCCTCTGCCAGCGTCCGCCGGCAAACGATGACTATTATCTGCTCTACTCGGATGACGACGCGTACGCCCGGGTGGCACAGCGCGTCGTCGAGCGCGGCGCCGAGCAGATGGTTCCCTCGATCATGGAGGAGACTGGGCTTTCGCGCGAGGACGCCTATCTGCTCTTCGTCCACAACGTCCAGGGAAATCTCGCGGTCAACCGCCTGCTCGGTTGGAGGCGAGGGCCCGAGTTTGCCCACGCTCAGGAGCTGCTCAGCGCCTATTCCGAAGGGGGCATGCGGGCGGTATCGGCTCGTCACGATCCCCGTAGTTGATCTTGACAGCGTGCCATTTCAGGCAGGCGACGTTGCTATGGCCCCTCTTTGGTTTTCGATGTTGTATAAGGCAATCGCAATCGCCTTGAGCTTCTTTAGGGAACTTGAGCAAGAGATATGGCCTGCTGGCGATTGATTAACCCCATTTGTTTTGGTTACAAGAAAAAATGCTGCGCGCCTGCAGCATGAAGGAGAGGGAATCCTATGAATATCGTTGTATTGAGCGGCAGCCCGCGTAAGGGCGCCAATACCGATACCATGGTCGAGGCGTTTGCCGAGACCGCGCGTGAGGGCGGCCATACGGTCGAGGTCATCCGCGTTGCCAGCAAGAAGATCGCCGGCTGCTTGGGATGCCAGTACTGCTTCGCCCATGAGGGCGTCTGCGTGCAGAAGGATGACATGGCCAACGTGATTGAGTCGCTGAAAGACACCGACATGGTTGTCTTCGCTTCGCCTATCTACTGGTTTGATATCACTGCGCAGGAAAAGACCGCCATCGACCGCCTGTACGCCTTCGGTGCCACGGGTTTCCCGTTCACCAAGACGGCCCTTTTGCTCGATAGCCACAGCGAGGGTGTCTATGATGCGGCGATTGCCATGTACAAGTCAACCTGCGCGTACTGCAAGTGGGAGGACCAGGGCATTGTCACCATTAGCGGCATGACCGAGCGCGACAGCATGGCCTCCTCGCCTAAGTTGGAAGAGGTGCGCGAGCTCGCCCGCAAGCTCGCCTAAGGACAAGAGGAGCGCATGGCAATCAGCACAAGCGGAAATGCTTGCTGCCCTTACCAAGAGGATTGCTGATTGCCATGCAACGATGCTCCCGCGGACAATTCCGGTGTGCTAAAACGCCTTCTCGTTCAAGAATTCCCTGAACGCGGGGATGTCGAAGCCGACGAGGCCACGTCCACGTTCCCCGATAACGCCGTCCTCGAGGAGGCGGCGTTTGTATTGGCTTGCGTAGTTGCTGGCGACGCCCATGCGTTTGGCTATCTCCGAGACCCTGCTGGGGCCAGAATCGGGCAGCATCGCGAGCAAAAACTCAATGTCTTTATCGGAAAGCTCCTGATAGGTCGTTTCGAGAATACGATCGCGCAGCTCCATACGGGCAAGCAGAGAACCCTGCTGGACATCGGATGTACTGATTTGGGGCGAGTTTTCCGAAACATCCCAAGTGCGGTATCCGACGAGCTGCATCATGTAGGGAAATCCGTCGACGGCCTTCACGGCATCCTCGAGCGCTTCTGGCGTGATTGAGCGTCCTCCTGCTTCAATGGTTTTACGAAATGCATTTGCAATCTCAACATCAGTGATTCGTCCCAGCTGATGATACTGGGAGCGTCTGAGGAACGAGACGGAATCGTTACGTAGCAACGCCGATACTTTGTAGGGCAGTCCTGCCATGAGTAGGGCAACTTTTTTACCTTCGCGTACAAAGTGCTGGTAAACAGAGGCAAATTGAAGCATTTCTTCGAGATCGACGGTGACTTCATCGATGGTGATGAGAAGTCCGATGTCATGTTTTTCGAGTTGCTTAAAGATGCCATTCATGCGCGTGCGCCAGTTGCCCTGAGCCTCTTGAGCGTATGTCCAATCGATGCCCACTGGGCCAATTTGAACACCGTTTATGCGCGCGTGAGGCTGTGAGAGGTAGCTATCTGCGGCTTCTTTGGTTCGCTCGATAATATCTTCGAGCATGCCTGGCATGGCGGAGACATTTGCTGCGATCCAGTCGTGTTCAAGCGCTGTTTCTGAAAGGAGCGAGAGAAGTGCCGTCTTGCCCGTTCCCCTTGCGCCAGTAAAAATGGTCGACAGGTTGGGATCTCCTGGGCCGTTGATAAAGCCACGGTTGATGTCGCGCAGGATATGCTCGCGACCCGCTAGAAAGGGAGGGACGCTTCCAAATGTTGGGGTAAAGGGGTTCTTGCTGTACTCCATGGTAGCTCCTTTGCAGGTTTTGCTAATTTTTGCAAGTTTTGCTAACTTTTGCAAGATTTGCTAACGACTGACCAAAGGGCATCGAAGTAGTGACGCTGACATTTTTTACGCAGAAAAATAAGCAGAAATCAATTTATCTGCGTTAAAAAATAGTTGAGAAGAAAAACGACGAGTCCCGGGCGCAATGCCGTTGCGTTCCGGGCCTCGTCGCTTTGCGAAGTATCTAACGATCTCGTTGCCGTGGTACCTAGTCAAACAAACTCGGCATGTCATTTTCCTTCATGAGGGCGCCGGCGGAGGGCAGGCTCTGCGCGGTGAACTTCTCGGCCGAGACGCCGGCGCCAAGGATTTCCTCGGTCGTGCCGACGGTGGTGACCGAGCGGCCCTTCTTGGCCGTAAAGGCCTGGACGCCCTGCGTGTTGGTGGTCGTCTTGGTCTTGAGCAGCGACGTGTTGAAGTTCATCAGGCGGTAGTCGCTCGAGACCAGCGCGAGGTCGCGGTCCTCCTTGAGCACCTGCGCATACAGCAGCTTGCTGCCGCCGTAGATGGCGTTCTTAAGGCGCTTGCGGTTGGTCTTGGTAGCGTATCCAGAAAGCGCGACACGCACCACGCGGCCGTTCTCAAAGACGAACAGCACGTCGGCCTTGTAGTCCTCGGGGTCGATGACCCAGATGACGCTCTCGTCGGGTTCCATCTCGAGATCGGTCGGAAGGTACGAGCCCAGCTGGGCCGACTTGGTATCCTCAAACGCCGCGACCTTGCACTTGTACACCTGGCTCTTGTTGGTAAAGACCAGCAGCTCGTGCGTGTTGGAGGACGGGAACTCGATAAAGGGTTTGTCGCCGTCCTTGTACTTGAGCGTGGTCGCCTTCTTGAGCACGCGGTCCGTCATCTTCTTAAGGTAGCCGTCGCGCGAGAGCATGATGGTGACCGGGTACTCCTCGACCTCGGGCTCCAGGCTTACCTCGATGACCTCATGGGGCTCGATCCTGCCCGTGCGGCGCGGCATCACGTACTTTTTGTTGACCGCGGCCAGCTCGTCGCTGATGACCTTCTTGATGTTGTCCTCGCTCGAGAGGATCTCCTCGAGTTCGGCGATCTCACCCTCGAGCTTTGCAATGTCCTTGGTGCGGTTGAGGATGTACTCCTCGTTGATGTTGCGGAGCTTGAGCTCGGCAACAAACTCTGCCTGGGTCTCGTCGATGTCGAAACCCTTCATAAGGTTGGGTACAACCTCTGCCTCGAGCTTAGTGCCGCGGATGATGGCGATGGCCTTGTCGATGTCGAGCAGAATTGCCTCAAGGCCGTGCAGCAGGTGCAGACGCTCGGACTTTTTGCCCAGGTCAAAGTTAATGCGGCGACGCGTGGACTCAATACGCCACTTGACCCACTCGTGCAGGATCTGGCGCACGCCCATAACACGGGGATAGCCGTCGACGAGCACGTTGAAGTTGCACGAGAACGAATCCTGCAGCGTGGTCGAGCGATAGAGCTTGGCCATGAGCTTGTCGGGGTCGACACCGCGCTTAAGGTCGATAGCGATGCGCAGACCCGAAAGGTCGGTCTCGTCGCGAATGTCTGCGATCTCTTTGACCTTGCCTTCTTTGGAGAGCTTGACGATGCGCTCGATGATGACATCGGTCTTGGTGGTGTAGGGGATCTCGTAGACCTCGATGATGCGCTCTTCGGGAATCCAGCGCCAGCGGGAGCGGATCTGGAAGCTGCCAAGGCCGGTCTCGATGATCTTCTCCATCTCCTCGCGGCGGTAGATGATCTCGCCGCCGGTCGAGAAGTCGGGCATAGGCATGTACTCGAGCAGGTCGCAGTCGGGATCCTGCAGGTAGTGCATCGTGGCGGTACAGACCTCGTTGAGGTTGAAGCCGCAGATGTCGGACGCCATGGCGACGCCGATGCCCTTGTTGGCCGAGACGAGGATGTTGGGGAACGTGGTGGGCAGCAGGCGCGGCTCCTTCATGGCGCCGTCGTAGCTGTCAACGAAGTCGACCGGGTCCTTGTCGATGTCCTTGAAGATTTCGGCGCTGATGGGGGAGAGCTTTGCCTCGGTGTAACGCGAGGCGGCGTAGCTCAGGTCGCCCGAATAGTATTTGCCAAAGTTGCCCTTCGACTCCACGAAGGGGGCGAGCAGCGCTTCGTTGCCGGTTGCCAGACGCACCATCGTCTCGTAGATGGCGGCATCGCCGTGCGGGTTGAGCTTCATGGTCTGGCCGACGATGTTGGCGCTCTTCTGGCGCTCGCCCTTGAGCAAGCCCATCTTGTACATGGTGTAGAGCAGCTTGCGGTGCGAGGGCTTAAAGCCGTCGATCTCGGGGAACGCACGCGAGACGTTGACGCTCATGGCGTAGGGCATGTAGTTGACCTCGAGCGTCTGCGTAATCGGCTGGTCGGTGACCTCAGAGTGCAGGCCGATGACGTTCTCGGCGTTGACCTGCTTTTTCTTTGGCTGGTTCTTTGTCTTCTTCTTTGCCACGATTTCCTCTTGAACTTCTTATGGGCCGTCGTTATCGATTTGCTGCTATTGCAGGTCCAGCTGGTCCAGGTATTCCTTGCCGTGCTCGGAGATATGGCGCTTGCGGCCCGCCTCGTCGTTGCCCAGCAACAGGTTGAACATGGTTTCCATCTTGGTGACGTCCTCGGGCTCCACCTTGATCAGACGGCGCGTCTCGGGGTTCATGGTGGTGAGCCACATCATGTCCGGATCGTTCTCACCAAGACCCTTGGAGCGGTTGATGGAGCACTTCTGGTCGCCGATCTCCTTGAGGATGCCGTTCTTCTCGAGCTCGGTGTAGGCAAAGTAGGTCTTCTCTTTGCAGTTGATCTCGTAGAGCGGCGACTCGGCGATATACACGTAGCCCTCGTCGATAAGTGTGGGCACCAGGCGGTAGAGCATGGTGAGCACGAGCGTGCGGATGTGGTAGCCGTCGACGTCGGCGTCCGTACAGATGATGACCTTGTTCCAGTTGAGGTTGTCCAGGTCAAAGGCACCAAGGTTCTTGATGCGCTTGTCCTTGATCTCCACGCCGCAGCCCAGCACGCGCATAAGGTCCATGATGATGTCGGACTTAAAGATGCGCGGATAGTCCTCCTTCAGGCAATTGAGGATCTTGCCGCGGACGGGCATAACACCCTGGAACTCGGCATCGCGCGACGTGCGGATGGCGCCTGCTGCCGAGTCGCCCTCTACGATGTAGATCTCGCGGCGGCTCTTGTCCTTGGAGCGGCAATCGATAAACTTTTGCACGCGGTTGGCCATGTCGGTCTTCTGCTGCAGGTTGGTCTTGATGCTCTGGCGGGTCTTCTCGGCATTCTCGCGCGAGCGCTTGTTGATGAGCACCTGCTCCATGATCTTATTGGCGGCGTCTTTGTTCTCGATCAGGTAGGTCGAAAGGCGCTCCTTAAAGAATGCCGTCATGGCCTGCTGGATAAAGCGGTTGTTGATGGCCTTCTTAGTCTGGTTTTCGTAGGACGTCTGGGTGGAGAAGCAGTTGGTCACCAGCACCAGGCAGTCCTGGACGTCCTGCCATTTGATACCGCTCTCGTTTTTGTTGTACTTGCCCTGTTGCTTAATGTAAGCATCGATGGCGCTGGTCAGAGCACTGCGGGCCGCCTTCTCGGGCGAGCCGCCGTTCTCGAGCCATGACGAGTTGTGGTAGTACTCCTGCATCATGAAGGTGCGCGAGAAGCACATGCACGCGGTGATCTTTACGTTGTAGTCGGGCAGGTCTTCGCGGTCGCGACCGCGACGGTCGGCCTCGATAAAGAAGGGCTCGGTGAGGTAGTCGGCACCGACCTTCTCGAGCACGTAGTCCTCGATACCCTTGGGGTAGCAAAAATCCTCTTCGGAAAACTCGCCGTCGTCGCCCTCGATGCGCAGGCGGAAGGTCACGTTGGCGTTAACCACGGCCTGGCGGCGCATGGTCTCGCGATACCAGTCGTGGGGAATGCTGATCGAGGTAAAGACCTCAAGATCGGGGCGCCACTTGATGGTGGTACCGGTGCGGTCCTCGTCGCTGGGCTCGATCTCGAGCGCCTTCTTTTTGGCGCCGACGACCTTGCCTTTCTTAAAGTGCAGAGAGTACTTGTTACCGTCGCGCCAAACGGTGACGTCCATGTACTCGGAAGCGTACTGGGTCGCGCACGAGCCCAGGCCGTTGGTGCCGAGCGAGAAGTCGTAGTCGCCGCCCTGGTTGTTGTTGTACTTGCCGCCGGCGTAGAGCTCGCAAAAGACGAGCTCCCAGTTAAAGCGCTTCTCAGAAGGGTTCCAGTCGAGTGGGCAGCCGCGGCCGTTGTCCTCTACCTGAATGGAGCCATCGCGAAAGGCGGTAAGGATGATGAGCTTGCCGTAGCCCT
This sequence comes from uncultured Collinsella sp., assembly GCA_900546775.1. GTDB lineage: Bacteria > Actinomycetota > Coriobacteriia > Coriobacteriales > Coriobacteriaceae > Collinsella. The sequence goes on along the minus strand of UREM01000001.1, from coordinate 95,851 downwards.
GGCGCGCCTCGTCAACGGCGTTGGACAGGATCTCGAAGGCGGCATGCGCGCAGCCGTCGAGCCCGTCCGAGCCAAAGATGACGGCGGGGCGCAGGCGTACGCGCTCCTCGTCCTTGAGCTGACGAATACTGTCGTTACCATAGTTTGCGGTGTTTTTTGCCATACTCGCTCTCTCGGTGCTCCTTTGCTGCGTTTAAGTCATATAGATAGTCAAGGTAGCATAGCCCAGCCCACAGACGATTCCACCCAACACGAAATCCATCGAACAATCGTTCGGATTAACGGGTATAGTGTTTGGTGGTAACGCGGCATTGTTAAACAAATTTGGATACAAACGAATTTTATTTAATAGGGACCTAGTTTTACTAAACAAAATCGAATGATGCTGATTGCACGAGCGGGCACAGCGATCGACTATCAATCACGTTTACTCGGACAAAACCGAGTCGGTTCTGTCCGAGTAAGTTTGAATAGCGAATCGAGATTGTTATGTCCACATGGCGATGGCGAACATGGTTTCCATAATGACAGATATAGTTGACATCTTGTGAAGGATGCAATATATTTCTGTCATGTTGCAACGGATATCTGTCCACATTTACGAAAGGAACTCCATGCCGGGCAAAAAGAACCTACGCATGAAGGCGGCGCGCGCGGCGGCTGGCCTTTCGCAGGCCGACTTGGCCAAAGCCGTGGGCGTTACGCGTCAAACCATCGGTCTGATCGAGGCGGGCGGCTACAATCCCACGCTCAACTTGTGCGTGGCAATCTGCAGAGCGCTGCGGGTTACGTTGAACGACTTATTTTGGGAAGACGAAAACGACGTCGACCCTGACGCTCTTTAGGAGTTCGCTATGAAATTTGAAGATTTAAAACTCGTGCAAAAGTGGCGTGAATATGCCGGCCCAAAGGATGAACGCCTGGAGGCTGAGAGCGCGAAGATCTACAAGATTGGTTTCGTGCTGCTTTCGTTTGGCATGTTGATGATCTTTTTCTACCAGTTTATAGCTCGACAGGTTGCGTGGGTTCACAGCGATGCCAGTGAAATGCCGCATGGCTTTGCAACGCCGTTCGAGGCAGCCATGTATTTGTGGCTCGTTCTCGTGATGTTGATTTGCGCAGGACTGCAAACGCGGAAGGGCTATGTCGATACCAATCGTTTTGGGCAAACCGAGCATCTTCCTGTTGGATATTTCCTGCTTGTCAGCGGTCTTAGCGGCGCCGCGTTCGCGCTTGTTATTGCCGCAATGCGCTGTATCGCTGAGGCGCAGATCGTGCCGCTCGAAAACGTCTTTTGGTTGGCGAACCTGGCCACGGGCGTGTTCTGCGGAGCGACGATTTTCGCGGCCACGTTTGCCGTCCTGTGCGCAACGTTTTTCACGGCGAAAAGACGTCGCGCCAAGCTCGAGGCTGAACTCGACTCCTCAGACGACATTTAATGCGTAATGGGCCGGCTCTGGGTATCCAGAACCAGCCCATTTTGATATTCGATGAGCCGGGTCGGCGTCTCTCACAAAAGTAACTAGAAGCTAGCGACGCTTATCAGAATTGACCTCATTGGCGGTGTTGGTTTCGAGCGCCGTGCGGCGGGTGCTGTAGGCGACGAGGCCGGCGCCTGCCGCGGCGAGTGCTGCGGCGGCTGCCGTAAGGGGAGCGTTGGCATCGCCCGTGCCCGCAAGCGTGCCCGCTTTTCCGGAGCGCATGTTATTGCCGTGGTCCTTGCCACTGCCGGAGCTGCTTCCGCCGGAGTCGCCGTCCTCATCGGTACCGCCGCCACTCGAGCCACCATCGCCGTCTGCTGTCATCGGGGCGTCGTGAAGTCCTGTCGTATCCGCGCTGTCGCATACGCCGACCTGAACTTCTGAGCGTTCGCATGCCGCGTCGGGCACATGAAGCTCGTGCAGTACGGCGCCCAGCGTCGAGTTTGCGCCCGGTCGAATTTCCTCGAACGTTACGGGATCGAGCGCCACCAGATTACGTGCCTTCGCATACAGCGTTACGCGTTTGCCCACTTCGTCGCTCCAGCTCTCGGGGATGGCGAAGCTCATGCGGAACTGTGCCGTGCAACCCGGTGCCAGCACGGCGTTGCCGTTGTCGGCTACCAGCGGGTGCGTCGCAAAATGTTCGCCCAGCGTCTCGAGTGCGTACTTCACGTGTGCCATGTCGTTGGCCGAAGCGTCCTCGGCAAGCTCTGGATCGTAGATCGATGCCATACGTGCGTTCACTCCGAATCCGATGGATGCGCTGGAGAACGGCTGGCTAAAGCCCTCTCGATACAGATCGATCGTGCCGGCGGTCAGCAAGGTGTTGCCGTCGTTTCGCACCGTGACCATGAAGGATTCGCCTGCTGCTCCGGGCACCACTGCGCCCGAGGTGGCGACCGCGCCCGTCGGAGTGGCACATGCCACCAAGGGTACTTCGATGCCGTGCAGCTCTGCCTCGCTCTTCTCCGCGCTCACAATGTGCGTGGCGAGCGCGGAGAGCATGCCTCCCGACGTCAAAAATGTCGTTATCTGATCGACGGGATGGTCCAGCTCGCACATCACGAACGGCTCCGTGAACAGATCGCCTGCCAAGGTGCTGGCGAAGATGCGGAAGTGCTTGCCCATCACTGCTACCGGGTTGCCTTCTTCGTCGTAGGTTTGTCCCACCTTGCCATCGGTGTTCTCTACATAGAGCACGCACCTGCCGTTGTTGCTTACGCTAAACGATGCCGGGCCACAGCCTGCGGCACCCACGGGCTGCGTTGCAAATGCCGATGCGCCTCGCGTCCAAGTAATATGCTGCAGTTGTTCGTTGACGGTGGCCAAAAAGCCCGTGTGCTGCGGCCATGGCACCGCATGGGGCACCGCGGCGTCCGGCGGCATAACGCCCCAGCCCGCGATAGACTGGCCGATCACGGCGTACGATGCGCAGCCGCAACCGTTTGCGGTCTCGTACGTAACGGGCACCACCATTTTGCCGTTGATATTCTCGGGCTCGCCCAGCTCGATACTCGACGGTGCTAGCGGAGAACTTGGCGGAACGTCAGGCTGTCGCCCGAAACGTCCGACCACAGGGTAAAGCACTCCAGCGCAACCTCAGCCTCGCTGCCGAGCGCCTTTTCTGCGGTGGTTCCGCGGCGGTGGAGGTAGGCACCCGACAGGCGCCCGTCGACCAGCGTCTTGCCCACCGTGATACGTGGGCACTGCAGGCAATGGTAGCCATCCTCTTGCAGGCGGCCGCGCGAGATGCTGCGCCATGACGTATGCGACACCACGCGGGTCTCGTCATTACTTATGCGCAGGCGCACGACGGACAGTATGCCGGCTGTGCTTGCCGTATCGAAAAGGGTGTTGTCGCCGTCGGGGCGCTCGCCCGAGACCAGCAGCACGTAGGCGTCCTGGTTTCCCCTCCCGTCCGTATATTCCACCACGTCGAAGTCGTAATCGTATATGCCGTTGCGCTCCACGTCGCCCTCGCCAAACCCAAGGGGGAAGTCCACGGGCGTGGGGGCGGACCACGTGCCGTTTGCCCTTGTGTGCACCACCAGGCGCGAGCGGCCATTGTCGCCGTAGCACACCGAGGCGATACGGAACAGGCATTCTACGCCGGCAATCATTGCCAGCTTCATGTGGGCTTCGCTGAGCACGCCGGAAAACAGCACGTTGTCGCTCGAGGGTTTTATGCCGCCACGCTCGTCCTCCGACACGCCGGCAGAATTGGCGTTGGGGTCCGCAACGGCGTTCGTTGCCTGCCCGATATAGGTGTACTCATACATCGGCGCGGCGTTTTCGTCGTTCTCTACCAGTGCATGGACGAAATGCTCGATCTGTCCCGTGTCATCGCTTTCTGCATCCGCCTCGAGCTCAATGCGCGTGACCGCTTGATCCCAATCGCGCACGACAGGCGCGACGTTTGCGGCAGTGGCCTTAACCTCGGCGCGTGCGAGCAGCTCGGCGTTGGTGACGATGGTGGCCGATGCGATAAATTGCGGCACACCACCTGCCTCGGCGTTGCCGCCCGAGCCGAAGCAGGCGTTCAGCGTATAAGGCGTATCTCCACCCAAGGCCAGCTCAGAGCGCTGGAGTACATACTGGTCGCTGTTGTTCGCCGACATATTCCACGAATCGAGGAATGTGGGCCACGACCCCGACCAAGCCTTGGTGGTCCACTTGAACATGACGAACTGGAGTATCACATCGACATCGACGTCTGCACCTACGCGCAGTCGCGGAAGCTGGTGTCCATCTGCCTTCTCATACCCAATGAACAGCGTGAGGGATGCGGCGCCACGCACGGCAGACGAGGCGACGCCCGCAACGCCGGCTCCAAAGGTAACGGCAAGCCCAATCTGGATGGTGAACGAGCCTGATGTATTTGACCAATCGAGCGAAATGTTTTTAAAAAACGCTGCGCCGCTACCGTGTGTGTGGGCGCCCACGGCGAGCGCTAGTTTTGCCAGCACCCAGGGGTTGACGTTTAGGAAAAACGGCACCGGTCCTAGGGTAAACTGCTCGGTCCAATTGAGATCGGTTCTTACCTGGAAGAGGGCCTTAATATTGCCGTATGCGGGGTCGTTGTTGTTACCCCAGGTTTTGCCCACCCAATCGTAGGCGAGCGATCCGTACAGCTGTGTGGCGATATCCATCGTAAACAGCGGCGTGCAATGGTGGCGAAGGAGCTTGGTGTTTCTTGGGTCGGTTCCCGAACCGGCACTCATACTCTTGTACTGATTCCACTTCCCCTCCATCTCGTTGAGGTAGCGGTTTGCCTGCTTGGCGCCCGACTCGCGCGGCGATTTCTTCCAGTACTCCGGATCCGGATTGCCCGAATCGTTCATATAGCTGGCTGGTTTGTATCCTCCGCCAAACAGCACGTATCCAGCAAACGAGAAATCGAAGAGGATCGGAAATGTGGGCATCCAGCAGGTGAACTTGTTGCCGCCGATGCCGGGAAACGCCGCCGGGAAATCAAACGGAGTGATCTCTTGGTCCATGGTGGTGGGAATGATGGTGGTCGAGCCCGATTCCGCCTTTGCGGCCGGCGCGGTGACAACGGCCATAGGGGATGAAAGCGTGTAGGTTTTGCCCTGATAGTCGAGGGCAAAACGCAGTTTGCACCCTTCTTCCAGAAGGCCCGATGCCGCGTCGAGAAACTTGTCTTCGAGTGTGAACGTCGCCAGATTATCCGCGCCCGATGCGCTGGCCTTGATCTGACCGATCTGCGTGACGGTTTCGGGTGAGCTGCCCGCGGCAGGCATTACCTTGTTGATGTGCAGCGTTGCCTGTCCACCCTGTGGCAGATGTGCCTGCACAGTAAAGGCGTGCGTGTCGGGTTGGTCGTTTGCTGCTTCGTCCGCTGGCATTGCCATAAACGTGGCGTCGGCGTACTGGATGTCCCATTCGTCAAACGTGAGCTGTCGAAAGTACGGCTCGCCATCGGAGAGCGGACGTGTGGGTGCGGTAATGGCGGTGCCGCCTTGGACGCGCGCGAGGGGAATCTCGACATCGCGATAGCCCGCCATGCTAATGGAGATGCCGCCGTTAAAGTCGTACGCGTCGAGAAGCGTTGCCTCGTCCACGTAGCCTTCCGAAAGCGGCGCGACCTCAAAGATGGCCGTGCCTTCCTCGTCGGTAGTGGCGGTGAGCTGCTTGCCTGCGGCGTAGCGCGACGTGAGCGTGACCTTGGCGCCTGCGATAGGCGTATTCTTGTTGGCGACGTCGACCACGACCACACCAAACATGGTGCGCGAGAGAACGAGCACCCTGAAGGGGTCTTTTTCGTCGGCATAGGCTTCGGTGGGCGCGAACGGCAATATGAAGGCGTTTGCGCTGCCCGGCACGCGAGGCAGCATGATGCCTGCCAGCGAGGATGCTCCGGCGATAAGTAACGAACGGCGATCAAACATTTTGGGCTCCCATCCCGCAGGTATCGGTGGAAATAATCCAATTTTGCAAGAAGGTGCCCCGTGGCGGTAGTGCCGTTCAAGGGTCAAAGTGTCCAATTTGAGCGCGCGAAAGCGTCAGGCCCCGGAGCGCTTTCGATATGCCGGGCAGTCTGGCCGCTAGCGCAACATATGCGCGACCAGCTCGGCGCGAGTTCCGATACCAAGCTTGGCATACACTCCTGATAGGCGGTTTTTGACGGTGCCCGGCGATACTCCCATATGGCGTGCGATTTCGGCGTTGGTCCACCCACGGCAGGCGAGCATGGCCATGGTGAACTCCGTGGTCGTTAGATCGTCGGCCACGTCCTCGCCCGAATCGGGGTTGTGGATGCGCCGCCAGCCGTAGCTGAATCGATACGTGATCTCGATGATGCGAGCGAAATCGTCGGGGTATTGCGATTTTAAGCATGCCTCGATAAGCCCCTGCAAAAGGCCGTGGTGCTCGCCAATGAGCTCGATAAGGCCGTCGGGACGCGCAATGTCCCAAGCGGCTCCGAAGTGTGCCTTTGCAGCGTCGACGTCTTTGAGACTCATGCAGGCCATGGAAGCCGACAGGTGCAGGAACAGCTCCGAGATGGGATAACTTCCCTGTTTCATGATCAGGGCGTTTTCCGCCATGCCTAGACTGCGGCCATATTCGCCGCGCAGGTACAGGGCATGCGTCATCACGTAGCTGGCGAACAGGCGCAGGCCTTCGGGCAGATGTGCCGCAAGCGGATAAAACTCTTCGGCAGAATACGGGGAAGGCAAGTGCAACAGGACGCTCGCGGCGGAGGCGAACAGGATATGCGTGGCGTGGACGGCAGACGATTCCTCGTCAGTTGGCGTATCGAGGATGCCCGCAAGGCAACGACGGGCATCGGCGATACGGTTGAGCGACAGACTGGCATATCCGCAGATAAGGCATGCGGAATAGCGCAGTGCGGGGTCGGTGGCGTCAAGATAGGGGCGTGCTGTCTCGGCGGCGAGTGTGGCCTGTCCGCGAAAGTACAGCGCTTCCGCCGTGGCGATGGTGCGTGAATCGGGGTCGGAAATGCCTGCAACCGCAGCGTCAATCTGCCCCGGCACAAAGGCAGTGCACATCAACGGCATGGGAACGCATGGGTAGCCATCGCAGTCCATCTTCCATCTCCCAACAGCTGACAACAATAGCTGCAATTGTACTCCTGTTGCCCGGAACTGGAATTTGTGGGTATCGCCTGCGATTATGCCGAACGTATAAAGGAAGAGTCTATTGGTGATGCTCCCAAGGTGGCTACCGAAGCCTAGCTGACCTCGACATTAGGAAAAATTGCCACCCTTGCAAAAAGCTCTGTCGCAGCGATGGGAAACGCATCTCGTTCTGCATATAATGAGGTCATATGACGGTGCGTCTGCATACGCGCGGCGCATTTCCATCGAACCGAAAAGGAGCTCTGCATGGATCCCAACAAGCGTCCCGACGACATGGTGCGTATCACCGCTCCCGAACTTGCCCAGGTGTTCATCGATGAGCAGGTCGCTGCAATCCGCGAGCAGATTGGCGACAAGAAGGTCCTGCTGGCTCTTTCCGGCGGCGTCGACAGTTCGGTTGTCGCGGCCCTGCTCATCAAGGCCATCGGCAAGCAACTCATCTGCGTGCACGTGAACCACGGCCTGATGCGCAAGGGCGAGAGCGAGCAGGTCGTCGACGTCTTCAAAAATCAGATGGATGCCAACCTGGTTTACGTTGACGCCACCGACCGCTTCCTGGACAAGCTCGTGGACGTCGAGGAGCCCGAGGCCAAGCGTAAGATTATCGGCGCCGAGTTCATTCGCGTGTTCGAGGAGGAGGCCCGCAAGGTTGGCGACGAGGTCAGCTTCCTCGCCCAGGGTACCATCTATCCCGACATTCTTGAGTCCCAAGACGGCGTGAAGGCTCACCACAACGTGGGCGGTCTGCCCGAGGATCTGCAGTTTGAGCTCTGCGAGCCCGTTAAGCTGCTGTATAAGGACGAGGTGCGCGTCGTGGGCCGCGAGCTCGGCCTGCCCGAGAACATGGTTGAGCGTCAGCCGTTCCCCGGTCCTGGCCTGGGCGTCCGCTGCCTTGGCGCCATCACCCGCGACCGTCTTGAGGCGCTTCGCGAGGCCGATGCCATCGTGCGCGAAGAGATCGACAAGGCCGGCCTGACCATCTGGCAGTACTTTGCCGTAGTGCCCGATTTCCGCGCTACCGGTGTGCGCGAGGGCAAGCGCGCCTACGACTGGCCCTGCATTATTCGCTGCATCAACACCGTCGACGTCATGACCGCCGAGGTGCCTGAGCTCGACTGGGCGCTGCTCAAGCGCATTACCGCTCGCGTGACCGCCGAGGTCCCCGGTATTTGCCGCGTTTGCTACGACCTCACGCCGAAGCCCGTCGGCACGGTCGAGTGGGAGTAAGCTAACTCACCTAGCCCCCGTTTCCGTTTGGAAGCGGGGGCTTTTTGCTGGCGCTTCGCCTAATTTCGTGCATCTTCAGATGTGACAAAGGGACTGTCCCTTTGTCACATCTTCGATGTTGTGTGCAGGAAGAGTTACGAGCATGGTCGTTCCGCGCTCCGAGCTCTTTTCGACCTCGATGGAGCCGCCGTGGAGCGCGGCGATCTCCCAGACCAGCGCAAGCCCCAGCCCCACGCCGCCGTATGCCCTGCTGCGCGATTTGTCGACACGAAAGAAGGGCTGAAAGATGCTCGTCTGGTATTGCTCGGGAATGCCCGGCCCCTGGTCGCGCACGCGTAGCAGCACGTGGTCGCCTTCGGCGCAGGCGTTGATTTGCACGGTCGAGTTGGGCGCGCTGTAACGTATGGCGTTTTCGGCCAAGTTGAACAGCAGCCGATAGATTAGCGTATCGCTGCCGATCGTTTGCGCGTCGCCCTCACTTGTAAGCGTGATGTCTTTTTGCTCGGCAAGGGGCGCCAGGTCCGTGAGTACTTCTTCGATCATCGGCGCAAGGTCAATCGCATCGTTGCAAGGGACACTGCGCAGCTCGCTCATCTCGAGCAGGGTCTTTGTCATGTGCGTCATTCGCTCGGTCTGCTCCTGCAGCAGCCCGAGCAGGCTCGCTGTATCGGCGTCGACGTCGGGGTGCTCGGCGCAAAACAGCTCAACCTGGGCCTGCATGAGCGCAAGCGGCGTGCGCAGCTCGTGCGCCGCATTGCCCGTAAACTGTCTTTGTGCGGAAAATCCCTCGTCAAGGCGGGCAATCATGTCGTTAAACGACGCGCTGCAGCGCCTGAGTTCAGAGGGCACGTCCTCGCTGATTTTTGTGTCGGCGAGGTTGTCGGGCCGCACGCTCTCGACTTGCGTCGCAAAGAAGCGCAACGGCCGCAGCGCATGTCCGCTTACAAAGTAGGCCAGCACGCCGTCGAGCAGCGTCACCGCCGCAGTTATATACCAGCTCGTCGCGCCAAACGATTCTTGGGCGTCGTTCACGACGATGGTCAGCGCGTCGTCGAGCTCTTTGTTTGTCGGGTCAAATGAACTGGGCGAGGCCGCCTTCACCTCGCTATGCGCCGACATTTCGGCACCGATCGAGTCCATGTAGCGCATGCCGGAGTAGCCAACCAGGCAATTGATAAGTACGCAGGTCAAACATATCAGCAGGGCCGTCATCAGCGTAATGCGCCACTGCAGCGACAAACGCTTCATTCGCAGTCCTCCATAACGTAGCCTTCGCCGATTCGGTTGCGGATGGGGTCGTGTCCCAATGCGCCACGCAGCTTTTTGCGCAGCGACGAGATGTGTACGCGGGTTGCGTTGCTAAAGCTGTTCACGCTGCTATCCCAAACGTGCTCGATAAGCTCCTCTTGACTTACCGGACGCCCCTGATTAAACATCAGGTATTCCAAGATTCCCGTTTCCTTGCGCGTAAGAGATAGAGCCTCGCTGTCCACGGAAGCGATGCGCGCCTTGGTGTCAAAGCGGAGCTTTCCGCAGGTTAAAACTATGTCGCTTTGTGTAAAGCGTCTGAGGGTAAGGCTGCGAATCCTTGCCGCAAGCTCGTCCAGATGAAACGGCTTGGTGAGGTAATCGTTGGCGCCGGCATCAAGTCCGGCGACTTTATCGGATACTTCGCCACGTGCGGACAGAATCAGTACCTTAGTTTCGCAGTCAGTTTTTCTAAGTTCCCTGAGTACGGTCATGCCGTCGATACGGGGAAGGTTGAGGTCGAGTACCACGAGGTCGAAGGCCTCAACGTCCAGTAGGTCGAGCGCCTCCTGTCCGTCGTGACAGCAGTCGACGCTGTACGCCAGGTTTCGCAAGCTGCGCGCGATTGCATCGCACAGTGCTCGCTCGTCTTCGACGATCAAAATACGCATAACAGTCTCCTTGCACATTCCAAATCGCGCTTAACACGGATTTTATAGTCGATATGGTCCAATGGTCGCGTAACGAAAGGAGTGGTCAGGTTGTTCAAAGCGGTAAAACCCGTGGTACAGGTCGCTTTGTTGATCGTCGGAATTGCCATGGTGTGCTTTGGCGTTATGCGCGGCGAGGCAGATGCCGTGCTGGCCAAGGCAATCAGGCTTTGCTTGGAGTGTATCGGAATTGGATAAAAGAAAAAACACTGCATCGCATCTTTTGGCGAGATTTCGCGGATTGATTCAGGCGGCGGCGACGCTTGCGACCAATATTCACCTGCCTAACTTTGCCAAGGGAGGCATCTACCAGGGGGCGGGCAAAGCCGTCTGCGTGCCGGGGCTCAACTGCTACTCGTGTCCGGCGGCCTCGGGTGCGTGCCCCATCGGGTCGTTTCAGTCGGTGGTGGGCTCGTCTAAGTTCAGCTTTTCGTATTACGTCACCGGAACACTCATTCTGATCGGCGTGCTGCTGGGGCGTTTTGTATGCGGCTTTTTATGCCCGTTTGGATGGCTGCAAGAGCTTCTGCATAAGATTCCCGGCAAAAAGCTCTCGACGAAAAAGCTCAAGCCGCTCACGTACATCAAGTACGCCGTGCTGCTGTTTGCCGTGGTGCTGCTGCCCGTTCTGGTAGTCAACGATGTGGGCATGGGCGACCCGTTCTTTTGCAAGTACATCTGTCCGCAAGGCGTGCTCGAGGGCGCGATTCCGCTGTCCATCATGAATACGGGAATCCGTTCCGCGCTGGGAAAGCTCTTTACCTGGAAGCTCGCAATCCTCATTGTGGTTGCGGTGCTGAGCGTGCTGTTCTACCGCCCCTTCTGTAAATGGATTTGCCCCCTCGGTGCGTTTTATGCACTCATGAACAAGGTGTCTTTGCTGGGGATCCAGGTTGACCAGTGCAAATGCGTCTCGTGCGGCAAGTGCGCCAAGGTGTGTCAAATGGACGTGGACGTTACGCGTACGCCCAACCATGCCGAGTGCATTCGTTGCGGCAAATGCGTGGGCGCGTGCCCCGTCGATGCTATTAGCTTTCGCTATGGGCTGGGTGTGACGGGCGACAAACCCGCGCAGTCCACGCAAGCCTGCGAAAACAAATAGGTACCTATATAAGTTTCGATATAAACGGAGGAACCATGAAACTGTCAAAAATTGTGGCTCTGTTGATGCTGCCCGTGCTGGCGCTGACTCTCGCGGCGTGCTCTGCCCCCAAGGGCGACGCGAAGGGTGCTACGAGCGGCGATGCGCAGATTGCCGAGCTTGTGGCACAAAAGCCGTCGAGCGCCGAGGAGGCGGCCGAGCTGTACCAGCAGCTGCTGCAAAAGGAAAACGAGATCTTTGCGAGCGATAACGCCCTATGGGAAAAGGTGTTCCTTGCGGCCAACAAAGACACTCCCATGATTGAGGACGGCAAGAACTACGGTGACTTCTTGCTCGATACCATCGAGGGCGCCAAGGATCAGTTTGCGGCTGACGAGCTTAAGACGCTTAAGGCCGGCGCGCAGCAGGTCAAGGAGATCGAGGACAAGCTCATGGCGCTGGAGAAGGAGTTCCCCGGATGTGGCAGCACGCCCGGCGAGGGGGAGAGTGTTGATGCCTCGACCGCGGGCATGACCAACGGCGAGAGCGGGGAGACGAAGTTCCCCAGCTTTAAGGGCAAGGACTTGGACGGCAACGATGTAAACAGCGACGAGCTGTTCTCCAAGAACAAGGTCACCGTCATGAACTTCTGGTTTACCACCTGCAAGCCGTGCGTGGGAGAGCTGGGCGATCTGGAGAAGCTCAACAAGGAGCTTGCCGAGAAGGGCGGCCAGGTCGTGGGCGTTAATTCCTTTACGCTCGATGGCAACAAAGACGAGGTGGCCGATGCCAAGGACGTGCTTTCCAAGAAGGGCGTAACGTATAAGAACATCTGGTTTAAGTCGGACAGCGAGGCCGGAAAGTTCACCTCCAACCTGTACTCGTTCCCGACCACCTACGTGATCGACCAGAACGGTAACATTGTGGGAGAGCCGATCATGGGCGGCATCAACTCCGCTGAGCAGCGCGAGGCGCTCAACAAACTGATCGATCAGGCACTCGCGAAGAGCGAACAGTAAGTCCGTGGGACAGACAACTGAAGGGGAGTCGCTGGAAACAGCGACTCTTTTTTCTGCTTCGGGGTAGCATCATGGGTATACGTCGAAAGGGCACGCAGCTTTTCGTGCATTGCCTGAGCGGTGCGCGAAGCAACCAAGCTGTGAGTTTTCTTAAGCGTTCTGGGTATGGCAGTGTCAAGAATATCGGCGGCATAAGCGGCTACACGGGAAAGGTGGTGCGTTAGCTATGAAGGTGGTTATCGTTGGAGGCGTCGCGGGCGGCGCATCGGCGGCGGCACGTTTGCGCAGACTCGACGAGCAGGCCCAAATTGTCATCTTTGAGCGCACGGGTTTTGTATCGTATGCCAACTGTGGGCTTCCGTACTACATTGGCGGCGTGATAGAAGAAGAGAGCGCATTGACGCTGCAGTCTCCCAAGGGCTTTTGGGATCGCTTTCGCATTGCGGTCAAGACGAGTCACGAGGTGTTTGCCATCCATCCCGATTCGCATACGGTCGAGGTTCGCAATATGCTGACGGGCGAGGAATTTGTCGAGACGTATGACAAGCTCATCCTGTCGCCGGGTGCAAAGCCGATTCGCCCTGCGTTGCCGGGCATCGACTCGGATAAAATCTTTAGCCTACGCACCGTTGAGGACACGCTGCGTATTCACAGCTATGTTCGAGAGCGGCGACCGAGCAGTGCCGTCGTGATCGGCGGCGGCTTCATTGGCGTCGAGATGGCGGAGAATCTGTGCGAGCTGGGGCTCCAGGTGACCCTTCTGCAGCGTCCCGTCCAGCTTATGAACAACCTGGATTACGACATGGCGACCCTTTTGCATACCGAGGTGCGTGAGCACGGTATCGATCTGCGCCTCAAGGCCGATGTGACAGGTTTTGAGGAAGTTGATGGCCGCGTTGTCACCCATGTTGCGGGCGATGACCCTATCGGAGCCGATATGGTGCTGCTTGCCATTGGCGTGGCACCTGAGAGCCATCTGGCGCAAGAGGCGGGGCTCGAACTGGGCATCAAGGGGGCTATTGTGGTCAACGACCGCATGGAGACCTCTGCTGCCGACGTGTATGCCGTGGGCGATGCCGTGCAGGTCACGCATCAGGTGACCGGCGAGGACGCGGTCATTTCGCTCGCCGGCCCCGCCAACAAGCAGGGGCGTGTCGTCGCCGATGTCATAGCCGGCATGGACAGCTGCTACCTCGGATCGTTGGGCTCATCGGTTATCAAGGTATTCGACTTGACGGCGGCAAGCACGGGACTATCCGAAAAGGCGGCACACGCGGCGGGAGTTGACTGCGACAGCGTGGTCCTGTCGCCCGGTTCGCATGCGGGTTATTATCCGGGTGCAACGCCCATGACCATGAAGGTTGTCTTCGAGAAGCAGGGATTGCGCCTGCTGGGTGCGCAAATCGTGGGCATCGATGGTGTGGACAAGCGTATCGACGTTCTGGCGACTGCCATCCAGGCAGGCATGCGCGGCGATAGGCTTAAGGATTTGGACCTAGCATACGCGCCGCCGTATTCATCGGCGAAGGATCCCGTCAATATGGCGGGCTTTATGATCGAGAACCTCAATCGCGGCATACTGGCGCAGTGGCATTGGGAGGATGAGCCCAACTTGCCACGCGATGGCAGCGTGCAGCTGCTCGATGTTCGTACGGAAGGGGAGTATGAGCGCGGGCATATCGATGGTTTCGTAAACATTCCCGTCGATGATCTGCGCAATCGCCTGGGCGAGCTCGACCGGGCCAAGCCGGTCTACGTGATTTGCCAGAGCGGCATTCGCAGCTACATTGCTTGCCGCATTTTGGCGCAGCATGGCTTTGAGTGCTTTAACTTCTCGGGCGGCTATCGCTTCTTTGCAGCCGTGACTGAGGCTCGCCGCGGCAGCGCTAACGTTATGCCGTGCGGGTTCGAAAAGTAGCGCGCATTGGAATGTGACAAAGTGACAGCCTCTTTGTCGCATCGGGGATGTTATATGCGGGATGGTGCGCCATGCGGCGTGCTGTCCCGTTCGTTTTTTGGCGCGGTTCGTTACATTCCTCACTGGTATCGGCCAAAAATGAGGATAGAGTAGGACAAACGCGCCGAACGTGAACGGCGGGGGAGCGGGCGAGCGCGCCCGCGCGAGAGAGGTTGCCGTCCATGCTGGATCTCAGAGTTATTTGCAAAAGGTACGTTACGCAGTCGTTTACGCAGGTAGCGCTCGACAGCGTAAGCCTGTCTTTTCGCGATAACGAGTTTGTAGCCATCCTGGGTCCCTCGGGTTCGGGTAAAACTACGATGCTCAACGTCATTGGTGGACTCGACCATTTCGATTCCGGCGACCTGTTGATCGATGGCATCTCGACCAAGGACTTCAGCGACCGCGATTGGGATGCCTACAGAAACAATCGCATTGGCTTTGTGTTTCAGAGCTACAACCTCATTCCGCATCAGACCATTTTGGAAAACGTGGAATTGGCGCTTACGCTCACGGGCGTGGGGCATGCCGAGCGCCGCCAACGTGCGCGCAAGGCGCTCGAGGCAGTCGGTCTGGGCGAGCACGTTGACAAGCGCCCGAGCCAGCTTTCGGGCGGGCAGATGCAGCGCGTGGCCATTGCCCGCGCCCTGATCAATGACCCCGAGATTGTGCTGGCTGACGAGCCGACCGGCGCCTTGGACTCAACGACATCCGTACAGGTCATGGATTTGCTCAAGGATGTTGCGCGCGATCGTTTGGTCATCATGGTCACGCACAATCCCGAGTTGGCATACAGGTACGCCACGCGCATCGTCACCCTGGCGGACGGCAAGATCACCGACGATTCCGACCCCTTTGATGCTGCCGAGGCCGCGCGTCGCGAGGCCAAGCCCACGCGCAAAACCTCGATGAGCTTTGTGACAGCGCTGGGGCTTTCGGCGCGAAACCTTTTGACCAAGAAGGGCCGTACGGCTATGACGGCCTTTGCTGGTTCGATCGGCATTATCGGCATTGCGGCGATTCTGGCGCTCTCCAACGGCGTAAACGGCTACATCAAAAAGGTCGAGGAGGATACGCTCTCGAGCTACCCGCTCACCATTTCCAAACAAGATTATGACCTGTCGTCCATGATGGGCGGGCATGGAGCTACGGATGAGGAGGCGTCCAAGGGCGAGGGCTCGTCCGATGACGCTACCGGCGGCAAGGCTCAGGGGACCGATAAGATCCCTGTGGTCACGGCCGTAAAGGATATGTTCGCAAGCGTTAAGTCCAACGACATGACGAGCTTTAAGGCATGGCTCGATGCCGGTGGCGACGGCATCGATAAAGAGGTCAACGCCATTCAGTACGGCTACGGTGTATCGCCGGTTGTCTATCGTGCCGGCAAGGGCGATGAGAAGCCTGTCCGGCTGGTGCCCAACGCTATGACTGAGGCCATGAGCGGAGGTGCGAGCTCGGCGGCAACGGTGAGCATGGAATCCATGGGAACGTCGGTCTTCAACGAGATGATTGACGACCAGAGCCTGCTCGACAGCCAGTACGATGTTGTTGCCGGCCATTGGCCTACGTCAGCCAACGAGGCCGTGATGGTGCTTTCGAGCCGCGGAACGGTGGGCGACTACACGCTCTACAGCATCGGTGCGCTGGATATCGATGAACTCAACGACCTGGTTAACAGCGCCATGACGGCCGACGGCAAGGTCGAGGCGCCCAAGACCGGCGCCGACTTTACCTACGACGATGCACTGTCCACGACGTTTAAGGTGCTGTCGCCGGCAGATGCCTATCGCAAAAACGAAGAGACCGGCATGTGGACTGACATGGCTGGCGATGCCGACTATATGGCGGCCAAGGTTGCCGACGGTATTGACGTGCGCATTGTGGGCGTGGTGCGACCCAACGAGACGGCCAACGCGAGCGCATTATCCCCGGGCATTGCCTATACGCATGCGCTGACTCGCCAGCTTATGCAGCGTGCTGCCGATTCGCAGATTGTGCAGGAGCAGCTTGCCTACCCCGAGACGGATGTCTTTACGGGCAAAACCTTCGACGAGCTGCAGGGCGAAGCCAAGCAGGGCGTGGATTTGGGCAGTATGTTCAGCGTAGACGAGGCGGCACTGAAGAGCGCGTTCTCTCTCGATTCGTCTGCGCTCTCGGGTGCGGCCGGCGGCATGGACCTTTCTAGCCTTGATTTGTCCGGGCTGGATATTGACCTTTCGGGTGTTGGGCGAGACATCGACTTCGGTGACATCATGGCCAAGGCGCCGGCCCCGGATTTCTCGGGCATCTTTGACGGTCTGGAGCTCACGCCCGAGCAAATGCAGCAGGTGGGAACGCTTGCCAATCAGCTGTTTGAGGGCTTTATGCAGTCCGATCAGTTTAAGGCGCTGTCGCCCGAAGATCTTAAGGATGCGTCAAAGCTTGCTGCCGCATTCTCGGCGTATCTTGAGAATGATGCCGCGGCCCAGCAATACCTGGCTCAGCTCAGGGCACTCGGCGGCGATGCCCTGGCCGAGCGTCTGCAGCAGGTGATGGGCGACTATGTGCAAAAGCAGCTGGCTCCGTATTTGCAGCAGTCTATGGATCAGGTGATGAAGGCGGTCAGCGAGCAGATTGCGACGACGGTATCAACCCAGCTCAAGGCGGGTGCGGCAGGGCTCATGGACCAAATGGCGACGCAGATGTCTTCGAGTTTTGCCAACTTGGCGAGCGCCATGCGTGTGGATGCAAACGCCTTTGCTCGCGCTATCCACTTTAGCATGGACGCTGAGGACCTGAGTTCGCTCATGATGAGCTATGCCAAGGCGTCAAAGCTCACCTACGAAAACAATCTGGCCACGTTGGGCTATGCGGACGAGGCGGACCCCATCTCGGTCAAGATTTTCCCGCGCGACTTTGAGGCCAAGGAGCGCGTGCTCGATCACATCGATGCGTACAACAAGCAGGTCAAAGCCGCCGGCCATGATGAACAGGCGATCTCGTACACCGACTACATGGGTATCATCATGGGTTCGGTGACCGACATCGTGAACACCATCAGCTTGGTGCTCATCGCATTCGTGAGTATCAGTTTGGTGGTGAGCTCCATCATGATCGGCATCATCACCTACATCAGCGTGCTGGAGCGCAAAAAGGAGATTGGCATCCTGCGCGCGATTGGCGCGTCAAAGCGCAACGTGGCCAACGTATTTAATGCCGAGACCTTTATCGAAGGTCTCATTGCCGGCGTCTTTGCCATTGTCGTCGTGGTGGCTGTGAGCCTTCCGGTTAATGCCTGGGCGCTTGCGGCCAAGCAGGTACCCAATCTGATGAGCCTGCCCGTGCAGGATGCGCTGGTGCTTATTGCAGTTTCGGTGCTGCTGACGGTCGTTGCCGGCCTGCTGCCGGCCCGCAGCGCATCCAAGAAAGACCCTGTGGAAGCCCTACGCTCCGAATAATGTGACAAAGGGACAGTCCCTTTGTCACATTGGATGAAAAGGCGCGGGAAGGGGGTGGCCCCTTCCCGCGCCTTCTAGTTTGTTTTGCCCATCAGCGTAATACGGACGCTTGGATGGGTGTACTCGTCAAACTCGTCCTCGGGATCCGTATCAAACGAGTAATACGTTTTGATGAGGTCGTCACTCGTCCTGATAGAGATTCTCTCGTAGAGTGAGCCGTTCAAAAATGCCTGCCTAAACTCTTCGGGGAGTTTCTGCGGTGCCAAGAGCTCGGGGCTCACCGTCTTGACGTCAACGGTTTGAACGGCAGAGGAAAGCTCGTCAAGCTCGCGTTCGATGCGGGCAAGGTTATCCTCGAGGCTCGCGCTGGGGTCGACCTCTGCCGCGTAGCTCACTTCCTTGAGCGTCCCCTTGTTGTCAAAGTCCAGATACGTATAGGTCTTCTGGGCGTCGGAGTCGCCTTCGTGCAGATAGCCGCGGACATGATAGCCGTAATCTTGATATCGCTCGTAGGGATCATCGGCGGACACGTGCTCGCATGCGGGCTCTAATGCCTTGCGAGCGATGGCGATCTGCTCGGCCGCGGCCGCTGCGTTCTGTTGCATCTCGATGTTTCCCTGCGCCAGCTGCGGGATATAGGCACCGCACACGATCGCGAGGGGCAGCGCCACAAGCGCGACGATCCACTTTTTTGCACGGGGGATAGGCACGCCACAGGCCTCTGCCATGGCCTTTGCGTTGGCAAAGCTTTCGGCGAGCACGTCTGCCGCGGTGGCGACGGCGCCTACGGCAGCGGCGACTTCTGCCGCGCCGCCCAGGTTGCGTGCGGTCTCGTTGTCGCTGTTCTTGAGCAGGCGCGCGGCGGCCTGCGTACCGATAACACCTGCGATTTGTGCCGAGCGGTCTTTCTCAGCCTGCTCGACGACGAGTCGGTGCTGCATTTCTTTCCACTGCTTGCCGCGCATGCCAAAGCGCGGCGCGAGCGCGCAGTAGCAGAAGATGGCGAGCTCGACGGCGGTGAGCGCCAAGGCGGTCATCATGCCCGTCTCCTGGAAGCTTTCATGATGGAAGACGATATCGTCAATCATTTCGAAGGGAATAATCAAAAAAGGCAGCACAAACGCCATGGCAAGCGCTGCGCCGGCAATCTTGGGATAGATGCAGTATCGCTGGATACGCTTGCGTTCTTGTTCGGAAAGTGTTGCCATGGCTGATCCTTGGTGTCGTAACGGTCGTTGCGGCGCATGGGGCGCGGGGCGCATCAGTTTGAGCTAGCGCTGGATAAGAACATAGAGCAAGATGCTCATCGCGATGAGCAAGAAGCCTGCGATGTTAAACATCAGTGTGGCAAAGTTGCCCACGATGGGGCGTTCGACTTAGCTTTTGTCTGGGTTGCTGGGGTTGTAGTACACGGTCATTTGGCTACCGAGGGGCCAAAGCTGCTCCGCGAGGGTGCCTAGGCGGGCGATGGGGCCTGTCTGCACGTGCAGCCAGCCCTTGGCGTCTTCGTAGGCGGTGGCTTGCGTGCGGATGGGGAGTCCCGACAAGCTTTTGGTCTTTATGCCACGGAATTGTTTTTTCGCGCGGTATTGCGTGCCGTCGACGGCGTATTCCAAAACGGGATACATCCTGCCTTCGCCCATAAAGCGATGGTCGATGACCGTTCCCATGGTCACGGCGGTACAGGCCTTGGCTTTCTTGCGAGCGGCGGCTTTCATGAGCGCGCTCACTCCGATAAGCAGGATGCCGATGCCCCCAACCAAGATGAGCGCGAGCAGGGATATCTGCGACGTGGTCACGGCGTTCTCCTTTGGCGCGATACCGTCATATGTGACTCAGTATAGAGAACCCCCGCCCTCGGTGGGCGTATTATGTGACAAAGGGACAGTCCCTTTGTCACATTGATTTGAGAATGGATGTTGATGTATTTATCGCTGGCTCCTATGGAGGGGATTACCGGGCATGTGTTCCGTCGCGTGCATGCGGAGTGCTTCGGCGCGCTCGATTGTTATTACACGCCGTTTTTGCCGCCGCCGCGGGTGGGCAATCGCTTTGGCGGCAAGGCGTTTAAAGAGGTCGATCCTGCCAACAACCAGGGACTTAACGTGGTGCCCCAGCTGATGTCCAAGAATGCGGACGAGTTTGTGTGGGCGGCGCAGGTGCTTGCCGATATGGGTTACCGCGAGGTCAACCTCAACCTTGGCTGCCCTTCGGGTACGGTGGTCGCGAAGGGCAAGGGTTCGGGCTTTCTGCGCAATTTGGATGAGCTCGAGGTGTTCTTGAGCGACGTGTGCGAACGCTCGCCCTTGCCGGTGTCGGTCAAGACCAGACTGGGGCTCGAATGCGATGACGAGTACGAGCGCGTGCTCGACCTCTATTGCCGAATGCCGCTGGCGGAGTTGATCGTGCATCCGCGCGTGCAAAAGGACCGTTATACGGGCTCACCGCGCAAAGAGTTTTACGGCGAGACGCTGGAACGGGCGCCGTTCCCCGTGGCCTATAACGGCGACATCTTTGATCTTGAGGACATGGATGCGCTGGTGAAGGCCTATCCCGGAACACGCCACGTAATGTTGGGGCGCGGCTTGCTTGCGAATCCCGCGCTGGCTCGCATGGTTAAGGGCGACCCTGCCGCTACCGCCGCTGAGCTGCAACGCTTCCATGACATGCTGTTTGCGGCCTATGCGGACGAGATTGGGGGCAACGCGGTCTTTCGCATGAAGGAGTGGTGGTTCTACGCCAAATGCGCCTTCGCCGATCCCGCGACCGTTCACAAACTCGTACGCAAGACCAAAAAGGTCGATGAATACCGTGCCGCTGTCGACCGTGTCTTTCGCGAGCAGCAGCTTGCGCCCATCGCCCGCTTTTGTGGCTAAATGATCCCTTGGGGACGGAGAAGAACGGATCGCCTGTGCCGGACCCATGCAAAAAACTGTACGCCAGCATCCAAGGATGTCGAAAAATATCGTTTTTGGATGCTGACGTACATGTTTGGTTCGGCAGGGGACTAGGCAATCATTGCATCGAGTGTAATGAGTTCCCTGAGTCGCTCCGTGCGCGTTTGCCCATGGCGCTTTGCCTTTGCGTCAAATGCTTCAAGAACCGATTCGCCCACACGTGCCGATAAAACAACGCTTGGTTCATCGGAAATCGGCGGCCTTCCCAACTTGACGGTGTGGCCCTTCGGCCACTCATCTTTTTCGTATGCCGCTGCGGCTTTTTCTAGCTCACCGGGAGCAAACCCCATCATCTTTTCGAGCTGTTTAGCGTCCATAGCGCCTCCTATCGATCGATTCCGATTTCCCTGAGCACCTTGCGCGTAGGAGGGACAAGGGCGTGGTAAATGATGTAACCATCCCGATCGGGGCAACATCGAGCGATGAGCTCCATGAGGCGGCTTCTCTTTTTGTATACAATTTTGTAGACAAAAATACAAGTAACTAGTCATTTAAGAACGTCCCCAACGACTGCCCACAAATAGCTGTACGTCAGCATCCAAAGATGTCGAAAAATATCGACTTTGGATGCTGACGTACATGTTTGTGCCGTATGGGTTTGTGCGTTGGGGCCGGCCGACCGCAATAGAACGCTAGAGCAGGTTCTTCTGTATCCACGCGATGATGTCGCTCGACTCGTAGAGCGGTTTGCCGTCAATGAACAGGCAGGGAACCTGGCGTTTTCCGCCGACGGCGATGAGCGTCTGCTCGGCATCGGGGTCAGTCGAGATATTGCGTTCGGGAATGGTCACGCCGTTATCGGCCAAAAAGCGCTTGACCTTTATGCAATACGGGCAGCCGGTCATAACGTAGAGCGCGAGCTCGTGATCAGTAGCCATGGGTCTCCAATCGGTTGAGGTTTCGATTGAAATACCCAAAGCCGCTGCAGTCTATGCGTGAGCCGACGACGACTCGATCGTCTGGACTAGAAACGCCGTGGCGCCGGTGCCGCAGGGCTTGTCGTAGTAGTCAACAAAGCGCTGGTCGGCAAGATAGCCGTGGGCGAGGCCCAAGTACGCCTCGTCTTGGGGCTCGCATCCCCAGTTGAGAGCAATCCAGCGACGATGCATCGCGACAAGCTTGCGAGCCTCGCTTCCATCCGGTTCGCCGTCGCTCATGGCAATCGAGAGCTGGCCCAGAATAGCGCGTTCAAGTTCCTTCATGTCGTTCCATGTCTGAGGATCCATATCCAGTAACGTTTCGTTTGCTGCATCGATAGCCTCATCGCCATAGCGCGCCCGCGCTTCGGCGCCGTAGCGCTCCTCGTTTTCTTGCACGGCGCGCCAGCGTTCCAGTTGCGGCAGCACGGCGCCCATGAGCGAGACAGCTTCGTCGAGCGACATACCGGTGTTTTGTGCCAGGCGCGGGGCACAATCCTCGATCATTGCCTCCATCGTAGTGTCGTAGGTGTACTTGCCGTGGTCGTAGCACCACTTGCAGTAATGATCGGTCGCGGTGCCCGCGGCATCGGTGCCGCAGTCGTCGGGTGTGAGTATCATGCCGCAGCTCTGGCAATAGTGCTCGGGCATTTCGAGCAGGTGAGACAGGGGCTCGCCGGTCACGGCGGCGATGAGCTTCATCATGTCGATACCCGGTGTGACCTCGCCGCGTTCCCAACGGCTGACGGCTTGGCGTGTGACGAAGAGCTTGGCGGCGAGCTGCTCTTGGGTAAGGTGATGGGCGCGACGGACGGCGATGAGTTTTTCTGCAAAGGCCATAACGGCTCCTTTCTGCTGCTTGTTGGCTTAAGCATACGCGGCGGCCGACGCCCTTCCAAGCAACCGTTGGTTGCAAAAGGGGCGGTCGCGGTGAGGGATTACGCGCATCGCGCATGCCCTCATGCCGTACAATGACCGGCATGGAACCTATTGCACACATACATACCGACCTGCCGCAAAAGTTCGGCATCCCGCGCAACAGCTTTTTGGCGCCCCATCTTGAGGGACGCATCGTCTTTGAGCCGGAGTTTGCCTCCAGCGCGGCAGTTGAGGGTCTGGACTCCTTCTCTCACCTGTGGCTGCTCTGGCGCTTTGAAAACGGAACACCCGGCGGCGCGGCCGAAGACATCGCCGCCGATGCCAAGACACAGGATAGGTCCGGCACCAACGCCAAGTGGTCGAAGACCGTGCGTCCGCCGCGCCTGGGTGGAGCCGAGCGCGTGGGCGTATTTGCCACGCGCAGCCCGTTTCGACCTAATCCCATTGGGCTTACCTGCGTCAAACTCGATCATGTCGGGCTTACCGACGATGGCCCCATCATCCATGTGCTAGGGGCCGATCTGCGTGACGGCACGCCCATCTACGACATTAAGCCCTACATTCCGTTTGCGGACTGCCACTCGGATGCGACCGGCGGCTGGATTGAGGATGCGCCGTGGCAAGAGCTCGACGTTGACTTCCCGCAAGCGCTGCAGGAGATGGTCCCGCCCACGAAGCTCCCCGGGTTGGTCGAGGTCCTTCGCCAAGATCCGCGCCGCGCGGGTAGCAAGCACGAGCCAAACCGCATTTACCACTTGGCTTACGCTGGGCTCGACATATCCTTTACGGTTGACGGATCCAAGTTGACGGTAACCGCCGTCAACGACGCGCGGGACTAGCCAGCCATTCGATGGCGCTCGCCAAATTCAACGCCAAACCCCGTGCCAAAATCGCCCACGCTGGTGGACAATAACGCCTATCAAAACAATCCGCTTTGCACGGGAGCTCAGCATGAAATACGACTTTACTTCGCTTATCGACCGCCACGGCATGGACGCCATCGCCGTTGACTCCTGGGGCGAGATCCCTGGCATGGCTCCGAACGCGCCCGACGAGGGCTTCGACCGCATCCCCATGTGGGTGGCGGACATGAATTTTGCCACGGTGCCCACGGTCCAGGAGCACATCATTCAGCGCGCCCAGCATCCCATGTTTGGCTATTTCGATCCGCGCGACGAGTACTTCGACCGCATCATCGAATGGCAGAGCCGACGTAATGGCGTCGAGGGTCTGCTCCCGGAGCATATCGGCTACGAAAACGGCGTGCTGGGCGGTGTCGTGTCGACCCTGCGGGCGTATGTCCAGCCGGGCGATGCGGTGCTGGTCCACAGCCCTACCTACATCGGCTTTACCAAGTCCATCGAAGCCGCGGGCTATCGCATTGTCCACAGCCCGCTTAAGCTCGACGACCAGGGCGTGTGGCGCATGGACTTTGAGGACATGGAACGCAAGCTCACCCAAAACCACATCCACGCCGCGGTGTTCTGCTCGCCGCACAATCCTTGTGGCCGCGTATGGGAGCGCGACGAGATCGAGCGCGCCATGGACATCTATCGCCGGCACGATTGCGTGGTGATTTCGGACGAGATTTGGTCCGACATCATCTTGCCCGGTCACAAGCATATCCCGACGCAGTCGGTGAGCGAGGATGCCCGCATGCGCACGGTCGCCCTCTATGCGCCCAGCAAGACGTTTAACCTGGCGGGCCTGGTCGGCAGCTACCACATCATCTATAACGAGACGCTGCGCGACCGCGTGTGCGCCGTGTCCAATAAGACCCACTACAACGAGATGAATGTCCTTTCGATGCATGCGCTTATCGGCGCCTACCAGCCGCAGGGCTACGAGTGGCTCGATGAGCTCAACGAGGTTATCGAGGGCAACATTGACTACTTCTGCGATTACGTGGACGAGCATTTTGAGGGCGTGTCCTATTCGCGCCCGCAGGGCACCTATATGGTGTTCCTGGACTGCACGGAGTGGTGCTGCGTGCATGGGCACGATATTCAGTGGCTGCTCGACGAGGGGGCGCGTGTGGGCGTGGGCTATCAGGACGGCCGTCCATTCCATGGACCTTGCCACATTCGCGTGAATCTGGCGCTGCCGCTTTCGCGTGTAAGGGAGGCGTGCGACCGCTTGGACCGCTACGTTTTTAATGCACGGTAAGTGAGTGCTGCATGCGGGGCTGTCTGCCAGATTGGCTGGAAGGCCCCGTATGGTAAAGCATCTGTAACCATTGAGCGCAAGCGCGGTTTTGTCTGCTAATATCTTTGCTCTTGAGTCTGTAAACAGGATCGTCTGGAGCTCGATGAAAAGACCTCGTCGCTCGGCCGCCATATCGTTGTTTGTTGCGCTTGCAGTGGTGGGCGCCTTTGTCGTGGCGATAGCTGGCTGTTCCGGGTTGAATGATGGGGCCGCGGCGTCTGCATCAGAAGGCGCAGCCGCCTCGCAGGTCAAAGACGACAACCTTAAGACGCTCAACGTTGGCAGCGACCTCTATCCACCGTTTGTGTATAGCAACGAGTACGGCGATATTGTTGGCCTGGATGTCGATATTTTGACCGAGGCTTTGGGCCGCATTGGCTACAAGCCAAAGTACCAGCTGATCGACTGGGAAAAGAAGAAAGAGCTGCTGGCGAGCGGCGAGCTCGATTGCGTCATGGGCAGCTTTAGTATGACGGGCCGCGAAGGCGAGTATCGCTGGGCGGGGCCGTACCTTGCGAGCCGACAGGTGGTTGCTGTCGATCCCGAAAGCGATATCTACACGCTTGCCGATCTTGAGGGTAGGGTCGTGGCGGTCCAGTCCACCACCAAGCCCGAATCGATTCTGCTCAATCACACCAATGAAAACGTTCCGCAGATTAAGGAGCTCTACAGCTTTTCGGACCGCTCGTACCTGAACCCGGCGCTTGTCGAGGGCCTAGTCGACGCCATCGCCGCGCATGAGTCCTCGCTGCTCACCTACGAAAAAGACTATGGCGTGACGTATCGCATTTTGTCTGAGCCGCTGCTAGAGGTTGGTTTGGGCACCGCTTTCGATATCAACGACACACGCGGCATCGACGTTAAGCTCACCCATGCCTACCAAGAAATACTTGCCGATGGCACCATGGAGCGCCTGGTGTCAAAGTATTTTGATGACCCTTCGCCCTTTTTGAATGTGGAGGGCCTGTCATGATTGATGCGTCCGACCACACCGCTCAGGAGCGGGGCGATCGTTCGGCACGGGAATGGCTCATCGTCGTCCTGTTGGGGATAGCGCTCTCGATTGTTGCCGGCGTGACGAGCTACGCCTACACGACAGCTCAGGCCGAGCAGCGCTTTGCCGACGTTGTCGATTACGTGGCGACACAGAGCCTTTCCTACGATGCGTTCAACAGCGCCTATGCGACCAAAAACCTGATTCGCGTTATGGAGATCGCCGGAGAGGCGGCGCGCGATATGGAGCGCGACGGCTCGGTGGATAACGCTACGTTGGAGCAATATGCTGACCAGTTTAATGTGACAGCGCTGATCGTAACGGATGCATCGGGCAACTTGGTGTCCGAGTCCTCGAAGGATGACGTGGGCTACGAGTCGCTCGCCGCGAATCTCAAAGAGGCGCCTGTGCTGGAGGTGGCAGCCCATCCGCTTAAGTCCTATACCGCTCGCATTACGCTTGCGGACGATTCGGTCGCAGACATTGGCTGCGTGGCCCGGCGGGA
Source organism: uncultured Collinsella sp. (assembly GCA_900546775.1). Lineage (GTDB taxonomy): Bacteria > Actinomycetota > Coriobacteriia > Coriobacteriales > Coriobacteriaceae > Collinsella. Next base: position 69,613 of record UREM01000001.1, on the reverse strand, counting down.
CGGTGAGGGCATCGTTGTCGCGGTGAGGCACCAGAGCGCCAAGGCGGTCGCGAGCAATACGCTCAAGTTGCAGAGCTTGCTCGATGGTTATGAGACCATCGATAGCGGCAATATCGTGATCGAAAACGACGGTAAGGTCGTTGCGACCAACGCTGTTGAGCCCGCCGTGTCAGGCGTGTTCGATTTGCCTGCGACGGATGCCATCGTTGTCAACGGCATTAAGGAGCGTTGCCTGGCTGGTAAGGTCAGATTGGTTAACGACAGCGGTGAGTGGTATCTGGGCACATTTGGTAAAGCGCGCGATTTTTACGTGTACACCTATGCTCCCGCGCAGCGTTACTTTGAGGTTGTTGCCGCTGTTGTTGCCAGCGTGTTGGCACTCTACGGCGGTGTTATAGCCACTGTTGTGTTGGTGCGCCGCCGCGCCGAGAGCCAACGCTTTGCCGACCTGTTGCTGCAGGAGCGCGACTATGGCGACAAACTGGCAAAAGCGGCGCGCGAAGCTTCGTCTGCCAACTCTGCAAAGACGGAGTTCCTGCGTCGCATGAGTCACGACCTGCGCACGCCCATCAACGGCATTCGCGGTATGGTCGAGGTGGGCAATGCCAACGCGGACGACTTGCAAAAGCAGACTGAGTGCCGCTCAAAGATCTGGACGGCGTCGGGACTGTTGCTCGACCTTGCGAACGAGGCACTCGATATGAGCCGCTTGGAGAGCGGGCAGGTCGACCTGAATCTCGTGCCTACAGATATGGTGGCCCTCAACCGTGAGGTGTGCGATATTCTGGAGCGCCAAGCCGAGGAGCGCCTGGTGACAATTATCTGCGACCAACGGACTCTTGATCATCCCTATGCCCGGGTGAGCGTGACGCACCTCAAGCGTCTGTTGCTCAATATTGCCGGTAATGCCGTCAAGTACAACCGCCAGGGCGGCTATGTTCGCCTGACATGCCGCGAGGTGGAGCCGGTGGACGGTGTCCCCGTCTATGAATACACGATCGCCGATAACGGCATTGGCATGAGCGAGGAGTTTCAACAGCACCTCTACGAGCCGTTCAGCCGCGAGGAACAGCAGGTGGAAGGCGCTTCATCGGGAACTGGCCTGGGCGCGTCTATTGCCAAACAGTTGGTCGAGCTTATGGGCGGAACCATGAGCTTTACGAGCGCCTTGGGGCGGGGGACGACGTTTACCATTTGCCTGCCGTTTGAGAAGTGCAAGAGTTCCGAGATTCCCCAGGCAGTTCGCGTGGATGCAGGCGACAGCGACGTGATCCAGGGCCTGCGTGTTTTGCTCGTAGAGGATAACGACCTGAATGCCGAGATCGCACAGTTTACGCTCGACCGCGCCGGTGCCGTCGTGACACATGTTAAAGATGGCGAGTCTGCCGTCGAGACGTTTGCCGCGAGCGCGCCGCACGAGTACGACGTGGTATTGATGGACATCATGATGCCCGGCATCGATGGCCTTGAGGCCACGCGTCAGATTCGAGCGCTCGATCGCGAGGACGCCGCGACCACGCCGATTATCGCCGTGAGCGCCAATGCCTTTGCCGACGACCGTAGGCTTTCGCGCGAGGCGGGCATGAACGCGCATCTGAGCAAACCCGTGAGTTCTCAGGATCTCGTTGAGGCGCTTGCGCACATAGCCGCCGACGCTTCATAAACAAATAGCTCGGTTCCAATACTGGTTGGAACCGAGCCATTTTGCTATTTGCAGGACCTGTTTTTGGGCTTACTTTTCATGGATCTGCTTGCCGCAAAGATGCTCAATCGAAATCTCGTAGAGTTGGACGCCCTTGATGTCTTTGGCGATTTCCTCTTCAACTTCTTCGGCAGAGGGGTAGTACTTAAGCGCGAGCTGGCGGACTTTGTCCTCGATAAACGCAGGTGTCTCATCTACCAGACGGCAACGACCAAAGACCACGGTGCTCATAACATAGGGAGCCCAGTCATCGTCCTTGTACCACTCGTTGCCGTAAACGGTAAAGCAGACTTTATCATCACGCCTGAGTGAATCGACCTTGTGGCCAGCCTTGGCACCATGGAAATAAATCTTGTCGTGCTCGGCGTCAAAGAAGTAGTTGACGGGAATGGCATACGGGTAGCCACCATCGCCGTTGACGGCAAAGACACCGCGCTTGCAGATAGCGAGCAACTCGCGCGCTTCCTCGTCAGTGATGGCGCGTTTCTTTCGACGTAAGGGCCTAAACATCGTTGGCTTCCTTTCTAACTGTGCATGGTGGGTGGGCACAAACTATAGCGAAACAGTTCCGTTTTTCTTGATGCGGGCGAGGATGTTTTTGAGCTTGTTAAAGTCGAGCGGTTTGGGCAGATGGGCGTTCATGCCGGCATCGTGTGCCGCCTTGGCGTCCTCGGCAAAGGCATTGGCGGTGAGCGCGATGATGGGGATGTCGGCTGCATCGGCCTTCTCGCTCAGACGAATCGCGCGAGTTGCCTCGTAGCCATCCATACCCGGCATCATGATGTCCATCAGGATCGCATCGAAGCTGCCGGCGGGACGACTAGTGTATAGTTCGACCGCTTCTTTGCCGTCGGCGGCGCGAGTTACGACGATGCCTTCGCTTTCGAGCAGGGCCTGGGCAATTTCGGCATTGAGCTCGTTGTCTTCGGCCAAAAGAACGTTCATGCCGGCAAGCGAGCAGCTGATCGCCTGCTCGTCCGCACCTTCTCTTGCCTGAGGGTTCTTGTCGATATCGAGCGGAATCTGGACGTTGAACGTACTTCCCACGCCGACCTCGCTCGAAATCTCAATCGTGCCTCCCATCATGTCTATGAGCGATTTGACGATCGGCATGCCCATGCCAGTTCCCTGAAATTTACTGCGGGCATCGTTGCCCTCTTGGGCAAACGGTTCGTAGATGTGCTTAAGAAACTCGGGCGACATGCCGATGCCGGTGTCCGAGACGCTAAAGCAAAAGAGCACCTGGCTATCATCGATCGGTTTAATCTGCGATGCAAAAGCGACAGTCCCGCCATCTTTGTTGTACTTGATGCTGTTGTCGAGCAGGTTGACAAGGATCTGCCGAATATGGGTGGGGCTGCCGATCATATATTGGTCGACAGCGTAGGGCTCGCTGGTGTCGAGCATGGTTATGCCGCGGTCCGATGCGCGGAGCTTGCACAGTACGAGCGCATTGTCGCACAGCTCTTTAAGGTTGAATGATTCGTGCTCGAGCGTCACTTTGCGCTCCTCGATCCTGCCCATCTCGAGGATGTCGTTAATCAGTGACAGAAGGTGATTGGCGGCAACGCGCGCCTTGGCGCGGCTTTCGCGGGCGACCTGCATGTCGCCTTCTCTCAATTCCTCAATTTCGATAAGGCCCAGGATGCCGTTGAGCGGCGTGCGGATGTCGTGGCTCATGCGCGTGAGGAAAGCGGTTTTGGCGGCGTTGGCGGCATCGGCTTTCTGCCGTTCCTCCTGTGCGCGGTAAAGCGACCAGACAAGGATGACGATGCCGGTGAGCAAAATGCAGATGACGACTGCTGCAATGACGATGCGGTTGCGGTAGAGAAGTCGGAACGCATCCGATTCTTGCGCCGAGTACGATGTGGGGAAATAGCTGTTTGCAGAGAGCGATTCACCTGCATTGACGATGCCCTTATTGATGATTCTCAGCAGCTCGGGCTTGCCGCGCGAAATTAAACACGATAGTTGCGCCGTGTTGGTGAGTTCCTGTGTTTCGAAATCCTCGATGTCGTAGATGTCGCGGAGAGTTTCCAGGCGCGTGCTGGGGACAATGATGCAACGTGCCTTCCCCTCATCGAGGGCTTTGAGCACCTCGCCGTCATTCGAATACTCGGTTACCGTTGCGTTCGGAAAGAGACTTTCGAGCTCAAAACGGTTAACGATTGTGCTCTTTGTACAAGCGATGTTCTTAAGGTCGCTGTTCAGGTTTTTGCCACTGTGAATGGCGGTCAGCGAAACCGTTCCCATCGAGTTTGACTGGATGACCCCTGTCTGCTCGGCGAGCCAGTAGTCGCGAAACAACGGCAGGGCGACATCGATGGTCCCGTTGGAAAGGGCTTTGATCATTTGTTTGTTGCTCGAGAGTGCGATTGTTTTGACCGTAATGCCAAACTTGTCGTGCAACGTCGTTGCAAGCGAGGCGAGCGACCCTTCCATCTCGCCGTCGTCATTTTGCGTACAGTAGGGAAGTTGGTTTTTAAGATAGCCGATCGTGATGGTATTGCCGCTTTCTTTGAGCCAGGTGGTCTCGGGGCCGGTGAGCGATGACGAGCCACTGTTTTGGGTCGAGTAACTCGATTTGACTTCCTCGTTATAGCGCGGGTTATCGCGGGCGATGGTCGTCATGGCGGCGTTGATGTCGTTCATCAGATCAGGGCGGCTTTTGGGAACGGCAAAATAGTAGTCGCTCGAGCCTACGTAGAACATGGGTGACGCATCGGGCGACGAAATGGTGTCGTTCATGATGACGGCGTCGACCTCGCCGTCTGCAAGCGCCTCAAAGAGGGCACTGCCGGTGTCGATTTCTTTATAGGTGCAGGTAACGCCTTCGTCGGCGAGCCACTGCTGGCCGACGATAGTTTGCATAACGCCAGAGTTGCAGCCGATGGTGAGGCCTTGGAGCGCCTGGGGGTCACCCTTGGCCAGGTCGTCGCGGTCGGGCCTGGCGTAGATGTAGTAGCGCTCGGTGCCCTCGGGGTTCGAGGAAAAGAGCAGCTTCTGTTCGCGTTCTGCCGAATACGAGATGTTGGGCATGAGGTCGATTTCGCCTGCCTCGAGCATGTCCATAAGCTCGGAGAAGGTGCCGCTAACGTATTCGTATTGCCAGCCCTTTGTGTAATACGAGAGGGTCTGGAGGTACTCGTAGCCCCATCCCGAGAGGCGCTCGCCCGGCGTGCCTTCCTGGAAGCCTTTGTTGTTGACGAGCCAGCCAACGCGGACCGTCTTGACCTGCTGGTCGGAGTCGGCGGCAAAGGCTGGGGTGGGCATGACGGCGCTCAGTATGGCGAGCGCGGCAAGCGCGACGGCCAGGGTGCGATATAGAGCCAAGCGAAGGACGGCGGAAGGTTTCACATGAAATCCTATCGAGTTGAGACAGTTTCGCATAAGGATACCAGCTCAGCCTGCCCATTCAGCCGCCGCACCGCTAAACGGTCACTCCCGGCAGTTGGGGACAGTCCCTTTCGTCCGGGTGTGGGACAATAACGAGCGAATGTGATTGGGCGTCTGGAAAAGGGGTCGCGATGAACAAGTTGAGGACGCTTGCCGACGTGTTGCGCCAGGCTGGCTTTGCACGCATCACGGGCCTGTTTCTCGTCTTCTATCTGCTGTGCTCGACGGCCGTCTGGCTGTCCGAGCCCACGACCCTTACGTTTGGCGACGGCCTCTGGTTTAGCTTTGAGACCGTATCGACCATCGGCTTTGGCGATATCCCGGCCGAAACGCCGGTTGCCCGCGCTATCACTGTCGTTTTGAGCGTCATCAGCATCTTCTACATCGCCATGCTCACGGGCGTGGCGGTGAACTACTGCAATACGCTCATCAAGATGCGCCAAAAGGACACCATGGCGCGCTTTATGGACGATCTTGAGCATTTGGAAGAGCTCGATCGTGACGAGCTTGCCGACCTATCGCGCCGTGTGCGCGAATATCGCCGACGCCAACGCTAGAACGGGCGACGCGCGTCACGACGAGGGGGACTGAATATGAATATCACGGTATACCTGGGCGCGAGCGTCGGCAACGACCCGGCGTTTCTGCCTGCAGTGCGAGAGCTCGGCACGTGGATTGGCTCCAACGGGCACGCGCTGGTATACGGCGGGTCCAAATCGGGCCTGATGGGTGCGCTCGCCGATAGCGTACTCGATGCCGGTGGACACGTGACGGGCGTGGAGCCGAGCTTTTTTATCGAGGCCGAGTTTCAGCACGATGGCATCGACGACCTCATCGTGACGAGCGACATGGCCGAGCGCAAGGCCAAGATGATTGAGCTCGGTGACGCGTTCATCGCCTTTCCCGGTGGGACGGGTACGCTCGAGGAGATTGCCGAGGTCATGTCGGCCGTGTCGCTGGGGCATCTGAGTGCGCCGTGCATCCTGTATAACCTGGACGGTTACTACAACGACCTCAAGGCGCTGCTCGGACACATGATTGATAAGGGCTTATCGAGCCCGCAGCGCCAGCACGGCATCTACTTTGCCGACGATTTGCGCGAGATTGCCTCGATTATTACCGGATAAGTCTTGAGCCTGCCCCACTATGACTCCCAATGGTGCCGTTTGCGGCGCAGACGGTTGGCTCGTTCAGGCAACGCTCGCTCTACAATAAAACGTATCTTTGTCGATTTTGACCACGGGAGGTCCCGATGGATAACCTTGCAAAACCCAAAAACCGTGCGCTGTTTTTAGTGAGCGTGGTCGTGACCGGTGCGTTTGCGGGCGCCGCGGTCTGGCTGTTTTTCTTTGCGATGGAGCACGGTATCGACTATCTATGGACCGAGATCCCTCATATGCTGGGCGTCGCTTCGCCCGAGCTCGCGAGCGGTCCGTTCGATTTTTTGCCGTACCCGTTTTTCGTCTGCCTGCTGGGCGGCCTGCTGATCGGTCTGTACGAAAAGCTTACGGGCACCAAGACCGACGACCTCAACCAGGTGATGGCCAAGGTCAAACAAGACGGACGCTACCCGTATGACAATCTGGGCAAGCTTTCGCTCGCGGCATTGCTGCCGCTGCTGTTTGGCGGAAGTATTGGACCGGAGGCCGGCCTGACCGGCGTTATCGCGGGTCTGTGCAGCTGGGTCGGCGACCGCATGCGTCACTTTGGCGCCGAGTTTAGGCAGCTCACGCTTCTGGGCACCCAGGCTGCCCTGACGGCGCTCTTCACCGCGCCCGTCTTTGGCTTTGTGGCGCCGCTCGCCGGTAGCGCCGACGGCCAGGGCGCCAACGACGACGAGGACTCTGAGTCCGACGAGATCACCATCAAGCTCCCCAAGGCGCAAAAGACCGTGGTCTACGGCATCGCAATTGCCGGCGGCCTGGGTACCTATCTGCTGCTCGGCCAGCTCATGGGCGGCGGTATGGGTATGCCGAGGTTCGAGGCTGCCCAGGTGGGCAACCTTGAGCTTGCCTGGCTCATTCCCCTGGCACTCATTGGTACGGCCTGCGGCTGGCTGTACTTTGTCTCTGAGCATGCAAGCGAGGCACTGTCCCATGCCATAGGGGAGCGCCCTGTCGTCAAGGCCATGCTAGCCGGTCTGGCGCTCGCCATCTGTGGCACGGTCCTGCCCTACACCATGTTTGCCGGCGAGACCCAAGCCGACGTGCTCATGGAGACCTATCTGACCATTCCCGCCGGCGTGCTTATCGCGACTGGTCTTGTTAAGGCTATGCTGACGCCCGCCCTCATCAACCTTGGTTGGCGCGGCGGCCACTTCTTCCCGGTTATCTTCTCGGGTGTGAGCCTGGGCTATGGCCTTGCCATCCTCACCGGCGCCGATCCGGTCTTTTGCGTCGCCGTCTGCACGGCCTCGACGATGGGCGCGGTCATGCGTCAGCCCGTCATGGTCGTGGGCCTGCTGCTCATGTGCTTCCCACTCAAGGGTATCGTATGCATGATCATCGCCGCCGTCATTGCGGCGGGCATTCCGCTGCCCAAGCCGCTGCGCAAGTAGCACGGTAGCGCGCGGGCAATACAAACATCTCAAGCCCGGTGTGGGCGCTGTGTCACGGATTTGCGGGTGGACTGAATCTCGCCTGGCACCGACGCTACTTCCAAATCGCGAGCGCGGCGGTGCCCAGCACGATGAGGAAAAGGCCGATGGCGCTTCGATGCGACAGCTTTTCGTTGAAGGCCAGTCGTGCGAACAGCACCGATACGACAATCGATAGTTTGTCGATTTGCACGACGACGCTCACCTGGCCTGCAGCGATGGCGTAGTAGTACAGCAGCCACGACGCGCCGGTCGCAATGCCCGATGCCGCAAGAAATGCGAGTTCGCGCGGGTCAATGCGCGCGACCTGCTCCAGCTTTCCCTTGGCAGCCACGATTGCCCATGCCATAACAAGTACCACACAGGTGCGGATTGCCGTGGCCAGGTTTGACTCGACACCTTCGATGCCGATCTTGGCGAGGACGGAGGTGAGTGCCGCGAACACGGCGGCGCCGAGGGCGTAAGCGAGCCAGGCTCGGTCTTGCTTTTGCTCTGCGCCGACGGACTGCTTTTTCTCGATCATCAAAAACGTGCCGAGCGTGATAACTGCGGTTCCCACGAGCTTGACCGCCAGGTTGCCTGTCTCACCAAAAAGCACTATGGCGATCAGCACGGCGAGCACGGTGCTCATCTTGTCGACGGGTACAACCTTGTTGACGTCTCCGATGCTGAGCGCCTTAAAGTAACAGATCCACGAGGCGCCGGTGGCGAGTCCCGAGAGGGTGAGGAATAGCCAGGCTTTGGCGGGAATGGCGCCGATTGCTCCGATGGATCCAGAAATGCCCGCCATTGCCCAGGCAAATACGAGCACCACGCAAGTACGGATGGCGGTTGCAACGTCGGAGTCGGTGTGCCTGATGCCGCATTTGGCCAAAATGGATGTGATGCCGGCAAAGAAAGCTGATGCAAATGCTGCTGTAACCCACGACACGGGTTGAGCGCCTCCTCATAAAAGACCGCGCCAGATCTGCGGCGCATGCCCGATGATACCGCGCTTGCCTACAGGTCGCGTGCTCGATAGACCTTGGTACTGATGGCGCAACTCAGTGCAAAGAGCACGAGGGCCAGTACGGCAATTCCTGCGCACAGGCAGCCGAGGACGGCAGAATCGGGGTTCGCCCCGGCAATCGACATGAGCCCGTTGCTGATGGGGTTGGAGGAGCTCAGCGTGGCCATGGCAAGGCACCCGAGCAGGGCAAACAGGGCAACGGATAGGCGCAGCGCCTCCATGTGTCCAAATCGAAAGAACAGCGGCTGTGCCAAAAACACCATCATGAGGGAGATAAGCATCGATGCGGCGGAGGCTATTGTGGTCTCAAAGACGATCTGTCTCGTCGAGGGGATACCCGCGCTGTTGAAGAGCGGGATAGAGACGATGCACAGAAGCGCGGCGGCGCACGCCATGACAGCCGAGAAGACAATGATGCTCAGGTAGCGTGCACAGATGATGTCTTTGCGCGAGAGGGGCAGCGTTGCCCGATAACGTTCCCATCCGTTTTGATTGTCGAAGCCGGCCAGCGAGCTCATAACCATGATGGGCGACATGGCACTGACCGCGCAGGCGCCGGCGCTCATGCCGGAATCGCCATCCGATGCGTTGGCGAGGGTCAACACGACGAAGATGAACAGGCCGACGCCCGCGATGCTTGGGACAAGCGAGCGAACGATGGCGAGCTCGGACATAAAGGCGCGTTTCATTTCGAAGCCCCTTTCAGCATGAGGCGCAGGTAATCATCAATGGTTGCCCGGTCGCAGGGAATCTCGGGGAAGGCCTCGAGCGCCTCGCGACGGTTGGGCACGAGCACGTCCACGCTATAGGCGTGGCGAGCGGCATGGGCGCCTTCGACGCAAGCCATGAGCTCGGACGCCTGCGCCTGCGTGCAATGGGCGATGCCGGCGCGGTCGGTAATGTCCTCCCGCGGCAGGTCAAATACAATCGAGCCGTTATCGATGCAGATGACGCGGTCGGCGGCGCGATCGAGGTCGGACGTAATATGGCTCGAGAGCAGCACGCTGCGCTGGCCGTCGGAAACAAAGGCGAGCAGCTCGTCAAGCAGCTCTTCGCGTGCCATGGGATCGAGGCCCGCGGTGGCTTCGTCCAAAACGAGCAGCTTGGCATGGTGGCTGAGCGCGCAGGCGAGCTGCAGCTTCATGCCCATGCCGCGGGAGAGGTCCTTGACCTTCGTCTTGGGATCGAGGCCAAATCGGTCGATGAATCCGGCGAACGTTTCGCGACTCCATGTGGGGTACGCTGGGCCTACGAGCGTCTCGATCTGGCCCACCTTGAGCGTGGAGGGGAAGGGGCACGTGTCCAGGACAAGGCCGACGCGGGAGCGCAGGTGGCGCTGCGTCTCGTCGGGTGCGTTGGCATCGCAGCGCTGTCCAAGCAGATGTACCTCGCCGGCATCGAGCTTTATAAGCCCGAGCGCGGCGAGAATGGTCGTTGTCTTGCCGGCGCCGTTTGCGCCCACAAAGCCGACGATCTGGCCGGGCTCCACGGCGAGTGTGACGTCTCGCAACGAAAAACGGTCGCTCACGCGGCGTGAGATGCCTTTGAGTTCTAAAAGGTTTTGCATGGTATAGCCTTTCTTGCAGATGGCTACTGCATGGTTTCGGGGGCTACAAGGTCGAGCATCTCGTGCAGCTTGTCGCGCGTGACGCCCAGGGCTTCGGCTTGGTTCGCCGCTTTCGCAAGCAGCTCTTCGATATGGCAGAGCTGGTTTTCGCGCAAGAGTTCTTGGTTGCCCTCGGCGACAAAACAGCCCTTGCCCTGCACGGTGCAGATAAAACCGAGTTGCTCCAGGTCGGCATAGGCGCGCTTGGTGGTGATGACGCTCACGCCCAGGTCGCTCGCCAGCGCGCGGATACTGGGGAGCTTGGCTCCCGCAGCGAGTGAGCCCGAAAGGATCTGGGCTTTGACCTGCGAGGTTATCTGCTCGTAGATGGGCTTGTCGCTCGAATTGGATAGGATGATGTCCACAGCGGCTCCTTAGCTGTTGGGCTACACGTGTATATAACCGGTAAGCACAGTATATATACACTATGCACAGTTGCGCAAGAGGGAAATATGGGCTCGTCTGTCCCCCCCGTTCGTTTATCTCGATCTGTAACATCTGAAGTCAATTTTGGCGGCTAGATGTTACAGATCGAGACAGCCTCGATCTTCCTGCTGGTTTATCTCAATCTGTAACACTTAGGCCTGATTTTGATGGCTAGATGTTACAGATTGAGACATTGGCTGCCCGCCTGCCAGTTTGTCTCGATCTGTAACAGGTAGGGGCTCAAAACCCGTCTTGCTGTTACAGATCGAGACAATCCTTGAGGCGGCTGTCCGGTGCACAGCGAGCTCGGCTAATGAATTTGTCCTGATAGGTGCCCTATGGCGGGATTTCGCGGCTACAATGGTGCGGTTACAACGACGTAATGCACTCAATGCAAGAAAGGATCCGCATGGCAAGCCTGTCGGATGAAATCTCGTCGCGCCGCACATTCGCGATCATCAGCCACCCGGACGCCGGTAAGACCACGCTTACCGAGAAGCTGCTGCTCTATACCGGCAGCATCCAGACCGCCGGCTCGGTCAAGGGCAAGAGCTCGGCCAAGCATGCCGTCTCGGACTGGATGGACATCGAGAAGGAGCGCGGTATTTCCGTTACTTCCTCGGTACTGCAGTTCACCTACAACGGCGCCTGCGTCAACATCCTCGATACCCCCGGCCACCAGGACTTCTCGGAGGATACCTACCGTACCCTTATGGCCGCCGACGCCGCGGTCATGGTCATCGACGGCGCCAAGGGCGTCGAGGCCCAGACCAAAAAGCTCTTTAAGGTCTGTACGCTGCGCCATATTCCCATCTTCACCTTTGTGAACAAGCTCGACCACGAGGCTCGCGATCCGTTTGAGCTCATGGAAGAGATCGAGAACGTCCTGGGTATCAATACGTATCCCATGAACTGGCCGATTGGCAGCGGCCGCAACTTCCGCGGCGTGTTCGACCGTCAGACCCGTCGCGTTATCGCCTTTGAGGGCGACGGCCACGCCAATGCCACCAAGAAGGTCGCCGAGGTCGAGGCCGAGCTGGGCGATCCTTCCATGGACGAGCTTATTGGCGAGGAGAACCATAAGAACCTGATGGACGACATCGAACTGCTCGATGGCGCCGGCGACGAGCTCGACTTGGATGCCGTGGCCTGCGGCAAGCTGAGCCCGGCGTTCTTTGGCTCGGCGCTCACCAACTTTGGCGTGGAGCCCTTCCTCAAGGAGTTCCTGCGTCTGGCCCCGACGCCGCGCGCCTATACCGATACGCTCACCAGCGAACCGGTCGATCCCTGCCGCGATGACTTTAGCGGCTTTGTGTTTAAGATCCAGGCCAATATGGACAAGAACCACCGCGACCGCATCGCCTTTGTGCGCATTTGCTCGGGCAAGTTCGAGCGTGGCATGGACGCCTTCCACGTGCAGGGCAACCGCAAGCTCAAGCTTGCCACGGGCACGTCGATGATGGCCGATGACCGCGCCATCGTGGACGAGGCGTACGCGGGCGATATCGTGGGCCTGTTCGACCCGGGTATCTTTAGCATCGGCGACACCGTGTGCTCCGGCAAGCGCCACGTGCAGTATCCGCAGATCCCGACGTTTGCCCCCGAGATGTTCGCTCGCATTACGCAGGTCGACACGCTCAAGCGCAAGCAGTTCGTCAAGGGTATGGAGGAGCTTGCCCAGGAGGGTGCCATCCAGATCTTCCGCGAGCTGGGTGCCGGCATGGAGAGCGTCATCGTGGGCGTGGTCGGTGTGCTGCAGTTTGAGGTACTCGAGCGCCGCCTCAAGGCCGAGTATCGTGTTGAGGTCCGTCGCCAGCCGCTGCCCTATACGGACATCCGCTGGATTCAGAACGACCCCGATACCATTGATATCCCGGGCCTTTCGCTCACGCGTGACACGCTGCGCGTCGAGGACATGCGCGGCGGTAAGCTGCTGCTGTTCACGAGCCCGTGGAACGTGGATTGGGCAACCGATCACAACCCCGATCTTATCCTGTCGGAGTTTGGCAACGTAGCCTTTTAATGCATCGGCGCGGTGGCCCTGTGGGGCTGCCGCGTCGTTTGCTTGCCTGATGCCGTGTGAGCGGCTATTATACCCATCGTCGTCTCAAGACCGTGACGTCCGAGCAGTTCGGGTCCGATATCCTGCTCGTTAAACCTAAAACCAAAGGAGTACATAATGATCAAGAAGGTCATGGAGGACTACAAGGTCCTGTTGCGGAGCATTCCCGCGGCAACGGTTTCGCTGTTTTTCGTGAGCGTCATCATGATGAACCTGCTGGCCAACAAAGAGCTTATCAGCCTGCCGTATCTGGCACTCGATTGCGGCTTTGTGGTGAGCTGGGTTTCGTTTTTGTGCCAGGACATGATCTGCAAGCGCTTTGGCGCCAAGGCATCCATCAAAATCTCTATCCTCGCGCTGCTGGTTAACCTGGCCGTGAGCCTATGCTTTTGGGCATGCTCGCTCACGCCCGGCATGTGGGGCGCCTACTACGACACGGGCATGATCGAGGTCAACGCCGCCCTTAACGCCACCATCGGCGGCACCTGGTACGTGGTGCTGGGCTCTTCGCTGGCAATGCTCGTTTCTGCTGTGGTTAACTCCACGCTCAACCAGTCGCTCGGCCGTATGCTCAAAAAGAATAATTTTGCGAGCTTCGCCTTCCGTTCCTATGTGTCCACGGGCGTCGGTCAGTTTATCGACAACCTGGTCTTTGCCATTGTGGTAAGCCACACGTTCTTTGGTTGGACCTGGGTACAGGTCCTTATGTGCTCGCTGACCGGCGCTGTTGCCGAGCTGCTGTGCGAGGTCTTCCTGAGCCCCGTGGGCTACAAGGTCGTGCGCGGCTGGGAGCGCGAGAATGTGGGCTCCGAGTACCTCGAGCGCCACGCAACCGCCTAAGGAGCAAGTATGCGGGTTTTGATCACGGGTGCTTCGGGCGGTATCGGAGCCGCGTGCGTGCAGCGCTTTTTGGACGAGGGCCACGAAGTCGTGGGCTTTGATCTGCTGCCGGCGGCGGTCGAGCACGAGCGCTATCGCCATCTGATCGTCGATGTCCGCGAGCCGGACTCGTTTCCGAACGACCTTGAACCCCAGGTGATCGTGAATGTTGCCGGTACGCAGGATTCGGTCGACGACATTGCCGCCAACCTGCGTGGCACCATCAACGTGACCGAGCGCTATGCCTTTGTGGGGGAGGGGCTTGCCGCCAAGCCGGCGCCGGCTATTGCATCCGTGGTCAATGTGGGGTCGGCGAGCGGACATACGGGATCGGAGTTTCCCGCCTATGCGGCCAGCAAGGGCGGCGTTATCGCCTATACCAAAAACCTTGCAAACCGCCTGGCGCCGCAGGCCATCGCCAACAGTGTGGACCCGGGCGGCGTTATCACGCCGCTCAACCGTTGCGTGATGGAAGACGAGCGCCTGTGGAACCAGATTATGGAGCTCACACCGCTCAAGCGCTGGGCTACTGCCCAAGAGATCGCCGAGTGGATCTACTTTGTGGGCGTGACCAACCGGTTTATGACCGGACAGAGCCTGCTGATCGATGGCGGCGAGGCCGGCCGCACCCAGTTTATCTGGCCCGAGTAACAAAACGCGCTCGATGGCAATTGCCGTCGGGCGCGTTTTTACATCATTAATCGTTAACTTTGGCGGCGCACCATCTCTGTAAAGCCCCTTTGAGCTGGTAGAATAATCACCTAATGCAAAAGGGGGCATATTGGGGCTGTTCGGTTCACACGAGAAGCGCGACGCGGACCGAGCGCGTCGCCTGTTTGAAGAGGCGCTTGCGCAGCAAGGGCCCAACGTTGCGCTGGTTTTGCGTGCCAGCGACTGTCTTCCGCTCTATATCACCCCAAATTTCGAACGCGTATTTGGCGTATCGCCCGAGCGTATTGGCGACGACATCGAGACGCTGTACCGCTTTATCCCCGATAGGGACCGCGTGCGCATGCAGCGACAGGTGAGGGACTGGGACCGTGCGACCCCGCTCAACCTTCTGTGCTCCTATCATGCGCCCCATGGGGCAAAATCGCAGCTCAGCATGAGGTTTACGATTTCGCTCATTTCGGACGGCACGCAGTACCTGGTTTCTGCAGTCGATGTAACGACCGAAAACGAGCGCATCGCCAAGGCGGAGTCCGAGCGCGATCGCGCCGTCGAGACCGCCAACGCGCGCACAGACTATATGAACCAGATGAGCCACGAGATCCGCACGCCGCTCAATGGCATCGAGGGCATGATTTCGCTGGCCCTCGAGCATCATGCGGATGAGTCTCGCCTGATGGATGACTTGTCCCGTGCCTCGCAGCTTTCGGCCTACCTGCTTTCGCTTATCAACGACATGCTCGACATGAGCCGCCTCAACAGCGGGCGCGTGCGCATTGACGATGCGCCGTTTGACATGCGCCTGTTTGCCGATGAGATTGAGCGCATGTTTAGCTCGCAGGCAGCCGACAAAGGGCTTACGTACTCGGTCGATCTCGA
The DNA here is from genome assembly GCA_900546775.1 of uncultured Collinsella sp. Lineage (GTDB taxonomy): Bacteria > Actinomycetota > Coriobacteriia > Coriobacteriales > Coriobacteriaceae > Collinsella. The sequence goes on along the minus strand of UREM01000001.1, from coordinate 54,389 downwards.
GGACTGCGAAAACGTATTTGTCGTGGGCGACCGCATGCGCCTGTCGCAGGTCGTCATCAACTTTATCTCCAATGCGGTCAAGTTTACCGAGCGGGGCGGCAGCGTTACCGTAACCTTGCGCGAGATGTACCGCACAGACGATGGCGTGAGCTATATGCTGCGCGTGCGCGACACGGGCAAGGGTATGGATCCGCGCTACGTCAGCAAGATCTTTAAGCCGTTTGAGCAAGAGGATCGCACCATCGCGCGCCGCTACGGCGGAACGGGCCTGGGCATGGCCATTACGAGCGCGCTTGTCGAGCTGATGGACGGCGAGATCGTCGTCGATACCGAGCCCGGCCGCGGATCGACGTTTTCGGCCTACATTCCGTTGCGACTGGCCACGGCGGAGCAGATCGAGAGCCTAAAACTCAAGGAGCAGACGCTCGAGACGGCGTGCGATTCCATTGGCTCGTCGTTTACCTATCAGTTTGAGGACAAGCGATTCCTGTTGGCCGAAGATAACGAAATCAACGCCATGATCGTGATTGAGCTGCTGGCAAGACGAGGCGCGGCAGTCGATCGTGCCGAGAACGGCCAGGCAGTCGTTGAGCGATTTCGGAGCATGCCCGCGGGCACGTACGATGCGATCCTCATGGATATTCAGATGCCCGTGCTTAACGGCTGGGAAGCGGCGGAGCGGATTCGAGGGCTTAATCATGAGGACGCCGGCGTCATTCCCATCATTGCGCTTTCCGCCAATGACTACACCGAGGACGTTGAACGTTCGCGCGCCGCGGGCATGAACGGACATGTGGGCAAGCCCATCGACCTAAACGTTTTGAAAGCACAGCTGGCTGCCGCGACGGCAGAGGCAGCTTATCGAGGAAATGAGTAACCGTGATCGTCGAACAGTCGAACAGCATCATGAACGAAGTGAGCCGCGCTCTGCTGGGCAAGCGCGATGTGATTGAGAAGGCCCTCATGGCCATCTATGCCGGCGGCCATATTCTGTTGGAGGATGTGCCCGGTACCGGCAAGACAACGCTGGCCCTGGCGCTTTCGCGCGCGCTGGGCCTGGACTTTAAGCGCGTGCAGTTTACGCCCGATACGCTGCCTTCGGACATTACGGGCTTTACGATGTTCGACCGCGACGCCGGCACGTTTCGCTTTGTGTGGGGCGCTGTCAACTGCAATATGCTGCTGGGCGACGAGATCAACCGTACCAGTGCTAAGACGCAGTCGGCCCTGCTCGAGGTTATGGAAGAGCGTGCGGTGACTATCGACGGGCAGACGCATCAGGTCCCGCGCCCCTTTGTGTGTATCGCAACCGAGAACCCGGTAGGCTCGGCGGGCACGCAACCGCTGCCCGATAGCCAGCTCGACCGCTTTATGGTTCGCCTATCTGTTGGCTATCCGTCGCGCCAGGACCAGATCGATATCCTCAAGGCCCGTCGCTACGCCAACCCGCTCGACGACATTAAGCCCATGGTTGCCCGCGATGACCTGCTCGATATTCAAAACTACCTGGGCAATGTACAGGTTGCCGACACGGTGCTGGATTATATCGTCCGTCTGTGCGAGGAGACCCGTAATGATGGTCTTGTTGAGCTGGGTGTGAGCCCCCGCGGCATTATCGCGCTCACGCGTATGGCGCGCGCCTGCGCTTTGATTCGCGAGCGCGATTATGTGGTGCCCGAGGATGTGCGCGAGGTGTTTAAGGTCGTCTGCGCTCACCGTCTCGTTTTGCGCCCCCAGGCCCGCATCGAATCGATTACTGCCGAGGACATCCTCGACCGCATCCTCGCTGCCGTTCCCGCCCCGTCTATGGGTCAGGTTCGCGGCCGCTCGTAGCGGATCGTTTACCTTTTGCGTCCTACGTTACGCCCATGATTGCCAACAAGATTACCTATATCGTGTCCGTCGCGCTCCTGCTCGCCACGTTTGTGTTTACCGCCAATGCGGCCGCGCTCGCTGCTGCCGCGGCGTTGATCGCCATGCCCGTGATTACGGTGGCGGCGTGCCGTTCGAGCGTTGCCCTGCTCAAGCTTAGCTTTGAGCTTCCCCGGTCGTGTGTTGTCAACGCACCTCTTGTATTGCGCATCACACTGGATCGCCCGCTTATGTTTCGCGGTCGTATGGAGCTGTCGTTTTCGGTTTATAACCAGCTGACGGGAGCGCGGACAGTCTATCCCGTAAGTCTTGCCCCCGCGACGGGCAGGCCCGCTTTGTTTGAGCTGGAGCTCGATTCGACCGTCTGCGGTGCGCACACGATTACCCTTGACACCGCGCGCCTGGTCGATGAGATGGGCTTTACGTCGCTTGCTCTCGAGAATGCAGACTTTCATGGGTTGTTTACGGTCTATCCCGAGGTGCTCGACATCCAGGTTGTTCCTAACCAAAGTGCTTCTGCCGGTCTTGAGGGCACGAGCTACGATCCCCATCGAAGCGGCCAAGATGCCTCCGAGGTCTTTGACATAAGGCCCTATCACGAGGGTGATGCCGTTAAGTCGATTCACTGGAAGCTGTCGACGCGTTTTGACGACATGCTGGTGCGCGAGGCTTCGCGCCCACAAGACCACGCTATTGCCATCTTGTTTGGTGCGTTTGCGTGCGATTTTGAGCACGCAAGCCACGCTGAGGTTCTTTCTGCGGTGCTGGGTTTTACCGCATCGATATCGCTGGCGCTTATGCGTCAGGGATACCATCATGTGGTCGTGGCTGCCCCCGAAGGCTCTTTGGCTGTCTATCCCGTTGATGACCGACGTGGGTTCAATAGGATGCTTGATGCTTTGACGGCAACGCCGCTTGGCCCTGCCTATCCAACATCGCACGAGCACTATGCCAAGCTCGTGGCAGCAAAGGGCATTGGCAAAACGGTGCTGGTAACGGTGGGCGTCGATGAACAGGCCTATATCGAGATAGGCCGTCTGACCGATCTATCGGTACTCCATGTGTCGGATTCGGTCGAGTCGTATAGCATCGAGCACGGAGCCAACTACATCATCACGCATTGCCCGGTATCGAGTGATTCGGCCCGTATCAAGAGTCTGGAGCTCTAAGATGAACTTTGTGACTCTTACCTCGACGGAGCGCATCGCTTCGAATGGTCGCGTTGTTGCCATGTTCCTGTCGGTGGCTCCCGCGGTTTTATTGTCTGCGGGCTTCTGCTGCACAATTGCTCGGTGCCTGAGTGCAACGTGCATGGGGATAATGCTGGCCGCTGCCGTTGGCGTGGCCGTTGCGCTGGGCGCTTTGGGCGTTTTGATGGCTTCGAAAAAGGCTCCCCTCTGGATTGCCTTGGCTGCGGCGTCCGTAGCGCTTTTATGCGCGCTCTTGATTCCTTCGGCACGCTGGGGCTTCTATGCGTGCGTCAATACCGTTATCGCTCGCGTCAACTCGATCTGTGAGCTGTATATTCCATTGGTGGCAGACGCCGGTCTGCTGTGTGAAGCCGTGTCGCTGGCGGTGCTCGCCGGCATGTTTGCCGGCTCACTCGCCTGGCTTTTTGCCAACTTGAGCGTTTCGTGGCCCACGCTCTTAATCATCGTTATCTGCGGCTCGGCTTCCATGGCGCTGCAGCTTGGTGATTCTGCGATGTCTATGACGCTGGGTGTTGCGGGCTGGCTTGTCCAGTGCCGTGCTGACGAGTTGCGGGGCTCTACGGTAGGTTTGCCCCAGGTTCTATTTGGTCTTGGAGGCCTGTGCGTTGCATGCGGCGTTCTCTTTGCACTGACCGTTGCCCTTGTACAACCTCTTCCCGCGCTGTCCGCCCTGTCGGCGTCTGCCGTCAGAGCAGTCCAGGGCGTTCGATTTGGGGACGATTCGCTGCCCGAGGGCGACCTTTCGCAAGCGGCGGACATGAACGAAGGCGAGTCCACGACGCTGTCGCTTACCGCCAGCAAGACGCTCGGCGACGATCTGCTCATGAAGGGCTTTGTGGGCACGACGTTTGATGGCATGTCTTGGGGGCGCGGCGACTGGATGTCCTACGAGGGTGAATGGTCCGGCATGCGTGATTGGCTGCGCCAGAACGGTTTGACGGTAGCCGAGCAGCGCGCCGCGTTTGACGCCGAGGCCGAGCGCGAGGGTGGCGAGCCTGTCGAGGCGGTTGAGATTTCGGTCGATGCGTCGGGCGCCAACCGCAGATACACCTATGCTCCCTATACGCTGCGCTCGCTGGGCGGTACCGGTGCAATGTTGACGGCCTCGACGATGCTAAGCATGGACTTTTTGCCGTCTAAGGCGTATCGCGTGATTGTCGATAACGTGCCGGTGGAAGACGTCATTGCAGATTCGAGCTGGCTGGCGTCCTCCAAGAGCGACTATGCAAAAAGCGAGCGGGTGTACGCCGCTTTTGTTCGCGATAATTACTTGGACGTTCGCGAAGAGGAGCGGGATGCCATCGATGCATACCTGTTCTCGAGCGACAGCTGGGATGCTGGGGCGACTGTTTCGGATACAGCCGTGATCAGTCGCGTGCGCACGATGTTGGCTTCGCTTGCGGGACAGACGGATAACCCGCCAGCCTATACCGGGGCGACGTCGTTTGTCGCGTGGTTCTTGGGCACGGCGCACGAGGGCAACTCTGCCTACTTTGCCACGGCGGCGACGCTCGCGTTTCGATCTGCGGGGATTCCCGCGCGCTATGTCGAGGGCTATCGGGCAGCAGATGATCAGCTGGCCGCTGCTGTTGGGGCAGGCGTAGCGCTCAACTTAACGGCTGCCGATGCGCACGCGTGGACCGAGATCTACCTTGACGGTCAGGGATGGACGCCCGTGGAGGTCGCCCCTGGATACTATAGCCAGACGCTCGATGCCGATAAGATTATCGATGTGGGCGAGGCATGGAGCAACGGCGCCAACGATAAGACGCTCGATGCGGGCTCGGTTGCAGGACAGGCCGAGGATAAGCATCGCGAGGATGTGCCGGTAATGTATAACATCCCCGTTGTGGCCAAAGTTGGGGTCGGTTTGATCGGCACGGCGATTGCCGCCCTGCTCGCTCTGTTTGTTCGCAGGTTTGTCTTGCGCGCTCGGCGCACGCGGGCTATCGAGAGTGATGAGCAGGATATATGCGTGCCGGCACTCTACGGCTATCTTGCCCTTGTGATGAACCAAAGCGGTCTCGACGCCTTTGACGAGACCAAGCCGCTCGATTGCCTGGATGCCTTTGCTGCAGTGTTCCCCCAGATTGACCCGTGGGAATACCGTCGAGCGATTCGACTTCATCAAGCTTATGCGTTTGGTGGCCGCCAGCTTAAACCGAACGAGTTGCGCACGCTCCGACGTTTTACCGAACGCCTGCATCGGAGCATGCCGGCTCCGCAAACTGTTATTGAACGCTTCCGCCGCTACATGCTGCACGCGTTGTAGAGGGAGTAGGTCTACGTGTTTTCTAAATATCCTCAACATATGGCTTCGCACAAGAACGCGGCGTCGGCCAAACTAAAAGGCCCGCGGAATGCGTCCGCGCGCGTTCAGCATGCCGCCAAAAATATGTATCGCGCCAAGCCTTTGGCCGCAACGCGCGTTGTGGCGGCGGCGGTTTCGGTTGCTGCGGTCGGCGTATTTGGCGCGGTCGCCTTTGAGTTGGCTCAGAGTAATCTGAGCTTCGATCCTTCGGGGTATATCGCTGCATACAGTCACGGTGACGCGGAGTCCGGCGAGGCGTATCGGATCAGTCCGCTCTCGACGGATGCCGAGGCAAATCGTCATGACGAGGATAGCGACAGCCGGGACACGAGCGCACGTGAGCAGCAGGCGCGGCTCGATAATGCGCAGGGACAGGTAAATCTGACGGGGCAAAGCGGCACGACCGCCTACAACGTTACCGGCAGCGCCGATGGAACGGGCGTAGGAGTTGCGGGTGGTTCGGGCAGCGGCGCGGGCGGCGCTGGCGGCTCGGGAGGCGGGCAAAACGTTCCCGTTATCAATGCGGGCGGAGCATCTGGCGGCAATGCCGGCGGCGGTGCGGGCGGAAACGGTTCGGGCGGTAACGGCGGTAGTGGCGGCTCGGCCACCTCGACGGCCAATTCCTACAAGTATCTTCTTGCGGACCCCGCGCCCCAAAAGGGTGCCCCCATGGGAGACGCAACGTTCTTTACGCAGTTTAACGGTGCAAATGGATTGATCGATCCCCATGAGGTGCAGATTTCACCCATGGAGGATGCAATCTACGATGGGCAGATGCTCGACGCCTGGACGCTGTTCTGCGCCATGGATGTCCACTGGAGTGACGACAAAGGCCTCTACTATCTTGCCTGCACCAAGGACGAGTTCGCCTCGTTTCCGTATCTCCGCATCGACTCGTGGACCAATGCCGCGGGCGAGCAGAATCCGGCGCTGTGCTCGAGCCAGCCGCTCACGGTAAGCGTCTCGCTGCGCTTGTCGCAGGATACGGCGTGGACGACGCGTAACGTTACCATCCAACCGGCGCGGTCGCGCCTGTTTGTGGTCGGCCAGCCCGATTCGATGGGCCAGCGAAGCGTGATTTGGAGCACGCTGAGCTCCAAGGAGAACCTGCTGGGTGTCAACACACAAGAAGCCTTTATGAAGCAGGCGGGCCATGTCGATTCGGGGGGCTACCTCAATGCCTTGTTGCTGGGGTGGCGCGAGAACGAGGCGGCCGTCCCGTATTTCTACACGCTGACACCCGGTCGCCATGTGGTGGTTCCCGGCGACATCGTGTCCATCGACCCCGCCTACAAGGTGCGTTTTCAGGGTTATGCTCTCGACGAGGACTATCGCTTTGACGACGACCCTACCAGCCTCAATAACTCACGCCTGCAGACGCTTGTCGATGTGGATGAGTCGGTCGTGTCGGTCGATGGCGGGGGCGAGACGCTCAGCGTTCCGCAGGGTGTGCAGGCGGTCGACGCCTATACCGACAGTCGTCAGCGTGAAGTCTTTACGTGGCGGATCAACAATCTAGAGCTACCGTCCTCGGTGTACTACGTCAACGTCAATGCGGGCTTTCAGGTGCTTGATGCCTACCGCGTCGCGTCGGATAACCCCGTCTATGCCGCAACGGATGAGGGCATTTTGACCTCTCGCGATGGCAAGGAGTATCTGGGCGTTCCCTACCATACGCGCGAGCTCGATGTTCCCGCCGATATTGCCCATGTCGTCATTCCCGATCGCAATAAGCTCGATCGTATTGTTCTGCACGCGTCCAAAGAGGGCGAGTTGCCCCAGATTGACGTGAGCAATCTGCAGGACTGCACCCTGGTCGTCGACGATGCCGCGCTGCTCGATTTTATTACCGAGCACGCGGACGAACTAGAGAATGCCTACGGCGTATACGTGTCGCCCGCGACCAACCCCAGTGTCCAGCTCACGTACTCACAGGGGCTGGTGTACAACATTAATTCGCAGCTCGAAAGCGACCTGTGCTATGTGCTCGATACGGGTTCCAATATTGCCCTGGTGCAGATTTCCAACACCATCAAGAAGGGTGCCTTTGCGGGCAACACTTCGGTGGACACGCTGGTACTCATGCCGTGGTTTGACGATAAGGTGACGCTCGAGGACGGCAGTCTTGAGGGCGGTTCCGTGCGGACCATCGTGTGCGCAACCGATGAGCAGGTCGCGTATGTCGAACAGCGCAAGGCTGCCGCCGGTGCACCCGATGCGCGCGTGATTAAGATGAGCCTGTCTCAAGACGGATACTTGTATTATGCCAACGCCGACAAGACGATTTTGCTGTCCGCTGCAGGCGATGAGGATGGCAACCTGTCCGCGACCTTTGACGGCACCTTGCTTGCGGATGGCGGCAAGCAGCTCCAAGTAGATTCCATCGCACCGTATGCTTTCTCGGGCGATGCGGAGCTCAGGTTTGTCAATCTGGGCGAGAAGACGAGTGCCATCGGCCGTAACGCGTTTGAGAACTGCCAAAACCTTCAAGGTGTGTTTATCGGCACGCCCGATAGCATTGAGGTGGGTGCCGATGTCTTTAAGGGCTGCACGGGCCTGGGCTTTGTGGCGTCGCGTGCTAAAAAGGCTGTCTTTGCCACGACCGAGAATCCCAATCCGGCCGGCTGCACCTGGTATGCGCCCGATGGCGAGCTGCAGGGCTACGACAGCCGCTTTGTCACTGTCGACGGCATTTACGATTTTGCTTGCGATGCCCAAAGCGACGACGCGCCCCTTCTCTACGGCTATTACGATGGCGACGAGGAAGGCAAGCCAAGCATCCTGCTCGGTGCGCCCTCGATGCTCAACGGTACGATTGAGCTGCTGCCGAGTACGATTGAGATCTTTGGCGGCTATTCCTTGTCTGGCGCCAAGGACCTGCCTGGTGCCTTTGAGGGGACCGGAGGCGCGTGGGATGTCGATTGGGCTTCGGCTCCCAATCTGGCATATATCGATCGCTATGCCTTCAGGAATTCCGGCATCGCCGGCGACCTGAACATCGATCTTCCCGATAACGATATCTACGTCGGCGTGTCGGCGTTCGAAGGCTGCACGAATCTTGTCTCGGCGTCTGTGCACGCGGCAACGATCGAAATCAGCGATCAGGCATTCATGGACTGCCCGAGGCTCGCGAGTGCATCGTTTGTGGCGGATACCAATGGCGACTACGACGCAGCTACGGGTGCGGGCTCTCGAAACTACCTGGCGTCATCGGTGTTTGGCAATGATGCCGCCTTTACGAACTTGACCGTCGGTACCGGTATCGCGACGCTGGGCTATCCATCGCCGGGTGTGGGTTTCTTCTTGGACGGCGCAACCGATGTCCAAGAGGAGGCCAGCCGCATTCACCTGTCGTTGCCCAGCGGCATGGAGCAGGACTACCTCAATGCATGGGTCTACGGACTCATTGGCTACGACGACTACGACACGTATTATGGCGTTGTGGAATTTGGCATGCTTTCCGATTGGTTCATGGGGGAGGGTCCGGAGCCGACGGCCGATGCGGTTAGGGCGCAGATGGCTCAGAACCTATTGGAGCCCGAGAATCGCCTGCGAACCATGATGGGGCTGCCGTTGGTCGAGGCTTCTACGGTAATACAGGCGGGTGGCGATGCGGCCGAGAGCCATGAATGGGAGATCGAGGACAACGGTGACGGTACTGCCACGCTGGTCTCGGCGCCGTCCGATATCGAGCGTGCCGATCTGGCGAGCGTGTTGACGGGGCCAACCGTAATCGACTCGAACGCCTTCTCGCACTGTTCGAACCTCACCGAGATTGAGCTGTGCGATAAGGTGGTCGGCATCCAGAGCGGTGCGTTTGCGGGCTGCAGCGGCGTGACGGTGACGCTGCCTACTGGCTGTCTGCTGCCGGAGTTGCTGGGCGGGATGGAGAGCATGCCGTTCTCGTTTGGCGGCAACGTGGCGCTCAATATTGCCGAGGCCGATCGCGAGCCGCTGCTCAAGACGTGGTCTCGTCAGATGGTGGGGGTTGCCACAGACGACGAGGAGGCCGACTACGTTGAGAGCAAGTGGTTCGGCAACGTCAACATGGATACGTTTGAGTCGCCGACGTTCGATGTGCTCAATAAGGCCGTAAATGAGCCCATCATGGAGTGCGAGAATCGCTTGCGCTCGCTGATGGGCATGGAGGCCATAAGCGATATCGGCGAGCTCGGCGACCCCATTGATATCAATAAGTATCCGCAATATTGGATCGCCGGCTAGGCAGGTTATGAAGCGAGGCAGCCCCAGTCGATGGGGCTGCTGCCGTTTTGCTCGAGCAATTCATTGGCTGCCGAGAAGGGACGCGACCCCATAAAAGCGGGGAATTCTGCCGTGGCACGGTTGGCCGAAAGCGGCGAGGGGTGCGTGGAAGCAAGGCAGAACTTGCCGCCCGCCTTGCCCGCGCCGGTCGCGGCGAGCTTGCCCTCGACCATCTGCTGGGCAAAGCGGCCCCATGCCAAAAAGACGACCGGCTGGGGCAGCTGACAGCAGCGTTCGATAACGTAGTCGGTGAGCGTGCTCCAGCCCAGCTTGGCGTGCGAGTTCGCGGCATGTTCGCGCACGGTGAGCGTCGTGTTGAGAAGCAGGACGCCCTGTTGTGCCCAGGGGGTTAGGTCTCCCGTGGCGGGAATGGGGCAGCCCAGATCGGCGTTGAGTTCCTTATAGATGTTGCGCAGGCTCGGCGGCAACTTGGTTTGCGTCGCAGGCACCGAGAACGACAGCCCCATGGCCTGGTTGGGCCCGTGATAGGGGTCTTGGCCCAGGATGACGGCCTTGACCTGGTCGGCCGGCGTGTAGGCGAGGGCATTGAGGATGTCGTCTTGTGCCGGGTAGATGGTCTGCTCGGCACGCAGAAGGGCGATGCACTCGAGCAGCTGGTTCGTAGCGTTACGTACCGGCTGCGGCGCATCGCCCAACCAAGTTGCTATGTTGCGGTCGCGAGTTGCAGCGTCCATGGAACTCCTTTAGGGCAGATGCTTTGTCGGCATCTATTGTAAAGGCGTCAGAGACCTTTATGCCGCGGCTGTATGAGGAGTGGGGTCTACGAGACGTGCTCGGGCGCTGCCGCCATATGAGCATGCCCATGTGCGCGAAGGCGCGGAAGCTCGGCAGTTGCCACCATGACGCCGGTGAGGATGAGGGCAGCGCCAAGGAAGGCGATGGGGCTCAGGACCTCGCCGACCAGGAAAAACGAGAAGACGGCGGAGCAGACCGGCTCGAGCGAGAAGGCGAAGCCAGTGGTTTCGGCAGGTACGTGGGGCTGCACGAGCGTCTGGGTGATAAAGCCGTAGGCAGAGCAGATGAGTGCGAGCGCAACGATAACGACGATCTCGCTCGGCGTGCTGGGAAGCGTGAAGCCGCCAAAGGTAAATGCGGCGATACCCGAGAACAAGCCGCCGAAGCCCAGCTGCCAAACGCCCAGAGCCAGCGGATCGACTTCTTCGACAAAGCGCTTGGCGATGATAATGTGGCCGGCATAGATAAAGGCCGAGAGCAGCATGATAATCGCGCCGGGATTCAGGCTGGTAAAGTCGGCGCCCGAGAGCAGCAACATGCCGCAGGTGACGATGGCGGTGCCGATGAGCACCTTGCGCTCGGGGGCGCGACGCAGCAGGGCCGCGTTGGCAAACGGCACGATCACGACCGTCAGGCTCTGCAAAAAGCCGGCGGTGGAGGCGGAGGTGAGGCTGGAGCCCAGGCACATGCAGGTGATCTCGGTTGCCATGATGGCGCCGATGATGGCGGCGCGGACCATCAGGTCACGGTTGATGCGCACCGCGTGCTTGTGGAAGAGCAGCAGGCAGGCCGCAAAGGCGATGATGCAGCGCAGCGCGACGATGCTCGTGGCATTCATGCTGTCCATGCCGATCTTCATGAGGGGGTACGAAAAGCCCCATGCGACGGGAACGGAAAATGAGAGCGCGATTGCTTTTTTGCGATCCATGGGACTCCTTTTGTTACAGAACGGTTTCGCAAAAAGGATTCTGCTCCCAGATATGGATGTAGTAAAGCGAATGTATCTTCAGTATGATTAAGAAATACTAATGTTGGAAGAAAAAGCCCTGGCAAAACGTTTTACGGCTACATCGATGTGGAGGCACGATGGCATCGCGGTATCAGATTGTATGTATGGTGGTCGATTGCGGCAGCTTGAAACGTGCCGCCGACGCGCTGGGCTATACGCAAAGCGCGGTGAGCCAGGCCGTCAAGGCGCTCGAGCGCGAGCTGGGCACCACGATTATCGAGCGTGGCAAGCAGGGCGTCTCGCTTACGCGCGACGGCAAACAGTATCTGCCGTATCTGCGCCAGATCGTTACGGCCGAGGCCGAGCTTGAGGGCAAGCGCCAGGAGTTGCTGGGGCTTTCGTCGACCGACATTCGCATTGCGACGTTTACCAACGTGAGTCGTACTGTGTTGCCGCGTGTGATCCGCGACTTTGGGGCCCTGCATCCGGGCGTGCGCTTTACCCTCAAGCAGGGCGATTACACGCGCAATGCCCAGTGGGTGCACGATGGCATGGTCGACTTTTGCTTTACAGCGCGTGGATTTACCGAGGGGCTCGAGAAACGCGTGGTCTATCACGACGAGCTGGTGGCGCTGTTGCCAGCCGTCCATCCACTGGCGGCAAAGGAAAAGGTGACGCTTGCCGACCTGGCGTCCGAACCGTTTGTGCTGCTGGATGAGGGCGAACAGAGTCTGGTGCTCGATGCGTTTGCCGCGCACGGGCTATCGCCGCATGTGACGAGTGAGGTCACCGATGACTACACCATTATGGCGATGGTGGAGGAGGGCCTCGGTGTGAGCATGCTCTACCGCCGTACCGTCGAGGGCATGCGGGCCGATATTTGTGTGCGCCCCATCGTGCATGCTCCCTCGCGCGACGTCGTGGCGGCTTGGCGCAGCTGGGACACCATGCCTATCGCCACGAGGCGCTTTATCGACTATATGAGCTCGCATATTGTCAATTAATGACTGGCGTGGCGTTGAGTGTGGTGATTAGCGGGCTGTCGCTTTGGCTTGCGCCAGACGGTAGGTGCGTGCCGGATGGCAGAGCAATACCGCCACGACCATAAAGAACGCTGTGGTGCCCAGGCTGATGGGGTAGACCATCATGATGTTCGCAAAGGTGCGGAAGTGCGGGAACACGCAGAATACCCAGTAGAAGCGGATGCCGCAGACACAGATCATGGTGATGAGGGCGGGCATGAGCGAGATGCCAAAGCCGCGCAGGTAGCCGGACATATTCTCGTAGAACATGCTAAAGGCGTATGCCGGGAAGATCGAGCACACACGGATATAGCCGATCGAGACGATGTTGGGATCGCTGTTAAAGAGCGCCAGGATCTCGCGCCCCAGACCGACGATGATGACGATGGTGGTGAGTGCGACGATACCGCCTTCGACCAGGCAGACCTTGAGCGTTTTGGTGCAGCGGTCGATCTGGCGGGCACCGTGGTTTTGTCCCACAAAGGTGGTGCAAGCCTGGCTAAAGCTGTTGAGCAGGTTGTAGCACACATACTCCAGGCTCATGGCAGCGCTGGATGCCGCCATGACCTCGGTGCCCAAGCTGTTGATGGCGGACTGGATGATGATGTTAGCGACGGCAAAGACGGCGCTTTGGATGCCGGCGGGCAGGCCGATCTTAACGATGCGCTTGAGGGCGACGGGGTCGATAGCCAGATCGCGCAGGGTGACGCGGACGACGGAATCGGTCTTGAGCAGACGGACAAAGAGCGTGACGGCGCTGACCGTGTAGGCGATGGCGGTGGCGATGGCGACACCCGCGACGCCCCAGTGGAGCACGGGGACAAAGATGAGGTCCAGGCCAATGTTGAGGATGGTGGACACGGCAAGCGCCTGCAGCGGCATGCGGGTGATGCCGACGGAGCGGAAGATCGCGGCCTCAAAGTTGTAGAGCAAGATCGAGGGCATGCTGAGCAAAAAGACGCGCAGATAGAGCGAAGCGAGCGGCATGGTTTCGGCAGGAACGTTGAGCGCGGCGAGCATGGGCTCGGCAAAGATCTCGCCCAGCGCGATGACGATAAAGCCCACGAGCGCCATCAGAATCGAGGTATGGACGGCGCGCTTGACCATGTTCTGATCGTTGCGGCCGATAGCGTTGGCGATGACCACATTTGAGCCAAGCGACATGCCGATAAACAGGTTGAGCATAAGACTGGTAAGCGGAACATTGGAGCCGACCGCCGCCATGGCGAGGGTTCCCTGGTCGCCTGAGAAGTTACCGATGATGACCGTGGCGATGAGGTTCGATAGCTGCTCCAAGATGCTCGTGGCGGCCACGGGGAAGGCGAACAGGGGAATATTGCGCCACAGTGAGCCGGTGGTCATGTCAATGTGCTTAGATGCGGTGTCTGCCATACGCTCTCAATCTCTAACATGCTCATTCGTGCTTATTTGCGCAGACGATGATACTCCTAATCGACTAGTCGGCACTTAGGGACGTTCCTTTTCTGCCGGCAGTTGGGGACACTCCTTGTCTCCTCTATGACTAGGTGGGGGAGGCGTGCGACAATGGTGGGCGTTGTGTTGTTCGCGCTAAGGAGTTGCCATGTTGTTGTGTCCCGTTTGCCATGAGCCGTTGGTGGACGACGAGCGCGGTGCTGTGTGCGCGGGCGGACATCGATTTGACCGTGCGCGCGAGGGCTATCTGTATCTGCTGCGCTCGTCCAAGAGCGGCGACTCCATGGGCGATCCCAAGTCGCAGGCGCGCAGTCGTCGCGACTTTCTTAACCGCGGCTACTACGCGCCGTTGCGCGATGCGATGGTCGAGCTGGTGCGCGAGCAGGTGTCTGGACGTGCGGCGTCTGCGAATGGCCCCATGACGCTGCTCGATATTTGCTGCGGCGAGGGCTACTACACCAGTGCCATGGGCGCGGTGCCGGGCGTGGATGCTTACGGGTTCGACCTGGGAAAAGAGATGGTGCGTCTGGCCGCCAAGCGCGGCGATGCGACCTATTTCGTGGCCAATATGAAGGATATCCCCGTGGCCGATGGCGCCTTCGATATGGTGACCGAGCTCTTTGCCCCCTTTAACGAGCGTGAGTTTGCCCGCGTGCTGGCACCCGAGGGCTCGCTCTACACCGTGGTGCCGGGTGCTCGGCATCTGTTTGGGCTCAAGGAGGTGCTCTACGACACGCCATATCTCAACGATGAGAAGCTGCCGAAGACGACCGAGCTGGAGTTGGTGGGAACGCAACGGGTGTCTGCGAACATTACGCTCCAGACGCAGGCCGACATCGAGGCGGTGTTCCAGATGACGCCGTACTACTACCGCACGCGCCCTGCCGACAAAGAGCGCCTGGCAAACCTGGACACCCTTCAGACCGATATCGACTTCATCATCGCCGAGTACCGCCACTAACCTACCAAAAAGGGACAGGTTTATTTTGGCAGGTTTTATCTGGGCAAACGTAAAGGGCCGACCGCGGAGATGCGCGATCGGCCCTTGTTGGTTGCTTGGATGTAGGGGTCAGTGGAAGGCAAGTGCCTACAGGCGATCCTTGTTCTCGGCTTTAACGGCGTGAGCCTGCTGAACAAAGAACAGGTCGTACACCACGATGACAAAGGCGCCATAGTTGATGGCGTCGCCGCCAAACGCGGGAAGCGTGAGCACGGCCTGCGCAATCGTGGCGATTGCGGCGACGATGCCGAGCTTAAACGCGCCATCCACCTGCGAAGGCTTGTTGGCGCCCTTGATGCCCGCAACACCTGCGGCAAGATCGACAAGACCCTTGATGACAAGTACGGCCGCGGCGAGCATGGCGTTCGGCCCGTACGTGGAATCGAGACTGCCTCGGGCGATGCCGACGCCGGCGATGACGAGGCTGGCGATGCCCAAAACAAAGTAAATGAGGGCAAGGATTTTGAGTGTCTTGCGAGCGTAGCTCATGGCTGGATCCTTTCGATACGAGTACGGCCGATCTGGCGTACCCCCTGTGCTGCACATATGGTGAAGCACATTGTAGTTCAACGCGGCGGCGCATGCGTCTGAAAGCGCTTTAGGCCTGCGCACCTCAACCTTTCAAAAAGGAAAGCTGGACGTAAGTCAAATCGATGGCAGCTCATGTGCGGCGCTGCGATGATGAGGATGTAACAAGGAGTTGGTCTAAGGAGGAGCCATGATGTACGGAACAGGGCAGGCGCGCGAGCCGCAATCGTTGGGAAGGCGCATGAGCGATTCTGTGATCGCTGCCGTGTGCACGGGATTGATGGCGGTGCTTTGCATTGGGATGCTGTGGGCCATGTCGCATGTGGGACAATAGCGGACGGTTGGGTGCCGACATTAACGGCGCCCGCGTATCCGTTTTGCTTGTGAAGGAGTGCCCATGGGCGTCGTCGATCCCTTTTCTGTTGCTCGGGCCGCGGGGCTTGAGCTGACCGGGAAGACCGAGGGCCTCACGCTCACCGACGGCACGATGGAGTTGCGTGCCGATTTTGGCCGCATGCTTCCACGGCTCAAGCAGGGCCGTCTGCAGCAAGAGCTGTTGGTGAAGGCTGCACGCACAAAAGGTATCGAGAACCCCTGGGCGATTGACGCCACGGCAGGCTTTGGCGAGGATTCGCTGCTGCTGGCGGCAGCGGGCTTTACCGTCGATCTGTATGAACAAGACTGCGTGATCGCGGCGCTGTTGCAGGATGCCTTGGACCGCGCGGCGGATGATCCGGCGCTTGCGGCTGCCGTGGCGCGCATGCGCTTACATGCGAGCGAGGACAGCATTGCCGGCCTTCGCCATACGGCTGAGCTAGTCGAGCGCGGTGAGCTCGCGGCTCCCGATGTGGTGTATCTGGATCCCATGTTTCCCGAGCGCACCAAGAGCGCGGCGGTTAAAAAGAAGTTCCAGCTCTTGCACCATTTGGAGCAGCCGTGCGCCGATGAGGAGACGCTGGTCGAAGCTGCGCTTGCACCGCACCCGCGCAAGGTTGTTATCAAGCGGCCGGTGAAGGGGCCGCTGCTTGCCGGCGTTAAGCCGAGCTATCAGCTTGCGGGCAAGGCCGTCCGCTACGATGTTTTGGTGCCGCCGCGCCCGTAGTTTGCGTGCGATGGTCGGCGATGTGTCGGTGCCGTGCCGCTGCGTGAGCGTCGCGCCGATGCGGCGCCTATTTCCAAGGGTGCGACGTCAGGTGCCACCCGCCGCAGTATTCACATTTGTAGCAGGCCAAGCCACGTCGTCCACGGTTTTCGCAGTCGGCCATAACGGCCTCGGCCTCGGCGCGTGTGTCGTAACGGTTTTTGCGCTCGCACGACTTGTAGCGCCAGGCCTCATCGCGCTCGGCATCCAGGGCGTCGCGGCGCTCGTCCTCGCGCGCAAACAGGTCGCTTATTTCGCCGCCGGTGGCAGCGCCCAAAAACTCGCTTTTGGCCTTTGACCAGGCGGCTCGCTTTTTGCTTCCCATCTGCTTCGTGCCCTTTCCAAACGCTGGTATCATTGCTCAATCAAAGTGATACCAATAAACGTGAGGTCGCCGCGCGATGATCAGAAAAACCCTCGAGACCGACATTCCCGCCGTCATGGCTATCTATGACGCCGCCCGCGCCTTTATGCGCGCGCATGGCAACGCCACACAGTGGCCCGAGGGCACGCCTTCGGCCGAGCAGCTGGCTGCCGATATCGCCGCCGGTGGCAGCTATGTGTGCGAAGTCGACGGTCGCGCGGTGGCGACGTTTGCCTTTTTGCCGGGCCCGGACGAGTGCTATGACGTCATCGAGGACGGTCAGTGGCGTAGCGACACGCCGTACGCCGTACTGCACCGCGTGGCGTCCGACGGCACCGTGCACGGTATCGCGGCCGCGATGTTTGCCTTTGCCAAGGCGCGCGCTGACCACCTGCGTATCGACACGCACGCGGACAATCTGCCTATGCAGGGCGCGAGCATGAAAGCGGGGTTCGAGCGCGCCGGCGTTGTGTATGTGTCGGACGGCACGTCGCGTGTTGCGTTCGACTGGCTGCGCGAGGCATAAGAGCGAGGACGCGTATCAACAATCCATGTACATGAAAATGGCCCCGGGTGGGGCCATTTTTGGCCGCTGCGCTGTTAGGGGAGGTGCCGGCTTTCGTAAGGCGCGAACCTACAAAAATCGCCGCGCGGCAACGCGGGGCGATGAGCTCGGTCGGGGGATAGGGCCCGCTTCGCCCGCCGGCCCGTAAATTGTATCATCCAGTGTGGAACGAGAATGCCCGTCGCCGTGCGCGACGGGCTTGCAATAAGAGGAGAGCCATGTCGAAGCAAGCGGTCGTTGGAATCTTGGCGCATGTCGATGCCGGCAAGACTACGCTGGCCGAGGCTATGCTGTTCAACGCAGGTCGCATTCGCAAGCGCGGCCGTGTGGACGACGGCGACTCGCACCTGGATACCAACGCTATCGAACGCGAGCGCGGCATCACGATTTTCTCGTCGCAGGCCGTGCTCGACCACGGAGATGCCCACGTCATGCTTGTGGACGCCCCCGGTCACGTGGATTTTTCGGCTGAGGCAGAGCGCACATTGCGCGCGCTCGACTACGCGATTTTGGTTGTGGGCGCCAACGACGGCGTGCAGGGACACACCGAAACCCTGTGGCGCCTGCTCGCGCGCTATGACATCCCGACGTTCATCTTTATCAACAAAATCGATCTGGAGAATCCCGGCCGCGATGTTTTGCTGGCACAACTTGGGCAGCGTCTTTCCGAGGGCTGCCTCGATGCGAACGAACTGCTGGCGGGCGGCGCCGCTTGGGAGGACGCTGCCGCGTTGGACGAGGCAGCCCTCGAGGAGTTTCTTGAGACGGGTGAGCTTTCCATCGCAACGCTGTCGCGCATGGTTGTCGAGCGCAGGCTCTTTCCCTGCTTTGCCGGCTCGGCGCTCAAGGACCAGGGCGTGGGCGAGCTGCTGGATGGCATGTGCACGCTGATGCGTGAACAGGCGTGGGCCCCGGAGTTCGCCGCGCGCGTCTATCGCGTCAGCCGAGGTGTTCGTGGCGAGCGCTTGGCTTGGGTTAAAGTGACCGGTGGCACACTGCATGCCAAACAGATGATTGACGGACGTTCCGGCGCCGAGGCATGGGAGCAAAAGGTCGATCAGGTGCGCATCTATAACGGAGAGAAGTACGAGCTTGCCCAGGAAGTTGCCGCTGGCGGTATTTGTGCCGTGACGGGTCTTGCGCACGTTCGCCCGGGGGATGCCTTGGGTGCGGAGCCCGGGTGCGATGCGCCCGTCATTGCGCCGGTCCTCACCTATACGGTGCTACCGGGCGAACACGATGTCCACGCGGTGTTCAAAGCGCTGACCGAGTTGGCAGACGAAGACCCCATGCTCGGCGTAAGCTGGAATACGCATCTTGAGCAGATCCATTTGCAGTTGATGGGCGCCGTGCAGCTCGAGGTCGTGCAGCGGGTATTGGCCGATCGCTTTGGCCTTTCGATTGGGTTTGAGCCCGGCGGCATTCTCTATAAGGAGACTATCTCGCAGCCGGTCGAGGGTGTGGGCCATTTTGAACCGCTGCGTCATTACGCCGAGGTGCACCTGCGCCTGGAGCCGCTGCCGGCGGGCTCAGGCGTGCAATTTGGTACCGCTACCTCGACTGACGAGCTCGATCTGAACTGGCAGCGCCTGGTGCTCACCAACGCCATGGAGCGCGATCACCTGGGCGTGTTGACCGGCTCGCCCATCACCGATGTGCGCATTACGCTCACGGGCGGCCGTGCGCATGCCAAGCACACTGAGGGCGGTGACTTTCGTCAGGCCACGTACCGCGCGATTCGCCAGGGTTTGATGCGGGCACGCGAGGCGGGTGCGGCGGTACTGTTGGAGCCGTGGTACCACTTTGAGCTCGAGGTGCCGGGGGAGTGCGTGGGCAGGGCGCTCTCGGACGTCACGCGCATGGGCGCCGAGTACGAGCCGCCGGCGATGGCGGGTGACCGGGCGAAGCTCGTGGGTCGCGTACCGGCATCCGAGGTACAGGATTATGCGCTGGAGGTGGCTGCCTACACGAGCGGCCGCGGGCATTTGTACCTTGAGTTTGCCGGTTATGCGGCTTGCCATGATGCCGAGCGCGTCATCGAGGCGGCCGCCTATGAGCCCGAGGCCGATCTGCCCAACACGCCCGACTCGGTCTTTTGCGCCCACGGCGCCGGCTACACGGTCAAATGGTACGACGTACCCGCCGCGGCACACGTAAAGATCGATCCCGCCACCTTCCGCCCCTATCGCCCCGCCGACGCGGAATTTTTCGGCCACAGGTGACAAAGGGACAGCTCCTTTGTCACATTCAGTTGGTATAACTCGGTATAAGTTGGTATAACTATTATCAGGGTTTGCCAATCCGAGGAGGCCGACATGAATCCAAATCCCTTTAAGCCAACGGCAGGCAAGCGGCCTCCGATGCTCATCGGTCGAGAGTCGGTCATCGAAGATTTCGAGGAAGGGCTCGATAACGGCGCCGGAGCGCCGGGTAGGCTCATGCTCATTACGGGAAACCGCGGCTGCGGCAAAACGGTTCTCCTGCGAGAGCTGCAACGTCTAGCCAGCGAGCGCGGATGGGCGGTTATCTCCGATTCTGCTTCGCTTGGCTTGTGCGATCGCCTGGCCGACGCGCTTCGCTCGAATAAACCCGTTGTGACGTCAATGGAGTTTGGGCCGTCGTTTGGTCGGATGTCGGTCGAGGCGGCTCGGGCAAAGGGCGAGACGCTACGGGGGCTGGTCAACGAGCGCCTCAAGAAGCTCGGTCCAGGCAAGGGCATCCTGTTTGCGATTGACGAGGCGCAATCTGCGTCAATCGAGGAACTGGCGGCCCTTGCCGTTCTCTATCAGCAGGTGCTCGGAGATCAGGATGCTACGGGCCTGCCCGATAGCGACCAGCGCGGTCTTGCGCTGGTATTTGCCGGCTTGCCCAGTATGGTTGACGACCTGCTCGAAGAGCCGAGCGTGACGTTTTTGCGCCGTGCTCAGCAGCGTACGCTGGGGGCGATTTCTTTGCCCAAGGTGCGCGATTCATATGTCCAGACGGTCAAGGACGCCGGTCTTTACGTTGATGCGGAGACGGCGGACCTTGCGGCGCGCAAGAGTATGGGGCATCCCTACATGGTCCAGCTGGTGGGATAATACATGTGGCGCTCTGCTGTCCGGCGTGGCTCGCAGATCATCGAAAGCTGTGATGTCGAGGATGGCCATGCGGATGCCGTCTCCGAGTTCTACGAAGCGGTCGACGCGCCTCTGTATTACGGGCTGCGCAGTCCACAGCGCCTTTTTATCGAGGCCATGGCTACTGACGAGGGTAAGCCGACGCGCATGGCGGATATCATTGAGCGCTGCGATCGCACTCAGAGCTGGGCGAGTAAATATCGCGCAAGCCTGATTCGCGAGCGCGTCATCGAGGCCGCCGGATACGGCCTTGTGCGGTTTACCGTGCCCATGCTGGGCGAGTATATCCGCGACCGCGTTTTATGGCATGAGTAGGGTGATAAAGGTGACGGAACAGAAGATGAGCCCGCAAGCTATCGAGGTGCGCGGTGCGCGCGTCCATAACCTTAAGGACATCGATATCGATATCCCGCTGGGAAGGCTCGTGGGCATTGCCGGCGTGTCGGGGTCGGGCAAGAGTTCGCTGGCGCTGGGGGTTCTTTATGCCGAGGGCTCGCGCCGTTACCTGGAGGCGCTCAGCACCTATACCCGCCGACGGCTCACCCAGGCCGAGCACGCTCAGGTGGATGAAGTGCTGCACGTGCCGGCGGCGCTCGCGTTGCATCAGCGCCCTAGTGTGCCAGGCGTACGCTCGACCTTTGGCACCATGACCGAGCTCAACAACAGTCTGCGTTTGCTCTTTAGCCGCTGTGCCCATCACGTGTGCCCACATTGCGGGGCGCGTGTGGAGCCGAGCCTTAACGTGGCCGCAGGCCTGTCGCTCACGTGTTCGACATGCGGCCGCGAGTTCTACGCGCCGAGTGCCGAGGATTTGGCTTTCAATAGCGGCGGTGCATGCCCCACCTGTGGCGGTACCGGTGTCATGCGCGAGGTGGACGAAGCGAGCCTGGTGCCCGACGAGTCCAAGACCATCAACGAAGGCGCGGTGCTTCCCTGGGGCACGCTCATGTGGGACTTGATGAAGCAGGTAGCCGGCGAGATGGGTGTGCGTACCGATGTGCCGTTTAACCAGCTCACACCTCAAGAGCGCGACATCGTGTTCCATGGTCCGGCGGTTAAGAAGCATATTCTCTACGTTCCCAAAAACGGCGAGGGCGCCACGCCGCTCGACTTTACCTATTACAACGCCGTCTATACGGTCGAGAATGCGCTCGCCAAGGTTAAGGACGATAAGGGACTAAAGCGCGTGGCTCGCTTTTTGCGCGAGGGCCCGTGCCGTGACTGCGGCGGCACGCGTCTCTCCGAGGTTGCGCGCCAGCCCCAGGTGCGCGGTATCAATCTGGCGCAGGCCGCGGCCATGACGTTGGGTGAGGCGATTGAGTGGGTGCGCGGGGTGCCCGCATCCTTGCCGGCCGAGATGCAGCCCATGGCAGTGGATATCTGCGATTCGTTTTTGAGCACGGCTCGTCGCCTGGTCGACCTGGGGCTCGATTACCTCTCGCTCGACCGCGCCGGTGCTACGCTCTCCACGGGTGAGCGCCAGCGTGTGCAGCTCGCCCGCGTGGTGCGCAACCGATCGACGGGCGTGCTTTATGTGCTGGACGAGCCTTCGATTGGCTTGCATCCTGCCAATGTCGACGGCTTGGTGGGCGTAATGCGCGATCTGGTGGATGACGGCAACACCGTGGTTGTTGTCGACCACGATACGCGCGTACTAGCGGAAGCCGACTATCTGGTTGAGATGGGCCCCGTTGCCGGAGCAGGCGGCGGTAATGTGATCGCTGCAGGCACGGTGGACGAGGTAGAACAATCGCAGGGCAGCCGCATCGCGCCGTTTTTACGCGCAGACCCCAAGCGCTTGCGCCCGCAGGTGTCCGACGAGGAAATGTTCGACCGGGGCCATATCCGCATGGCGACCGATGCCATCCATACCGTCAAGCCGCTCGAAGTTGATATCCCACGCGGTCGCTTGGTCGCGGTGACGGGCGTTTCGGGTTCGGGTAAGACGACGTTGGTACTCGAGACGCTCATTCCGGCACTCAAGGCGCAGGCAGCCGGCGAGCGCCTGCCGGGGCACGTGCGTTGGGTCGATGCCGAGGGCATTGCCCGTGCAAATCTGATTGACGCTACGCCTATCGGCGCCAACGTGCGCTCGACGGTGGCAACTTATGCTGACATCCATGATGAGCTACGTCGCGCCTTCGCCCGTACGCCCGAGGCCAAGGCAGCCGGCTACAAGGCGGGCGCATTTAGCTACAACACTGGCGCCTTGCGCTGCCCTACGTGCGATGGCACGGGCTCGATATCGCTCGACGTGCAGTTCTTGCCCGACGTCGAGATCGTCTGTCCGACATGTCGCGGCTCACGTTATGCAGACGCGGCTTCGCATATCCATCGCGAGGGCAAGGACGGGAGTCTGCTTACGTTGCCGCAGCTCATGGATATGAGTGTGGACGAGGCCCTCGACGCCACGGTGGGTCTCAAGAAAGTTCAGGCGCGCTTACAGACCTTACACGACTTGGGCTTGGGCTATCTCACGCTCGGTGAGCCCACGCCGGCGCTCTCGGGCGGCGAGGCGCAGCGTCTTAAGCTTGCGAGCGAGATGGGCCGCGTGCAGGATGATGCCGTATTCGTATTCGATGAGCCCACGATCGGCCTGCATCCGCTCGATGTTCAGGTGTTGCTGAGTGTATTTGACGGCCTCGTTGCCAAAGGCGCCACAGTTGTCGTGATCGAGCACGACCTCGACCTTATCCGTAACGCCGATTACGTAATCGACATGGGCCCGGGCGGTGGCGACGCGGGCGGGCAAATCGTGTGCGCCGGCACGCCGGCGGATATCGCTGCTTGCTCCAAGAGCATTACCGGTTGTTATCTATAGGCGATGCGACAAAGGGGCACTCCTTTGTCGCATTGACTTCTATTTCACGCATTGAGCCGCGAGATAGTCGCGGAAGAATGGCAATTCAAATGCGACGAGCCCTCGTCCTCGTTCCCCGATGATGCCGGCATCTATCATGCGGCGTCGGTAGCGGGAGACCTGCTGCGGCGAACGCTTAAGGCGCTCGACAAGGTCGGCGGTGGTGGACTCTTCCTCGTCATCGAGCATGGCGATGAGGAATCGCTTGTCCTCTGCAGTGAGTTCCCGATAGGTTGCCGCGAGGATTCGGTCGTCCATCTCGTCGCGCGCGATTTTGATTCCCAGGTCAAAGTCGCGTGACGAGATTTCCTTCGAATCGCTTGTGAGATCCCAGGCACGGTAGCCTACGAGTTGCAATAGGAAGGGAAAACCAGAGATCGAGCGAACGGCTCTATCGATTCCCTCAGCATCTGCCAGGCGATCGTTTTCCTGGATCGTGCGAATCAAGGCCTCGCGTACGTCATAGTCGGCAATGCGACCCAGATGATATTGCTGGGCGCGACGAAGGAACGAGACCGTCTTGTGGTTCAGCAACGTCGAGACGTTGTTGGGAAGTCCCGCCATGAGCAGGGCGACGCGTTTTCCATCGGTCACAAAGTGCTGATACGTGGCCGCGAGCTGAATAATCTCGTCGAGCGTCGGATCGACCTCATCAACCGTGACGAGCAGTCCGGTGCCCGCCTCGTTGAGCTGGTCGATGATGTCGCTCATGCGATAGCGCCAGGTTGAGACATCATGAACGCGATTGACCTCGATGCTGCCGAATGGTGCAATTCCGAGACCGGTGACTTTGAAGTTGTTAGACGGGTCGATGAGATGGCCTGCAGCACGTTTCGCCCCGAACTCGATTTCCTCAAGCATTCCCGAGAGCGCGGTCGTCTTTACGGCTATCCAGCCGTGGGATTCTGCCCTTGTCGCGAGGGATGACATGAGAGCGGTTTTACCGGTTCCGCGCGCGCCTGAGAAGATCGAGGTCAATTCCGGGCGCCTGCGCTGGCTCAAGAAGGCACGGTCCAAATCCCGAATAATCTGTTGTCTGCCAGCGAGATGAGCAGGAACCTCACCAAAACTGGGGGTAAACGGGTTCTCGAGATATTCCACAAGGCTCTCCTTTCACACCTCCGTTTAACTTCATTTTATTCTAGTTAATTCTGATTAAAAGCGATGGTCCGTTATTCAGAGCATCAATTAGGCGTGTGTGTCATCGACATGGCGCTTGAATGTGACAAAGGGACAATCCCTTTGTCACATTCCCGGAAAGCCTGTTTGGCGCAGGGCCTCGTAGAGGACGATGGCGGCGCTGTTGGAGAGGTTGAGTGCGCTGATGCGGTAGTCGTCCGGATTGACGAAGTTGCCGCAGATATCCTGCTGCAGGATGGCTTCGTGGCTGTCCTCGGTATGCCCCAGCGATTCCTCGTGGGCTTCCCAAGCCTCGGCGTTATCGAGTGAGTCGCAATCGCGCAGCATGGGGATGCGCTCGCAGCGTTCGGGCGCCGCGGCAAGCAGTGGCTCGGGAATGCCCGAGCTCTCGCTGCCAAAGACCAAGTAGTCGCCATCGCGGTAGGTGCTTTGCGCATAGGTGCGGCGTGCCTTTTTGGTCAGCAGATGCAGGCGCTCGTCGGCGGGGGAGAGGCCGTTGCGCGCAAGAAAATCCTCCCAGCCGGCATAGGTCGTCACGTCCAAGTTTTGCCAGTAGCCCAGGCCGGCGCGACGCACCGTCTTGTCGTCGAGTGAAAAGCCCAGTGGCTCCACCAGATGCAGGCGGGCGCCGGTAACCACGCAGGTGCGGCCGATATTGCCCGTATTGGCCGGAATCTCGGGCGCATACAGCACAATGTTGAACATGAATCTCCTTGGCTCAGAACGAAAAACCACCACGAAGGGGACAGGCACCTTCGTGGTGGTTTGGCGATTACGTAGGCGGAAAAATGCCCGCTTGGATAAACCTAGGCGCGGTGCCAGTCGGTCAGGCAGGCATCGAGGGAGGCGATGAGCGCATCCTTGTCCATGTGACGGCCGATGATGCACAGGCTCGTCATGCGGTCGCCCGTCTCGTCGTCCCAAATCTGCATGATCTCGGGGTTTTCGTCGATGATCTTCTGCTTTTCGCCCTCGGGTGCGGAATCGACAAACAGGCCGTTCTCCATCAGGCGCATCTGGTGGCCGGCCTGCTCAAACATGTAGCACATGTCCGGATTGCTGGCCTGCCACAGCGGACCCTTGACGCGGATGACCTCGTCGGGCCACTCCTGCTCAACAAAATCGGTGAACTTCTGCAGGTCAAACGGCTTGCGGCGCGAGTACACAAAGGTCTCGATGTCGTACTCGAGCACCTCGGGGTCGTCGTGCTCCTCGGGATGCTCCATAGCCTCGATCCAGGCGGCGGAGTTGTAGGCGCGCATAAAGTCGAAGCGGTCGGTATCGAGCAGTTCCTCCATGGGGACCTCGCCGTTTTGGGCCTCGACGATCACGGCGTCCTTCTGCAGGCTGCGCACGATGGCCTTGAGCTCGGCGATCTGCTCAGGGCTCACGGTGTCGGTCTTGTTGAGGATCAGCGTGGAGCAGAACTCGATCTGCTGGATGAGCAGGCTCTCGATGTCGTCCTCGTCGATATCCTCGGCCAGCAGGTCGCGACCGCCGTTGAACTCGTCGTACATGCGGGCGCAGTCGACCACGGCCACGATGTTGTCGAGCGCGAGCTTGGGCTCGCCGCCCACCTTGGCCTCGTCGCAGAAGCTCGAGATGGTGTAGGCGATGGGGATAGGCTCGCAGATACCCGAGGCCTCGATGATGATGTAGTCGAAGTTGCCCGAATCGGCGATGCCCTGCAGCTGGTTGGCCAGGTCATCCGAAAGCGTGCAGCAGATGCAGCCGTTGGTGAGCGGGATGAGGTCGTCGGTCTCGGAAAGGCCGCCGTCGGCGATAAGGCTGGCGTCGACGTTGATCTCGCCGATATCGTTGACGATCACGGCGGCGCGGATGCCGCCGTCGTTAGCGAGGATGTGGTTGAGCAGCGTGGTCTTGCCGGCACCGAGGTATCCGGTAAGCATGATGATCTTCACGGGTTTGTTGGGCATGTGCCCTCCTTTGTTAGACATGGCTTACAGTTGAATCTTATGCCAAACGCCAGCTCTTATACCCACGCGCCGACAAATAACACAGGCTACTCCCAGGCTCCCCACGCATCGGGACAATAGCCGACGGTGGCCTTCTTACCGTTGCGCACGATGGGCTCGGCCAGAACCTGCTGGTTCTCGAGCAGTTTATCGAAGCGTTGGCTGGGGGTGAGGTGCTGGATGAGCGCGAGCGTCTCCTCGTCTTTGGCCTTGGGGTTGAGCAGCTTGTCGATGCCGCCGACCGCCTGCATCACGCTCGTGAGCTCGCCCTTGCTCATCTCCTTTTCCTTCAGGTCAATAAACTGCACCTTAATGCGGCGCTCCTTAAAATAGCGCTGGGCCTTCTTGGTATCGAAGGACTTTTTAGTCCCGAAAATTTGCACGTTCATATTTATGTTCCGCCGTTCTACCGAATAAAGTTGGTTCGCTCGCGATCGGCCTGGGGAGCTTCGATGCCGGCGGCCTTTCCCGCCTCGATGCAACGCAGTAGCCAGGCCATGTTTTTGCCGATGTTTCGCATGGTGGCAAGGCCCTCAGCGTCTTGGGCAGCTTCACCCGGCATGGCGCCAAACACGTTGTTCCAGTACGTGGAGGCGACCACGGGCATCTGGTTGATGGTGAAGTATTTGTTGAGCACGTCGAAGGTCGTCGACGTGCCGCCGCGACGGGCGACGGCGACGGCAGCGCCCGGTTTGTGCGCAAAGGCCTTACTGCCGGCATAGAATGCGCGATCGAGTGCCGAGAGAATGCGGCCGCTGGGGTGCGCGTAGTAGACAGGCGAGCCAAAGACAAAGCCGTCGGCCTGTTCGGCGGCAGCGATCAGCTCGTTGACCACGTCGTCGTCAAAGGTGCAGCGACCGCCAAGCTTGCCACACTGGCCGCAACCGATGCAATCGCGAATAGGCTTGGCGCCCAGCTGAAACATCTCGGTATCGATGCCCTCGGCCCTGAGTTGCTCGGCGACCTCGGCGAGTGCGCGGGCCGTGTTGCCGTTTGCCTTGGGGCTGCCATTGACCAAAAGAACCTTCATCACAAACTCCCTCTGCTGTCGGTGACTTCTGCGGAGGATTATCGCACGAGCGGGCAGATGACGTGGGGCGCGATGCGAAACGGCCTGTGTTTCACATCGCGCCCCATAACGCTAGTCCAGCTTGGTGCCCGGTACCTGCGGCGCCTCTTTAATCAGCGCATTAAGTTCGTTCAAAATGGAAACGGGCTGTCGGTCGACGGCGTCCAGATGAAGCGTCGCCACGCGAAGGGGCGGCTGATATTCAAATGAGCCAAGGAGCACGGGCGATCCCAAGAACCGTTCGATTTCGTCTGCAACCGCGTCGGTCTCTTCGGGATCAAGCTCGTCAAAGAGCGCCACGAACATCGGTCCGGTCGAGCGGAACAGACGACCCTTGCCGCGCGAGCAATCCATGAGGCAGGCGGCGCTTTCTGCCAAAACGCGGTCGCCTGCATCAAAGCCAAAGCGGGCATTGACCTTGGCGATGTCGTCGATTTTAATGGCGATCAAGCCCGCGTTTCGTGCCACGCGACGCATCTCGCCAATGGCGTTGACCAGGGCGTGGATATCGCCCAGGCCGGTCACGGAATCGGTCGTATCTGCCAAGCTTCGGTTGGTAACAATGCCCACATACATGTTGGGCTCGGTATCGGTGCCGTCCAGGCGGTAGCCCGTGCAGTCGCAAAGCGCGTATTTTCCGGCGGTATTCATGACGCGATACTGCATGCAGTGGAAGTGCCACGTGCCGTTTACCACCATATCGAGCTCGGCGCGTACGTTGTCGCGGTCCTCGGGGTGAACACGGGCAAGCCATATATCAAGCGAGTTGTAGGGATGCTGGGAGGGTAGGTCAAAATCGCGCACGGCATTAACCGACCATTGCGATTCGCCGGTGTCGAGGTTAATGATGAACGGATAGCGCGTCTCGGAGCTCATGGAGATCGCTTGGAACACTCGGTCGTTGCAGGGGGGGGGTTGTTCGGTGACCGGGCGTTGCGGCGCATCGCCTTCTTCCGGTTGTTGCACACGGTACATGAGCTTGTAGCGATACATTTTGCGGTCGGCGTCCTTTGTCATCTGGCGACGCGTATCGCCTGCAAGTGGGTCGACGCGCGAGCAGCCAAAGCTAAAGCTGGCGATCATGGGCGCCTTGCCGTCCGATGTTGCCTCGATAAGATTGGCACGCGTCCGCTCCAGGCGCTGCTCGAGCTCGGCTTCGTCTGTCGTGGGGGATATAAGTACAAATTCGTCTCCACCGATACGGAACAGCAACTCATCGTGCTCCATTGTCTCGGTGAGTGCGCGGCAGATGCTCAGAATGTAGCGATTGCCCTCGGTGTGGCCAAACTTATCGTTGCAATGCTTAAGGCGGTCGATATCGATATAGGCGCAGGTGAAGGGGGTGCCTTTGCGCCAGAGCTGATCGACATGGCGGTCGAGTCCGCCACGGTTGCCAAGATTGGTGAGCGAGTCGATATAGGCGCCGTGCTCAAGCAACTCGCGTTCTTGTTGCAGGATGGCGAGCGTTTTCTGCAGTTGCTCACCGATGGCACGCAACTCCGGGGGCAGCGCGGCAACATCGAGCTCGGTGGTTGAGGCCCCGTTCGCAAGTCGCTGAAGATGGGCGATGATTGATTGCTCGCCCAGGCGATACGACTCGTTCATGATGGATGACCTCCTTGGATGGAACAATGGTTTGTATCTTACTCCCAATTTGGTTTAGATTGGGGTATTAGTTAGCTCATGGGAACAAACGCTCCCTCGACGGTGGCGTTTGCGCACGAGCGTATTAGTTGCTGTCGCCACCGTCGAGCAGTGCCTCAAAATCCTCCGCCTGCATGGGACGGTAGTAGAGGAAGCCCTGAGCGTAGCGGGCGCCCATTTGGCGTAGCATGTTTGCCTGCTCATTTGTCTCGATGCCTTCGACCACAACGGGCAGATGGAGCGACTGCGCCATCTCGAGCATTGATGAAATGATTTGCACGCTGCGGCCTTGATCGCCGTCGACGGGCACAAACGTGCGGTCGAGCTTGATGACGTCGACGTTGACGTTCTTGAGCATCGCGAGCGTGGACTGGCCGGTGCCAAAATCGTCCATGTAGGTCGAGAAGCCGCGGTTGTGCAGGTCGGCCGTCAGCTTATCCACAGCTTCGGACTCTCCCGTATAAGCCGTCTCGGTGATCTCGATGCGCATGAGCTCGGGCGGCAGATTGTATTGGTCGGCGAGTGCCCCCATATGCTCGGCAACGTCGCAGGCAAGGATATCCACGCGTGACACGTTGAGCGAGATCGGAACCACGCGAAGCCCTCGATCGATGCGCCCGCGCAGCCACGAGGCAACGCCCTGCCAAACGTATTTGTCGAGCGTCACCACAAAACCGCTTTCCTCGAGAGCGGGGATAAAGGTGACGGGTGAAATGAGGGAGCCGTCCTTGTCAATCCAGCGCGTGAGCGCTTCGGCGCCAGTGATCTCGCCGGTTTCCATGTCGACCTGGGGCTGCAGGTAGTAGGTAATGCGGCCGTTTGAGAGCGCATACTGGAATTCGGTCAGCGTGCGGTGGAACGAGATTTCGCGCTCGTACTCCTCGGGGCGGAAAATGGCAATGCGCTCCTTAAAGTCGTTTTTTGCACGCCGATTGGTAAACATGGCCTTGGCCTGCGCATCGATGGTGATTTCCTCGTTGGAGTCGATGGGGTAGACGCCCATGGACGGCCAGAAACCCACGCCGTCATCATGCTTGGCCACGGCCTCGCGAACGCTGTTATAGATTTGATGGACGGTGTCGTGCTCAAAGGGGATGAGTATGCAGAAGTCGTCTTGGCCCCAGTACCCTGCGACGCCCATGTCGGCATTTTCGATGTCCTTGAGGACCGTGCCCACATCGGCGAGCGTGCGGTCGCCCTCGGCCTGTCCGTGCCATTCGTTGAACAGTCGCATGTGTCCCATGTCGACGGTGGCGATGCACCAGGCGCCGTTGCGCCTTGTCTCAAGAAATTCGTTGGCGCGGCGCATAAACTCGCTGGGTCGATAGAGACCCGTGAGCGGATCGATGCGTTCGGCGATGGCGCTTTTGCGCTCCACCTCGGGTATGGGGAGGCTGTCGTTGGGAACAAGCCCGCCGGCCGTGCGAATGCGACGGTCGAGTTCGCCTAAAACGGCGGCCGTTTGATTGGTCAGGTGCTCGTAAAAGGCCGGAACGACAAGACAGACGGGGGTAATAGTGTCGCCCGCGATTCGAACGGGAGCGAAAACGGCCTCTTTGAGATGTTGGATCAGTTGCTCGAATGCTTCGTGATCCAAATTGTTGCTAAGCACGACGAACTGGGCGTTGCGTGAACGGAAGACGCGACTCCTGCCGCGAGCAATCGACAGCATGCGGCCTGCGTATTCGGCGAGCATGTTGTCGACGGCCTCGGCCCCGTAGAGCTCGTTGAGCTTTGCCGTGCCGCGAACGCGCACTGCTATAAGCCCCGTCTCGCAACGGTCGCGACGGCAGGCATCGATAGCGTTGATCAGCGTGCGCTGCGTTCCGAGACCCGTGGCGGCGTCGACGGTCTCGGCAAGCGAGTGGTTGACGAGCTCGCCGACGTAGAGCGAGGGGGTATTTCCGTCGCCGTCGATACGAAACCCGCGAGCGCGGCCGAGGATGTAGTCGCCGGCGGCATTGCGCACGCGGTACTGCATGACGTGACGATGTTTGGAGCCGTCATAGATTTGGTCGATGTCGTTGGTATAGGCCTCAAGGTCATCGGGATGGACACGCGTTTTCCAATAATCGTGACAGTTGTCTATATGCTCCGAAGGAAGACCAAGATCGCGCAAGGCGCCTTGTGACCAAAGGGTTCGATGTTTGTCCAAGTTCTCGATAAAGAAATATCGGCCTTCGTTGAGCATCGAAAGGGCGTCGAAAACGCGATCGCTTATTTCAAAGTCGTCGGTGTGGGCTTGTGCGATATTGCGTCGATCAAGGTGCACGGCATGGCGCAGCTTATAGTCGTACATGCGATGGTCGGCATCGTTCGTCAAGCGATTGGGGGCTTCGCCCAGGGCGGGGTCGGCGTGCGACACTCCGTAGCTAAACGAGTGAGGCATCTCGGCATCGTTGTTTTTGAGCAGGACCGTCCGGCAGTGTTCCAGACGCTCGGCGAGGTCGTCCTCGGTCGCGATCGTAGACAGGATGGCAAACTCGTCGCCTCCCAGGCGAAATGCCGCCTCGTCCACCTTCATATACAGTTTGAGATAAAGGCTTACCTGCAAGATGTAGCGGTTGCCCTCGTCATGCCCAAAGACGTCGTTGCAGTGCTTGAGATTGTCGATATCGATGAACGCCATGGTAACGGGGATGTCCTGCTCCCAGAGCTCCTCGAGGGAACGGGCAAAGCCGCCGCGGTTGCCAAGTCCGGTAAGCTGGTCGGTAAAGGCGGTCCTAATCAGATCATCCTGACGCTCGAGAAGGTCACGGATGGTCTTTTCGAGCGTTTCGGTGTAATTGCTGACAGTATCCATGTTCTAAGCGGCTTTCTGAGGTCGGGGCGGATTGCGTCGGGCGAGCTCGTTGTGTACACGCGCCGTTGCTCAGCGTATTGCGTGTATCCAGGCCTCCGCCTTGCTGCGTTGTTGGGCTACTTTGCCGGCTAATGTTCGCTGTTGATAACTGCTGAGTAGTATAAACAACAGTACAAAATTATATAGGGGTGCCAATACTATGGGTGACAATTATTTGCCAAGCGGTAACACGACGATGCGATGTTCGATGAAAATGCGACTGAGACGATATATGTTGGCGGGTATACTTGTTCCGCTTTAAAACACGGGAACGGAGATGGTCGCATGGCACAGCCAGACACGACGCGCACGGTGGGGCTTGCGCTCGAGGGAGGCGGCTACCGCGGTATGTATACGGCGGGCGTGCTCGACGTATGGATGGAGCACGGCTTAACCTGCGACCATATGGTGGGTGTCTCGGCGGGCGCGGCGTTTGGCTACAACTTTAAATCGCGCCAGATCGGCCGCGCCATTCGCTACAACAAGACCTATTGCGCCGACAAGCGCTATGCGAGCGTGACGAGCTGGTTGCGAACCGGCGATATGTTCAATGCCGAGTTTGCCTATCATGAGGTACCCATCGAGCGCGATCCCATCGATCTGGAGGCATATCGCGCCTGCCCCATGCGGTTTACGTGCGTATGTACCGATCTTAAGACGGGGCAGGCCGTCTACCATGACCTGCCCTATGGCGACGAGCGCGATATTGAGTGGATCCGGGCGTCGTCGGCGATTCCCGTGGCGACGCGTCCTGTTGCCATCGAGGGTCGTAAGTACTTGGATGGCGGTGTTGCCGATTCCATTCCCAGCGCTTGGCTGTTTGCGCAGGGCTATGATCGCAACGTGGTGGTGCTGACGCAGCCGGCAGGCTTTGTAAAGCAGCCCAATAGCGTGATGCCTATGCTGCGTCGCGTGTATCGTTACTATCCGGAGTTTGTTGCGGCGCTTGAGCATCGGCACGAGGTCTACAATGCCACGCTCGATGACCTGACGCGTCGCGAAGCCGCTGGCGAGATCTTTGTGGTGCGGCCGAGCGAATCGGTGAAGGTGCCGTCGCTGTGCCGCGAGCCCGATGAACTCGAGCGCATCTACCAGATCGGCCGTCGCGATGCGGAGGCGACGTTGCCCGCGCTGGAAGCGTATCTGGCGGGGTAGGGACTACGCCGGAAACTGCATCCCGTAATCAGCGTTCAGACTGGGACGCAGTTTCCCGCTGGTCCTCTATGCGGAAAGCGCATCCCAGAATGGACGTCCAAACTGGGATGCGCTTTCCGCTCTTGAAGATATGAGGCTGCCGAGCAGCTGCTCGGCATAGGTCTATGCTTGCTGCCAGGTATCGACGAGCTCCTCGGCTGCGGCGTAGGGGTCGTCGGCGCTGCAGACGGCGCTCACCACAAAGAAGCCGTCGACGCCGGTGGACTTGAGTTGCGGCAGATCGGCCGTCTTGACGCCGCCGCCCACCACAATGGGGACGGGGCTTGCCGCATGGAGGGCGGCCAGGTCCTCAAAGCTCTTGGTGATGATGGAGCCGTCGGCCGCACGTCCGCAGTCGCGCTTGGTTTCGGTCTCGTGGAGCGGGCCTACGCCCAGGTAATCGACCAGGCTCATGTCGGCGGTCTTGACGTACTCGAGCATCTCCTCGCAGCGGGCCGAAAGACCCACGATGGCATCGGGGCCCAGAAGCTTGCGGCAGACCTCGACGGGAATATCGCTCTGGCCCACGTGCACGCCGTCGACAGCGATACCCTGCTCGCGCGCGGCGAGTACACAGTCAAGGCGGTCGTCGATCAGCAGGGCGACCTGCCCGGTCTTGCCGGCCTGTGCGATAGCCTGCGCGGCATCGCCCGTCAGCGCGATGATCTCGCGGGCGCTTGCCACCTTGGAGCGCACCTGGATGCAGGTAAAGCCGGCGTCGAGTGCCTGGGCCACCACATCGCCCACGGGTCGCCCGAGGGTGTTTTCGGGGCCGAGTACCAGATAGGCCGAGATATCAAGGTTGTCGCGGATGCTCATCGTGCTTCCTCCTGCTTTTTGATCTGCGCTTCCATGCGCTCGAGTTTGCCGGTCATGGTATCGGTAAAACCGGGGCGAATATCGGCTTTGAGCACGACTTCGGTGCGGATGCCCTTGCTCGCCAACACAAAGGTCGCGTCGCGCACGACCTGCATGACCTCGTCCCAGTCACCCTCGATCTCGGTGAACATCGAGGTGGTGCGGTTGGGAAGGCCGCTCTCGCGAATGACGCGTACGACCTCGGCGACCTCGGCGGACAGCTCGTCGCCGGTGCCGCACGGGGCGATGGCTACGGCGACGAGCGTGTTCATACCGGCATTGGTTGCGGGCTCGGACATGCCTTATGCCTCCTCGAGCTCGAGTTGGTTATCGGCAATGTCCTGGGCGGTCGCGCGGTAGAGCTCGTCGATAAAGGCGACCTTAAAGCTTGCCGGGGCATCGGCAACGGCGGCGGCACGCGTGCCGGCAACGTTGTAGGCGGCGGTGCCGCAGATGGCCGCCGTAAACGGGTCGGCGGCGCAGGCATACACGGCCAGCACGCCGCCCTGCGAGCAACCGCAGCCGGTGATTTTGGACATGAGCGGGCTGCCGCCGTGGGACTTGGCCACGGTCGTGCCGTCGGTAATCAGGTCGACTTCGCCCGAGACCACAACGGCGCCGCCGGTGTAGCGGGCGAGCGCCACGGCGGCGCCGCGGGCGGCGTCTACCGTGTCGGTGGTATCGACACCGCGCACGCGACTCAGATCGGCCGCTTCGCCCTCAAGGCCCCACAGGCCGGCGAGCGCGATAATCTCGGAGGCATTGCCGCGCACGATGGCGGGTTTGTACTGCTTGAGTTCGTTTACCAGTTGGGTGCGCAGGCTGCCGATGCCCAGGCCCACCGGATCGAGCACCCAGGGCTTGCCGGCGTCGTGTGCCGCCTTGGCCGCGCGGGGAATCGTCTGCTCGTAGATGGGGAAGAGTGTGCCCATGTTCAGATAGATGGCGCCGCCGCCGGCAACGAGCGCCTCGCCCTCGTCGGGCAGATAGACCATGGCGGCCGATCCGCCCACGGCGAGCTGCGCGTTGGCGACAAAGTCAATCGTCACCGTGTTGGTGATGGAGCCCGCCATCGAATTGGTGGCGCGAATCTCCTCCACGGCCTTGACCACGTTTTGCTTAAGCTGTTCCGAATCAATCACTGCACATGCCTCCTTGGCATAGAAAAGGGGCGCTGTGCATAGACAGCGCCCCTAAAAAGGCGGCATGCTCCCTACGCCAGCATTAACTGACAGGTTCAAAGGATTGGGTCCCATGCCCTCTCAGCCTTGTGGTTTGCACCGCCGGCACTCCCGCATCGAATCTGTTGTTCCCTATACTAGCGCACCTGCCAAAAAGGGACAGGTTTATTTTGGCAGGTAACAACTGGGGCTTTGCGTTTTCCCAGATAAAACCTGCCAATATAAACCTGTCTCTTTTTGGCAGGTCGGTACAATAGACGGGATTAAGAATGACCGAGGGGGCCTTATGATTAAACTTGTGCTGACCGATATGGACGATACGCTGATTCCAGCCGGGCATGACGGCGCCAGCGACTACGCCATCGAGGGCATTCATGCCATGCAGGCGGCGGGTCTGCACTTTGGCCCGGTTTCGGGTCGCCAGCCCTCCGCGATGGGCTGGATGTTCAAAAACCGTTCCGAGTGTTTTTCGACCGGTGCGTTCTGTAACGGCCAGGTGATGTTTGTCGACGGCGAAGTAGTCGCTTCGCGCGCAATCGACAACGATGCTCTGATGCGTTTGGCCGACTATCTGGAGCAAGAGACCGACGATACATTTCTAAAAGTCTACAGCCTGGGCGATGACTTTTGGGGCAACGATGCCTATTGCGTGACGAGTAATCCCGAGCGTGTACGTCGCGCTATGGAGTCGGGCGGCAATGTGTGGCTCAAAGGCGAAGAGGCCCCGTGTCGTCCCATCGTCGATGGCGCGCCGGTGTTTAAGGCGAATATCTGGAGTACCCGTTCGCGTGAGGAGCTCGCGGAGCTACGCGAGAACGCTGCCGTTGAGGTGCCGGAACTCTCGCTTGTGTTTCCCAACAATCGTGTGCGCCTGTTCGACATTCTTCCAGCAGGTTGGGACAAGGGTTGCGCTGCGCTGGAGCTGGCGCGCGCTTTGGACCTGACGTCCGACGAGGTGGCCGTATTTGGCGATTCCGATAACGACCTGCCCATGATCGGTGCCGTCCCCAACTCCGTTGCAGTCGCCAATGCCAACGAGGCCGTCACGGCTGCCGCGCGCTGGCATATCGGCGC
This sequence comes from uncultured Collinsella sp., assembly GCA_900546775.1. Lineage (GTDB taxonomy): Bacteria > Actinomycetota > Coriobacteriia > Coriobacteriales > Coriobacteriaceae > Collinsella. The sequence continues at coordinate 18,016 of UREM01000001.1, read as the reverse complement.
TGCGGCAGACGATGCGGTTGCCGGGGCTCTGCATCAGATTGCCGCCTGCGCCGCGACGGGGGAGATGCCGTCGTTTATGCGTCAGGCAGATGCGGCGGGTTCGGGTTTCGCGGACGTCTAGGGAGGCCATCATGAAGCTTCAACAGCTCAGGTATGTCGTCAAAGTTGCCGAATGCGGCAGCATCACCGAGGCCTCGCGCCGGCTCTTTGTGTCGCAGCCTTCGATTACCGCGTCGATCCGCGATCTCGAAAACGAGATGGGTGTGCACATCTTTGAGCGCACCAACAAGGGTGTCATTGTGTCCGAGGAGGGCGAGACCTTCTTGGGCTACGCGCGCCAGGTGCTCGATCAGGCGGATCTGCTCGAAGGCAAGTACAAGGGCGCGTCCGAGCAGGTGCCGCACTTTAGTGTGAGCTGCCAGCATTATTCCTTTGCCGTCAACGCGTTTGTCGATGTGATCCGTGAGTTCGATGCCGCGCGATATGACTTTACCCTGCGCGAGGAGCAGACTCACGAGATTATCGAGGACGTCGCGCATATGAAAAGCGAACTGGGCATCCTGTACTTATCCGAGCATAACCGCGAGGTTATCGAGCGCATGCTGGCGGCCAACGAGCTCGTATTCGAGGGGCTTTTCTGCGCCACGCCGCATGTCTTCGTCTGTGCCGACCATCCGCTGGCGGACCGCTCCAGCGTGACGCTCGAGGATCTGGAAGACTACCCGTTCCTGTCCTACGAGCAGGGCAGCTACAACTCGTTTTACTATTCCGAGGAGCTGACCTCGACGTTTGAGCGTCGCAAGAATATCCGCGTGCGCGACCGTGCGACGTTGTTCAATTTGGCCATGGGCCTCAACGGCTACACGGTATGCTCGGGCGTGATCAGCCACGAGCTCAACGGCCCCGGCATTATCTCGATTCCGCTCGACGTGGACGAGTACATGGAGATTGGCATCATCACGCGCAAGAACACGACGCTTACGCGCTACGGTCGGGCCTATATCGACGCGATTCGTCAGCATATCTAGACTGCTGCGTCCTGTACAGGTCAAATCTCTTCATGGCAGTCCCAACTGATATAGGAAGCATCTATATCAAACTGTTATAAACGTATATTTTACGATGGCTATATGAGCGCTCATACTCTGTCCCAGTAAAGCAACCAATGCAAAGGGAGATATCTATGAGCACTTCAATTCAACCGAACGCGCCGTTTCGCGCTGATATCGTCGGCAGCTTTCTTCGTCCGCAGGCCGTAAAGGATGCCCGCGCTGCCTATGCGGCAGGCACGCTCGATGCCGAGGGGCTTAAGGCCGTCGAGGATGAGGCTATTCGCGACCTGGTGGACAAGCAAAAGGCCGCCGGTCTGCAGGTGATTACCGATGGCGAGTTTCGTCGCAGTTACTGGCACCTCGATTTTATGTGGGGGCTCAACGGCATTGAACGCCGCACCTCGCGTACGGGCTATATGTTCCACGACGAGGAGACCACGGCTGACACCGCCGTGGTGACCGGCCCCATCAGCGGCGAGAACCACCCCTTCGTCGAGCACTTTAAGTTTGTCAAGGCACTCGAGGGGGAGGGCCACGTTGCACGCCAGACCATTCCGGCGCCGATCCAGACGTTCTCGGAGGTTACGCTCGACCGCTGCGATGGCCAGCAGGAGAGCCTGCGCGCTGTCTATAAGACCGATGAGGAACTTGCCGACGCAATTGCAGCCGCTTATCGCACGGTGATCGCCGACCTGTACGCAGCGGGTTGCCGCAACATCCAGTTTGATGACTGCACCTGGGGCATCTATTGCGATACCGACTTTGTGTCCAAGACTGGCATGAGCCCGGTTGACCTGCAAAAGGTGAGCGAGCTGGGCGTGGCGCTCAACAACGCCGCCATCGAGGGCAAGCCCGACGACCTCGTCATTAACACGCACGTGTGCCGTGGTAATTATCACTCTACCTATGCCTTCGAGGGCGGCTACGACCCCATCGCGCCGTATCTGTTCGCACACGAGAACGTCGATGCGTTCTACCTTGAGTTCGATACGCCGCGTGCCGGTGGCTTTGAGCCGCTCAAGTACGTTGCCCCCGGCAAGAAGGTCGTGTTGGGCCTAGTGACCACCAAGGCCGCTGAGCTTGAGGATGAGGATGCCATCGTTGCGCGTATTCACGAGGCTGCAAAGTATGTTCCGCTCGAGAACCTGTATCTGTCTCCGCAGTGTGGCTTTGCCAGCTGCGAGATTGGCAACAAGCTGACCGAGGACGAGCAGTGGGCGAAGATCGCGCTGGTCAGGCGCATCGCCGAACGCGTTTGGAAATAGCGCTAGCGTTTGCAGGTGGCGGCGCGTGCGAGGCACTGCGTATCGCGTACAATGGTTCGGATCGTATCGTTCGGGCAGGTTATCCAATATGCCCGATCGCCCTTCCATTCGAAAGGACATCCATGTCCCTGTCTTCGACGCCCGCCGTCGCCGATGCCATCTACGATGCGTCACCGCTCGGCCGCCCGCGCATGTTCCTACTCGGTCTGCAGCATCTATTCGCGATGTTTGGCGCCACGGTGTTGGTGCCCGTGCTCACCGGTCTCTCGGTGTCGGCAACGCTTTTGTTTGCCGGCTTGGGCACGCTGCTGTTCCACTTCCTGTCGCGCGGTAAGGTGCCGGCCTTCTTGGGCTCGTCGTTTGCCTTTATTGCCGGTTATGCCGCAATCGCGCCCAGCGGCGAGGCCGAGCTTTTGCCCTATGCCTGCCTGGGCGTAGCTTGTGCCGGTCTGCTCTATCCGGTGCTTGCGGCGCTCTTCCGCGCGTTTGGCGCCAAGCGCGTTATGCGCTTCTTTCCGCCGGTGGTGACTGGCCCCATCGTCATTTCCATCGGCTTGATCCTGGCAAGTTCCGCTATTGCTAACTGCCAGACCAACTGGCTTGTGGCTGTCATTGCCGTTGCCGTTATCGTCATCTGCAACATCTGGGGCCGTGGCATGGTCAAGATCGTGCCGATTTTGCTGGGCGTTGTGGTGAGCTATGCCGTTGCGGCTGCGCTCGGCGAGGTTGATTTCTCGGGCGTTGCCGCCGCTCCGTGGGTCGGTCTGCCCATCGTGTGGGACAACACCGTGTTTGCACTCTTTGGGCCGCAGTTCGATAGCGGTCTTGCCACGACGGCCATCATCACCATTATGCCGCTGGCATTTGCGACCATGATCGAGCATATCGGTGATATCTCGGCTATCGGCTCCACCTGCGAGCGTAACTACATCGCCGATCCTGGCCTGCATCGCACGCTGCTTGGCGACGGCCTGGCGACCATTCTCGCATCGCTCTTTGGCGCTCCGGCTAACACCACCTATGGCGAGAACACCGGTGTGCTTGCCCTAACGCGTGTGTTTGACCCGCGCGTGATTCGCATTGCCGCATGTTGTGCCATTGTGCTCTCGTTCTGCCCCAAGTTCGCGGCTGTCATTGCGGCCATGCCGGCGTGTGTGATCGGCGGCGTGTCTCTCGTGCTCTATGGCATGATCAGCGCCGTGGGCGTCCGCAACCTCATCGAGAACCAGGTCGATTTCCAGAACAACCGCAACGTGCTGGTGGCCGCCCTGGTGCTGGTGCTTTCACTCGGCATTGCGTACAGCACTGCCGGAGCTATCGTGTTGGAATTGGGCGGCGTGACGATTTCGCTTTCCGGTCTTGCCGTGGGCTCGCTGGTGGGCATTGTGCTCAACGCCATCCTGCCGGGTAACGACTTTGAGTTTGATGTCTCCGAGCTTGAGGAGGCTGCTGAGTAACAACTGCGTCCAGCTGAATCAAAAAATGGCGCCCATGCGTACGCGCGGGCGCCATTTTTAATGCGTCAATATCCAGTGGATGCCGCGGGCCATGCGCAAGTCGGTTTGGGCAAAGTGATTGCCGGGGTTGAGCTCCAGCGTTGTTGGAATGCCGCGCGCGATGAGCAACGCTTCCGTCGCGCGCGTGTCGTCGAGCACATGCCGCATCATGCGGTTGGGCGTCTTGGTCTCTTTTTTGCCGAGCGACAGATAGACGGCTTGCGGGCTGCCGGCAAAAGGGGCCGTGCTGGCGCGATCGACAAAGTCGGGAAACCACAACGACCCCGATGCGCTTGCGGCGCGGCTAAAGGCGTCGGTTTGCCAGAGGGACCAGAGTGCGAAGAGGCCCGCGAGCGAGTAGCCGGCAATGCCGCGCCAGGTGGGCGGCTGAGGAAGCGACGACTCGGCCTCTGGGATTATCCAGTTCAACAGCTCATCGAGAAATCCGGAAGCCTGACCGCCAAAGGGCTCGGCATCGCGCACGGTACCGTCGCATCCCCAGGGGCTCAGCTCGCGATTCCAGTTGAGGCTGCCAATGCCGACAAGCGTGAAGGGCGGGCAGTTGAGCTCTCGGCAGCGTTCATAAACCTCCGTGCCGTCGCCTATGACCACGGGAAGATAGATGACTGGTGCGCTTTCGGCATGCTGTGCATGAACGGTTATCTGCTTTTGATGCGCTTTCATGACGGGCTTCTCTCGGCGTTGTGATATCGACGGCCCCCATTGTCGCACGCCGGCTCATGCAGGTTGGGCTAGACCAAAGACAATCTCGTGCATACCCTGCGGACGCATATGGAAAACGCCACCGCCGGAGGGGAGCTGGGGCTCAGGGTCTTCGCGGGAGCTGTCATGTGCGCAGGGGCGTCTAAGAGCGCTTACGGCTCGCCATGGTGCCTGCGGCGATAGCGGCTGTTCCCGCAAGGACGGTTGCCACGATGGCTGCACCCGAGGTGTCGCCGGTTGCCGCGAGCACGCCGGTAGTCTTGGCTTTCGTGGTTGAAGCCGCAACGGCCTTGGTCGGCTTTGAGCCCTCAGACTTGGGGTCCTGCTTGGACTCCGCGGGCTTGCTTTCTGCGGGCTTGGGGTCTTCCGGCTTGGCTACCTCGGGAGGTGCGATGGTCGTGCTTTTGGCGACTGCTTTGATATAGAGGGAGTCGACCGTGGCGTCGCCCGTGCCGATGGCTTGGCCTGCCTCGTAGATGCCGTCACGGAGTTTGCGATAGTCAATGACCTTGCCGACTTCGGGCGTCTGGATGGCGGCGTTCTCAATCTTGATGGTGCCGATTGTCTTGCCGTCAGCGCTCATGGCACGGGCAAAGATTGCCGCTGTATCTCCTTCGGCCGTTACCTTGCTGCGGATGATCGAGATGACTGCGGGTGTGACGCCCTCGCTGGTCTGGGCGATGATGCCGATGTTCTCGCCTTGGGGCTCGGGGCTCGTCTCACCATCTTGGTTTTCGCTGTAGGGGATGGGGCCGTCGCCGTTCTCGACATAGCGGGCTATGGCCTTGACAACGGAGTCGCTGATGTAGATGTGGCCACCCTTCTCGTTGGGTCGATCGTTTCTGGTGGAGAATGCAGCCGAAACCTCGCCTTCCGCAAACGCGTCCACGGTGGAGCCGTTCTTGACGACGATGTCGTCCTGGTAGGTGAAGAGGGCGATGGCGCCACCGTATCTGCCTTTACTTGCACGGACCGTCACGTTTGCATGATCGAGGGTGATGCCCTTGTGGGCATAGACGCCATATTCAACACCGTTTACGTTGAGGGAGGCGTTTGTGGCTGCGAGGCTGCCCTTGGCCTCGACGGCAGCGTCTTTCTCGGAGCTTGCCTCGACCGTCCCGCCACCCTTGATGGTGAGGTTCTTGCCGGTCCCAATACCCTTGTCCTCGGTAGCCCTGGCGGTGACGACTCCGCTGTCGTCAATCGTGATATTGCCGTTTGCCCTGATGCCATCCGATGCACCCGTGGCGTTGACGTTGCCCGAACCTTTGATAGCGAGATCACCCCCGGCATTGATGGCATCAAGCCCAGCGCTCGTGGCGTTGACGGATCCGGCTCCGTCGATGTTGATATTACCCGTGGAGAGGATAGCGTCCTCAGTAGATGTCACGCTGAGCGTGCCGCCCTCGTCGCCTTGGATATTGAGCTCGGCATTCTCGTTAGTGCCATGAGAAACGTTGATGCTTTCGATCCATTCGGCAGTGACGATGTTGGTCCCCGAGTAATTCACGTTGAGCTTGCCTGCGGCCTGGATCTCGCCGCCGTTATAGTTGTTGAGTTTCAAGTCGTCGGCGCCGTCCCACGACCAGGTACCGGCCTCGTCGCTCGCCGCGGTGTTGTACTTGTTGCCGCCGACCTTGACCCATTCCGCTGCGAGCGAGACGCTCGGCATGAGCAGCGAGCTCACCGTGAGCGCGCACACGGCGCCCGCGACGATGCGGCGCGTCACGCGGCGCCAGCTGCCGTGCGCGAGTCCTATGCGACGGCGAACGTCGGGTTCGGCAACATGGGTTCCGGCGGTAGTGTCATTGCGTTTGGGGGTCGTGAACAAGGCTGCCATGGTTGCTCCCGTTCTCATAGGGCCTATACGGCTAGGTTCAGCGTATCTGCTGGATGTTGGCGGCGGTAGTGCCGTTTGGAGGGCAAAATGGCCAAAATGGGGGAGAAATAGGCCGCACGCCGGCGCAGGGACCGACGCTAAAAGAAAAGCGCGGGGCCGCATGGCGACTCCGCGCTTTATTGTTCAGCTTTTGCAGCCTTGCCCTTACGCTACGAAGAAGTAGACGGGGAAGGCAAGGGCTGCGATCCACCCGTCCTGTGCGAAAAAGTGTTTACGAACGTTTGCGACTCGCCAGGGCGCCTGCGGCGATGGCGGCTGTTCCCGCAAGGGCGGCTGCCACGATGGCTGCGTTCGAGGTGTCGCCGGTTGCCGCGAGCTTGCCGACGGTCTTGGCTCCCTTGGCTGCAACTGCAACGGTCTTGGTTGTCTTCGTGCCCTCGGACTTGGAACCCTCGGGCTTGGTCTTGCCGTGCTTTTCCTCGGGCTTGGTCTCCTCGGGAGGCACGATGACCGTGCTCTTGGCGACAGCGGCGTCATAGGGGGAGTCAATCGTGGCATCGCCCGTGCCAATGGTCTGCCCCGCCTCGTAGACGATGCCGTCGCTGAGCTCTTCCTTGTTGCGATAGTCAATGACTTTGCCGCCTGCAGGCGTCTGGATGATGGCGTCCTTGATTTCGATGGTGCCGATCGCCTTGCCGTCCGCGCTCATGGCAAGGGCGAAGATAGCCGCCGTGTCTCCCTCGGCCGTGACCTTGCTGCGGACGATCGAGATGGTCGCGGGCGTGATGCCCTTCTCGGTCTGCGCGAAGATGCCGATGTTCAGGCCCTCGGACTCAGGGATGATTTCGTCGTTTTGGTCTCCACTGTAGTGGTCGGGGCCGTCGCCGCCGGTCTCGGCATAGCGGGCTATGGCCTTGACAACGGAGTCGCTGATGTAGATATGGCCACCCGCTTCGTCGGAGTAGAAATTACTGGTGGAGATTGCAACCGAGAACCTGCCTTCTGCGAGCGCATCCACAGTCGAGCCGTTCTTGATGACGATGTTGTCCTCATCGGTGAAGAGTGCGCTGGCTTCCCCGCCATCTGAGCTTGCGCGGACCGTCACGGTCGCGCCATCGAGCGTGATGCCCTTGTAGACATAGATGCCATACCCAACGCCACTTGCGTTGAGGGAAGCGTTCGTGACCGTGAGGCTGTTTTTACCGTCGATGGCGGCGTCTTCCTCGGAGCTTGCCTTGACCTGGCTGCCACCCGAGATCTCGATGTTGCCGTCGGCCCAAATCGCATTGTCTTTGGTAGAGCTTGCCTCTACCTTGCCGCCGCCCTTTATGATGAGGTTCTCGTTAGCATCGATACCCTGATCCTCGGTGGCCTTGGCGGTGACGGTTCCGCTGTTGTCGATCGTGATGTTGCCGTCGGCCCTGATGCCATCCGAATCGCCCGTGGCGTTAACGTTTCCCGAGCCCTTGATGGTGACATCGCCCCCGGCATCGATGGCATCGTGCTCGGTGCTCGTGGCGTTGACAGTGCCAGCGCCGTCGATGTTGATGTTGCCGACGGAAGTGATGGCGTCACGAGAAGATGTCACGTTGAGCGTGCTGGACGCGTCGCCCTGAATATTAAGCTCGGCGTTCTCGTTCGCGCCATCCTTAACCTTGATGCCGCGGCCGTTGTCGTTAGTGACGGTGTTGTTGCCCTCGTAGCTCACGTTGAGCTTGCCCGCTGCCTCGATCGCGCCGCCGTTATAGCCGTTGAGCTTCATGTCGTCGGCGCCGTCCCAGCTCCAGGTGCCGGCGGCGTCGCCCGCCGCGGTGCCGGCGTTGTATTGGGTGCCGCCGACGTCCACCCACTCGGCCGCGAGCGAGACGCTCGGCATGAGCAGCGAACTTACCGTGAGCGCGCAGGCTAGGCCGCAGACGATGCGGCGTGTCACGCGGCGCCAGCTGCCGTGTGCGAGCAGCGTGCGACGGCGCACGTCGGGCTCGACAAAATGGGCTCCAGAGGTTTTGTCATTGCGCTTGGGGGTCGTGAACAAGGCGGCCATGGTTACTCCCATCCTCATAGGGCCTATGCGGTTATATCCAGCATATCTGCAGGATGTAGCCGTCGGTAGTGCCGTTTGGAGGGCAAAATGTCCAAAACTTGGGAAGCAATATATCGCGCGTCCGTGCGATGCCTGGCTTTAAAAGAAAAGCGCGGAGCCGCTCGATGCGACTCCGCGCTTTGGTGTTCTGCTTTGGCAGCTTTGCCGCTACGCTACAAAGAAGTAGACGAGGAAGGCGAGGGCTGCGATCCACATGAGCGGCTTGATCTTGGAGGCCTCGCCCTTAAAGAGCGCGACGATCACGTAGGCGATAAAGCCCAGGCCAATGCCGGCAGAGATGGAGTAGGTGAAGGGCACGCCGGCGACAATCATGAACGCCGGGAAACCCTGCGACACGTCGGACCAGTCGATCTCGGAGGCCTCGCTCATCATGAGGTAGCCGACGTAGACCAGAGCACCGCAGGTGGCGGCACTGGAAACGATGGTGACGATGGGGGAGAAGAACGCGGCGAGAATGAACAGCACGCCGGTGGTGACGGAGGTGAGGCCCGTGCGACCACCGTCGGCAGCGCCAGAGGTGGACTCGACGAAGGTAGTGATGGAGGAGACGCCCATAAAGCCACCGGCAGCAGCGGCCACGGAGTCGACGACCAGGATGGGACGGATGTCCTCGACATTGCCGTCCTCGGTCAGGAACTCGCCCTGCTTGGCGACGGCCATCGCGGTGCCCATGGTGTCGAAGAAGTCGCTCATGAGCAGCGAGAAGGCAACGACGAGCAGCATCGGGTCGGTCAGGACCTTCACGATGGCAAGGTTGCCGTCGGCAGTGCTGGCAAACGGGGCGCCGAAGGTCGAGAAGTCGAGCGGTGCGATGAGGCCCTCGGGCGCATGGGTGACGCCCAGCGGGATTCCGGCGATAACGGCGACGATGATGCCGATGAGCAGCGAGCCCGGCACGTTGCGGGAAGCCAGGGCAACCGTCACGACGATGGAGATGATGCCGACGATAAAGGTGGGGGAGGCGATGTCGCCCAGGCCGACGAGCGTACCGGCGCCAGCGGTGATGATGCCGGCGTCGCACAGGCCGATCATGGCGATAAACAGGCCCAGACCCACCGAGATGGCGTGGCGCAGGACCACGGGGATGGCGTCCATGATGGCCTCGCGCAGGCCGCAAAGGACGAGCAGCAAGATGACGATACCCTCGAGGAAGATAACGCTCATGGCCACGTGCCAGTCGCCGCCGCACATGGTGGTGGTGATGCCCGCGATCATGGCGTTGATGCCCAGACCCGACGCGCAGGCGAGCGGGCGGTTGGCGAAGATGCCCATGCAGATGGTCATGATGCCGGCGCCCAGGCAGGTGGCGCAGGCGAGCGCTCCCGCATCGATGCCAGCGCCCGAGAGCACTGCGGGGTTGACGGCGATGATGTAGGCCATCGCCAGGAATGTTGTCAGTCCAGCGCGAAGTTCGGTCCCGATTGTGGACTTGCGCTCACTGACGTGAAAAAGTTCGTCCATGCATACCCTTTCCTTGTTCGGCCCCGAGTTTAGGCCGATTGACACGAACTCACTTACTATATCGTCTTTACAACCTTGCTGTTCCTCGCATGTTGATGTTCGGCGCTTTGTAACAGACGGACGGTATTTATCGCATGAAAATGTGTGGGTACCGTATACTTAAGCGGTTACAACGACCCCTATGGAGGAACGTATGATTAAAGAGCTTTGCCACGACGAGGCTATCCTGTCCCAGCGTTGCGAGGTTGCGACCGTCGAGGACGAGTCGGTTGCTCAGGACCTGATCGATACCATCAAGTCGCTCGACGATGCCGGCTGCCTTGCCGCTAACCAGATTGGCGTTACCAAGAAGGTCTGCGTCTACCTGGACGACGCCGGCGAGCCCCACGTGCTCTACAACCCCCGTCTGGTGTTTGGCCTGGGCGCCAGCAAGATGGAGGAGAGCTGCCTGACGCACGAGGAGGTCACCAAGTCTACGCGCTATATCAAGTGCAAGGTTGCCTTTGACCAGATCGTCGACGGCAAGATGCGCGAGCGCAAGCAGGACTTTGTGGGCTTCGAGGCGCAAATGGTCCAGCATATGATTGACCACTGTCTTGGAAAGTTGGTCTAAGGGGACCAAAGCACCGCACTTCGTCTCTTTTGGTCCGGGCGTGACATTGTTGTCATGTCCGGGCTTTTGTGTTTAGCGCCTTTTTGTTTGGTGACAATAACCTTAGCAGGACCGTAAAGCTAGGAGGCGCTATGTGTACGAGCATTCGATTTACCGATAATTCCGGCAACATGTATCTGGGCCGCAACCTCGACTGGAGCTTTGACTACGGCCAACAGGTTCGCGTGATGCCGCGCGGGTTTCACATTCCGTATTCGTTTATCGACGACACGACAGCGGCACACGCGGTGATCGGTATGTGCATCGATTACAAGAACTACCCTATGTTCTTCGACTGCGGCAACGATGCGGGCCTCGCCGTGGCGGGTCTCAATTTCCCGGGTTATGCCGAGTATGCCGAGGACCCTGTCGACGGCAAGACCAATATCGCGGCCTATGAGTTTCCCCTGTGGGTGGCAGCGACGTTCTCGACGGTCGATGAGGTCGAGGCCGCGCTGCGCGACACGGTGATTGTCGCCAAATCTGCCGGAGAGGGGCTGGGCGTGTCGCTGCTCCATTGGATTATCGGCGACAGCCAGCGTAGCATCGTGGTCGAGATGATGGCTGACGGCCTGCATGTATACGACGATCCGGTCGACACCCTTGCCAATCAGCCCACCTTCCCGTGGCATATGGAAAACCTACGCACTTATATCACCGCCACAAGCGATTTTCCGCAGACGGCGACGTGGCGTGGCGCCGAGCTTAAGCCCTATGGAGCCGGTGCCGGCATGCGCGGCATTCCCGGCGACTGCTATTCGCCGAGCCGTTTTGTAAAGGCAGCGTACCTCAACGCCAATTACCCGCAAAAAGACAGCGAGACCGAAAACGTCGTCCGCATGTTCCGTTCACTCGAGGGCGTGGTGATGATTGAGGGGGCGTCCAGGATGGGCGATGGCAAGTTCGAGAAGACTATCTATACCGGATGCTTTAGCGCGCGCACAGGCAATTATTACTACGCGATGTATGAGGATCCGTCGATTCGCTACGTGAGCCTGATGGATGCCGAGGGCGCGAGCCCCGATAGGCTTGTGGTTCCCGAGCCGCGTCGTTCGTAGCCGAGGGCTTTACTGAAATGCAAAGCGCCCCTGCATCTCCTGTGAGGTGCAGGGGCGCTGTCGTTGATGCGCGACGTCGCTAGAAGTTGGCGTCGTTGAGCTGGGCGCTCTCGAGGCCGTCGAGCAGTTGCTGTTCGGGCGTATCGGCGACGCTCTCGAGCAATTCGGTGGGATCGACGTTCATGTCCCTACCGGCCTCGTTGCCGTTGACCAGGTCGTCCGAGAAGATATCGACTTCCATTTCCTCGGCTTCTTCGATCTGGACCTCGAGCGGCACATGGGTGCGTACGAGTTTGACCGCCGGACGCATGCGGGCAAAGAGAGGCACGTACTCGATGATGATCGCCGAGTTCTCAAGACCGTACCAGCGTGCCGGGCTTCCGCAGGCGCGGCGGACGGCGTACTTGATGGCCATCACGCGGTGGTCGTTGCGGTTGATGTCCGTTTCGGGGGCAAGCATCTTGCGCAGCATGCAAAAACGGAAGTCGCCCACGTTGCCGCGTGTCTCGTAGATGGAGTAGGTGTGATGCTGCGGTGGCAGCTCACCCGATGTCATCAAGTCGCCAACGATCTGACGCAGATAGGCGTTGATGCGCTGGTTGACCTTAAAGCCCAGGTCCAGGCGCACGCGGAACAAAAAGTCCGTGCCAAAGGTCTCGACGGAATACTCGTGCGTATAGGGCTCGTCGGTAACGTGCACGTTGATGAACCAATATGCCTTGGCGCGCTTGGGGTGCTTGTCCAGGATGGAATAGAGCACGTCGCGGTCGAGCGTGAGCGGGTCGGGGCTGTTGGTGAGGAACACCAGATTGTCGGCGAGCACGGGGTAGGTCTCGTCGTTGCGCAGGCGGTTGAGCTGATCGATGTACTTGGAGACGGGCAGCAGGATCGTCTGCGTGCGCTCGATGGCGGTGCCGCGGCGCCACACGTACATAAGGCCAAACAGCAGCGAGGCCAGGAAGATCATCACATAGCCGCCGTCAAAGAACATGGTGAGGCACGAGGCAAAGAAGCAGAGCTCGATGGCGCCAAAAAGCAGGGCAAAGACGCAGGCGCCCAGCTTGTGCTTGAGGATGCCGGCGATATAGCTCGTCAAAAGCGTCGTGGTCATGAGCATAGTCACGGTGATGGCGAGGCCGTAGGCGCTCTCCATGCGCTCGGAGTTTTGGAACAGCAGCACGATGAAGATACAGCCGACCCACATGATGTTGTTGACGAGCGGAATATAGAGTTGACCCTTGGTGTCGCTGGGGTAGTGGATGCGCAGATGCGGCATAAGGTTGAGACGCGTGGCCTCGGATACCAGCGAGAACGAGCCGGTGATAAGCGCCTGCGAGGCGATGATGGCCGCTACGGCCGATAGCACGATGGCAAAGGGGCGCAGGGGCTCGGGAAGCATCATGTAGAACGGGTTGACGATGTCCATCGCGAGCATCTGGGGATTGGAGTTGTTGGCGAGCAGCCAAGCGCCCTGACCCAGATAGTTAAGGATGAGGGCCGCCTTTACGAACGGCCAGGATGCGTAAATGTTAGCCTTGCCCACGTGACCCATGTCCGAATAGAGCGCCTCGGCACCGGTCGTCGACAGGAAGACGAAGCCGAGCACCATGATGCCCGAGTGGTTGATGGGCGAGAACAGGAACATGATGCCGCGGATGGGGTTGAGTGCGCGCAAGATGGACAGGTTGCCGAGCATGTTGAACAGGCCGGCGCCCGCCAGGAACAGGAACCATAGCGTCATGAGCGGGCCGAAGAGCTTGCCGATTGACGAGGTGCCGGCGCGCTGCATGGCAAATAGGCCGCAGATAATGATGATGGTAATAATGATGACGTTGGTCTGGCCGTCGCCCAATAGCGCGTGGCCCCACTCGATGGTGCGCAGACCCTCGATGGCTGTGGTGACCGTGACGGCGGGGGTGAGGATGCCGTCGGCAAGCAGCGCCGCACCGCCGATCATGGCGGGAAGGATCAGCCACGGCGCCACTTTGCGCACGAGACTGAACAGGGCGAAGATACCGCCCTCGTTGTGGTTGTCGGCCCTCATGGCGATTAGCACGTACTTGACCGTGGTTACGAGCGTCATGGTCCAGATGACGAGCGAAAGCGCGCCCAGGATCATGTCCTCGCTGACGGTACCGATGCCGCCGTTGTTGGCGACGATTGATTTCATGGTGTACATAGGGCTCGTGCCGATGTCGCCATAGACGACGCCGAGCGTTACGAGCAACATACCAGCAGAAAGGGGAATGGCTCCATGCCCGCTCTGTCCGTGCTGGTCTTGGAGGTTTGCCTCCAGTTTGTTGTGTGCCACGTGGACTCCCTTAGACATCCGGTTATCTGTCTAGGGCAGATAACCTTTATGCCATCTTTATACATATAAGAGCAGTTTGGCACATCGGGGTGTTTTAGACAATAATCCCCATCTGGGGATTATTCATGTACGCAGGTAGCATTTCAAAACAGGGGCGCACCGGCTGTATGGTCTTGCTGCAATGTGATAACCACGGACGCGCCCCTGCTTTGAAACTGAAGAGGGGCTTTTAGGCGCGTGCTGCTTGGGCGATGCTTGCTTTGGTGTCTGCGCGTTTGCCGGCGACTTCGCAAAAGATCGCGCCGCCGATGATCAACGCGGCGCCCATGAGGCGGATGGGCGTCATGGTCTCTCCCAAAAGGGCAACGGAGAACACGACGGCCGAAAGCGGCTCGAGGTAGCCGACGACCGCGACGGTCTGGACGGGCAGCTTGGCGACGGCACTAAAGTAGAGCAGGCAACCGATGCCGGTGTTGACGACGCCGAGCATGGCGACGGCGCCCCAATCGATGCCGGCGGCAATGCTGGGGGAGAGGAACGAGGGGGCACCTTGCGTGAAGAGCGTAAGGATCAACGCGGTTACAAAGGCGGCGCTCACCTGGAGCGTGGAGTTCTCGAGGCCTTCGATGTGTGGCGCACCCTTGCTAGCGATGACCATCAAGGCGTAGCAGAAGGCCGAGGCGATGCCGCAAGCGATACCCGCAATGGGCATATTGCCGCCTAGACCTTGCGCCGCAATGAGAAAGGCGCCACAGGCAACGGCGATAAACCCGGCGATTTTGCCGCCGGTCAGCTTTTCGCCAAAAATGAGCGGGGAGAGGGCCATAACGATGATGGGGCCGCAGTAATACAACAGCGAGGAGATGCCAACGCCGATCGTCTGATAGGCGCGGAACAGGAAAATCCAGCTGGCGCCCAGCGCGGCGCCCGAGACGATGAGCGCTGCGGCCTCGCAGGGGCGAGACGGAGCCTGCAGGTTATGGCGCTTGGTTATGAAGAGGATGGCGGCAAGGGTGAGAGCGCCCAAAAACGTGCGCAACAGTACGATATCGGAGCTCGGCAGCGCGATGGCAGCGGCGATGATGCCGTTGGAGCCAAACAATAGCAATGCTGCTAAGTACGTAAACAGCCCGTTGTTCATGTGCTGACATCCCCTCTATATCCGAGCATGTTCACTATGGGTGAACTGGCTTTAGAAGAAAAGCGAATATAATGCATGGATAACATGACAAAAACTCATGTAAAGGTGGAGGGATGCCGTGGAAACGAATATTCAAAAGATGCAAGTGCTGCTCGAGACGGTGCGTGCCGGCAGCTTTACGCATGCTGCAGAGCGGCTGAGCTATTCGCAGTCGGGCGTGAGCCGCATGGTGGGCGACCTTGAGGCAGACTGGGGTTTTAAGGTGCTTGATCGCAGCCGCGAGGGCGTGGTGCTTTCTGCCGACGGGCGGCAGGTCATGCCGGCAGTCGAGGCGTTATGCGAAGAGTTTGGCCGCCTGCAGCGACGCGTGGACGAGATGCGGGGGCTCATGCGTGGCAAGATCTGTACCGGTACATTCTCGAGTGTGGCGACCCATGTACTGCCGCCGGTGATCGCGCGGTTTCGCGCTGATCACCCGGATGTCGATTACGAGCTGCTGATGGGTGATTACTCCGAGATTGAGCAATGGGTGGCGGAAGGCCGCTGCGACCTGGGCTTTATTCCGCGCGAGCCACGCGGCGCCGGCATGGCGTCGCGGCCGTTGGTGCAAGACGAGCTGATGGCCGTGGTGCCAGCGGACTCCTCGCTTGCCACCGCGGAGGTCGTTTCCCTTGCCGATTTGGCCAACGAGCAGTTTATTCTTCTGGAACGCGGTAGCGACGACGAGATTACGCCGCTGTTTCGCCGCGCGGGTCTGGCGGTGCGTTCTAAGCTATCGACCTGGGATGATTATGCGATTATGGCCATGGTCGAGGACGGTCTGGGCGTGAGTATTCTTCCGGCGCTCATCTTGCGCCGCTGTCAGTTCGATGTCGCCGTGCGTCCGCTCGAGGGACATCCCCATCGGCAGATCAACGCGATATATCGCACGGCTGACGTTTCGCTTGCCGCCGCTCGATTCCTTGAATATCTCTAAACGCGTGCGCGTCATTGTCCGCCTTGGGCAAATCTCGGAGTTCGGTACGTTTTCTTGTGAAATTGAACTTCCGAATAAGGTACGGCGCTATACTGCTGCCTAAATTGAACTTAGGTTCAATTCGTGTTCTATAAATTGAACTTTGCCAGCAAGGAGGTTCTAATGGCCCAAGAGACGTTTAGCGATCGCCTGCGACAGACCATGTCCGATCGCGACGTTCGCCAGTCGGACGTAATCCGCGCATCGGAGATGCTCGGAAAAAAACTCGGCAAGAGTCAGATGAGCCAATATGTGAGCGGCAAGACGATCCCGCGGCGCGATGTGGCAGAGCTGCTCGCTCGTATTTTGGAGGTCGATGTTTCCTGGCTGCTCGCCGGTGACGCCGATCAAGGCGAGGAATCATCGCCTCGCAACGTACCCAAGCCCGAACCCCATCCCTCAGCTCAAATTCCAAGGAGCACCACCATGCGTACTTTTTCAAAATCCACCAAGCTCGATAACGTCCTGTATGACGTGCGCGGCCCCGTCGTCGACGAGGCCGCCCGTATGGAGGACGAGGGCGAGCGTATTCTCAAGCTCAACATCGGTAATCCGGCGCCCTTTGGCTTCCGCACGCCCGATGAGGTCATTAAGGACATGCGCCAGCAGCTGCCCGACTGCGAAGGCTATTCCAACTCGCGCGGCCTGTTCTCTGCGCGCAAGGCAATCATGCAGTACTCGCAGATCAAGGGCCTGCCCAATGTTCAGATGGAGCACATCTACACGGGCAACGGCGTGTCCGAACTCATTCAGCTTTCGATGAACGCGCTGCTCGACAATGGCGACGAGATTCTGATCCCCAGTCCCGACTATCCGCTCTGGACGGCGTGCGCAACCCTTGCCGGCGGTCATCCCGTTCACTATCTGTGTGATGAGCAAGCGGATTGGTATCCCGACCTGGAGGATATGGAGTCCAAGATCACGAGCGCGACCAAGGCCCTCGTCATCATCAACCCCAACAACCCCACGGGTTCGGTCTATCCGCGCGAGGTACTCGAGGGCATCGTTGAGATCGCGCGCAGGCACCAGCTCATGATTTTTGCCGATGAGATCTACGACCGCCTGTGCATGGACGGCTACGAACACGTCTCGATTGCCTCGCTCGCTCCCGACCTGCCCTGCGTCACCTTTAGCGGCCTTTCCAAGTCGCACATGATCGCGGGCTATCGTATTGGCTGGATGGTGCTTTCGGGTAACCAGCGCTGCATGAGCGACTTCATCATGGGCATCAACATGCTCTCCAACATGCGCCTGTGCTCCAACGTGCCGGCTCAGTCGATCGTCCAGACGGCGCTCGGCGGCCATCAGTCTGTTAACAACTATATCCGCCCGGGCGGTCGTGTCTACGAGCAGCGCAACTTTGTGTATGAGGCACTCAACAAGATTGACGGCATCTCGGTGGTTAAGCCGCGCGCGGCGTTCTACATCTTCCCCAAGATGGATGTGAAGAAGTTCAACATCACCGATGATGAGCAGTTCGCCCTCGACCTGCTGCACGAGAAGAAGATCCTGATCACGCGCGGCGGCGGCTTTAACTGGGCCGAGCCCGATCACTTCCGCATCGTGTACCTGCCGCGCATGGAAGTGCTCAAAGAGTCGCTCGAAGACCTCGCCGACTTCTTCGATCACTACCGCCAGTCGTAGGGGATTAAGTATCTGGCGCCGTAAGAATCGAGGCGTCGCAGGATAGACATACGACAGCGAGCGAGCCGCATTTGCGCCAAGGTGACGTGAAATGAGAGGGCGCTGACCTTCTGGTCGCGCCCTCGAAATTGAACGTCAGATTGGCGTGAATGCGACTCGCGCAGCGTCAAGTGGTCCGCCGTTCGTTAGAACGGCGGAACGATATAACGTCACCTTGGCGCAAATGCGGCTCGCTCGCTGTCGTGTGCTCAACC